>NZ_BLPI01000001.1:1525000-1825000 GCF_019649015.1 Agarivorans litoreus | reverse complement strand
TACGACGTGTAGCAGATGACACTCGCTTTGAGTCGGCAGCGTTAATTCATCTACCAGGTATTGATTTACGTGACCCGAAATTGGTTGAAAGCCCTGACGGACGGTTGTTATTGACTTGCGCAGGGGTAAACCGCAGCAGCGAGAAGTTTGATTTACAAAGTTATATCGCATGGTCAGATGATGGTGAAACTTGGAGCGTTCTAAGTGCTCAAGGTGATGCTGGGATGTGGTTATGGCGTAGCCGTTACTTAGCCGATACTGCTTATTCAGTCGCTTATAATTATAGTTTAGATAAGGTAAGTCTTTATCGAATGGACCAACCGGGTAACTATCAGTTGTACTTGGATCCTTTATTCAGCTTGCAGCAAAATGGTTTGGCGTATCCCAATGAACATGACTTGTGTTTATTGGATGATGGTTCAGCATTGTGTTTATTGCGTCGTGATAAAGATACCGGTACCGGGCAGCTGGGTTATGCCAAGCCACCGTATCTAGATTGGCAATGGCAAGATTTACAGCAGCAAATTGGTGGCCCAGTGATGATAAAACTTGATGATGGCCGTTTGCTCTGTGCTATGCGTTTATATCAACCCGTGCGTACTAGCTTGTGTTGGTTAGACGCCGATAAGGCTCTGCTAAAAGAGTTTCAAGTGCTGCCTTCCGATGGCGATACTAGTTACCCTGGTTTGGTGCAGCGGGGCAACACGGTATATTGCAGCTACTACTCTAGTCATGAAGAGAAAACCGCTATCTATTTTGCGGAGTTGGATTTAGCTGATTTCTGATACAAAAAGGCAGCTCAACTGCCTTTTGTATCTCTAAGCATTTGCGATAGGTCTACTTAAATTTGTAACCAAAGCCAAGGGCTGCAATGCCGCCTTTGCTGTCGTAAAAGTTTATATTTGAGTCGGTATCGTTGTAACCACCTAGTAGGTTAAACATAGTGTTTTTCCAGCCAAAAGGTTCGTTAAATACATAAATACCAAATACTGATAATTTATCATCTTTCTGGGTCTGGTTATTAAACACAGGGTTACTACCTGAAAATTTGGTTTGACCATATTCCGTATTTAATGTGAATACATGTGGACCCGAACGGTAAATACTGGTTATACGTAAAGTATATTGGTCGAAATCATTGGCGCTGCCGTCGGCTTTAGCGGTCGTATAAGCCACCGCGGGAGCTAAAAACCACTTTCTTGATAGTGGAACAAAGGTTTCTGCAATCAATCGATGCAAGTCGGCATCGCGTTTTAGTGACTCAATATCGCTTTGGCTTAAATCTGAAATGCTCACACCGCTCTGTTCGTTATCTACAGTGCGGTTGGCGTAAACATATTCAAGTGTTAGTGGGCTGTCGGCAATGGATTCAAAACGCAGGCGGCCACCTTGATAGTTCTCATCGGTTTTTTGGCGCGCTTGACCGGTTAAGTAAGGATCGCTCCAAGTATCGTTAAGCAAAGGAAGTTCTGGAAAGTAAGCAGCAGTAACTTTGCTGCGCTCGCTGATAACACGGGTATAACCTAGTTCGTATTGAAACTGTGCTCGACCTAAGTTCTCACGACTGTTACCCAAGAAAAACTGATTCTTTAAGTCTTGAGTTGTGTAGTCTACCCGCAATAATGGATAGGCAATCGCAGAGCTTGTGCTTTTCCCATTGTTGTTTAGGTCGTCGGTAATTTGATTATCGTCATCAGTCGAAAACTGATTTTTACCACTTACGTAACCCACGTTTAAGTTAATTGTAGCAGACCAGCCCGGCTCATCTGCTAAAGGGCGGGCGTCGACAGTGAAACTAAATAGCATACTACAACAGAGCAGCGAACTTACTCGTTTGAACATTAGTCACATCCTTGTATCAGGTAATCTTAGCTAAATCATTAGTTTGAATTACTCTATTTACGTTGATAGTTGTTAAATAGATCAAGATATTTATAGCTTAACCATAACGTAAGCTAAGCACTTTGTAACAGTAATATTTGTGAAGCTTGTATTTAGAATGAGCACTTAGAACAGAACATGCTTGGTTTTTAGCAGTTTTTGATTTATTAATGATTAAAAGGCGAATTTTATTGGTGGCTTGGTGGCAAAACAGAGTGATAAATGCTCTGTTTTGCTTTTATAATAAGCGATTAATCTAGCTCTGAGAATAGGCTTCGATCGAAACTCTTTTCGCAGTAATGGCATTTTAGCTTGATGTCTTGCTGCTGGTGGCGCACATAAAAGTTGCTGTCGATAGGTTCGTTATGGCTAATGCAGTTACTATTTGGGCAGGCAAATACACCTTTTACCTGTTCAGGTGTAGACACATGAAACTTACGCACTACTTCAAAATCTTCAATCACATTAATGGTGGCATTGGGCGCAAACAAAGCTAATTGGTTGGCTTGGTTCTCGTCAAACACCGTATTTTCAACTTTAATTAGGTCTTTTTGTTGTTGCTCGCCACTGGGTAAGTTAAGGCCTACTGTGATTCGCTCTTGCGCAGCCGAGAGTTGAAAGAACTTAAGAATTTTAATGCCTTGGCCAGCAGGAACGTGGTCAATTACGGTGCCATGCGCAATGGCTTCTACTTGCAGCTTCTTCTTCATTATTGCGCTCCAAATTCATTGGTCATGATTAATGCGAGTAAGGCTTGGCGAGCGTAAACGCCATTTTCTGCTTGCTCGAAGTAATAGGCATAAGGTGTGGTATCTACATCGGTAGTAATTTCGTCTACCCGTGGCAATGGGTGCAAAATTTTCAGATTATCTTTTACTTGTTCAAGCATGTTGGCTCGTAAAATGAAGCTAGATTTCATGTGCTGGTATTCGGTTTCGTCGAAGCGCTCTTTTTGCACCCGTGTCATGTAAAGAATATCTAGCTCGTTGACTACTTCTTCTATGCTGTCGTGCAGGCTGTAGGTGATTTCACGTTCATTCAGCTCTTCGATAATGTAATCAGGCATTGCCAGTGCTTTAGGTGCAATAAAGTAGAACTCGCAACCAAATAGTGACAGAGCTTGAGTGAGAGAGTGCACGGTGCGGCCATATTTTAAGTCGCCAACAAAGGCCACTTTTAAGCCCTCAAGTGAGCCTTGGGTTTCGTAAATGGTAAATAAGTCGAGCAAGGTTTGGGTGGGATGCTGGTTGGAGCCATCTCCGCCATTCACAACTGGTACGCTAGAGAATTCACTGGCTAAACGGGCTGCGCCTTCTTGTGGGTGGCGCATAAAAAACGCGTCACTGTATGACGAAATCACTTTTACCGAATCCACTAAGGTTTCGCCTTTTTTACCCAGCGAGGTATTTCCGCCATCGGCAAAACCAATCACACTGCCACCTAAGCGCTGAACGGCGGTCTCAAATGACAAGCGAGTACGGGTTGAGGCTTCAAAAAAACAGCTAGCAACAACTTTGTTTTTTAATAACTCAGGACGGGGTTGTTGCTTAATACTTTGGGCGGTGTCGACGATTAATTCGAGTTCCTGACGGGATAAATCAGGGATGGAGATAATATGCTTCTGATAAAGCGGGTTGTTCATGCTCGCAGATCCTAATCCGATGTGAAATCGGAACAGAATTATAACAGCGAGCAGAGTCAGTGAATATGATCTTAATGAGGAATACTAAGATTATTTAGCTAAATGGCTCAATTAAGCGTATTGGCTGTTCTTACGTTCGCGATAATCTTGGCAATCGATGCAGTAGCGAGACTCTGGACGGGCATTTAAACGGGCAACGCTAATGTCTTCGCCACAGCCCTCACAAAATCCGTAGTCTTGTTCTTCAATCCTGCGTAATGCATCTTTAATGCTTTTAACATGGGCAAGGTCGTGTTGGCGACGGTTCAACTGCAGTTGTTGAGACTCTTCCTGATTGGCGCGGTCTACGTCATCACCAGAATCTTCTTTGTCTTTAAATAGCTGGCTGTCTTGCTCAAGACGTTGTTCAGTTTCGTTCAATTGCTCGACGAGTTGCAGACGAATAGTCTCTATTTGTTGGTCGCTAATCATTGTTTTGAAAGTCTTCCTTCCTATATGTGTTAAGCGCGACTTAGTCCTGTATGCACGCAGTTAACTCAAAAATTTAGTTAATCGTCAATTTTAGCGGTGTGTAAAGCCTTTTCAAAGCGCTTTTTTGGATAATTGTTAGCCAGCCAGCACTTGGGTTTAGATAAATTTACCGTTACTATCTCGCGAGATTTCATTACAGGCTAAATTTAACTGGTTTTGCCTGAGGTGAAAGCTTTACTACACTAAATTAACTATTGCGTGATTAGGGGGCTGTTGATCTTTCGAGCTGGTTTTTCTCACACAATGTTTAAGCGCGAAGATCTACAGACAATAATTATCACACCACCACGAGGATTGCATGAGTGAATAAACTAAACATGTTGCTGGTAAGCCTGTTGGCTATTAATGCTGGCGGAGTAATTGCTCAAGAAGAGAAAGTACTAAATGTTTATAATTGGACTGATTATATTGCCGAAGACACCATTGCTGAGTTTGAAAAAGAAACCGGTATTAAAGTTGTGTATGATGTATTTGATTCCAATGAAGTATTAGAAGCTAAGTTACTATCTGGCAGTACTGGCTTTGATATTGTTTCACCGTCGCACGATTTTTATGCTCGTCAAATTACGGCAGGGGTTTATCAAAAGCTAGATCGCAGCCTGCTAAGCAATTGGGACAACCTTGATCCTAAATTGCTCGCTACCTTAGAAGCTTACGATCCGGGTAATCTATACGGTATTCCTTATATGTGGGGTACCACCGGCATTGGTTACAACGTGAATAAGGTGAAAGAGATTTTAGGTGAAGATGCAGAGCTAGATTCTTGGTCTTTAGTGTTTGACCCTGAAATTGCCGCTAAGTTAAGCCAGTGTGGTATTGCTTATTTAGATGCGCCAAGTGAAGTAGTGGCGTCTATGCTCAACTACATGGGCAAAGAGCCAAACAGCAGTAAATCGGCCGATTACAAAGGTGAGATTGAAAGCTTAATGGAGCAACTACGCCCGAGCATTCGATACTTCCACTCTTCGCAGTACATTAACGATTTAGCCAGTGGCGACATTTGTGTCGCGATTGGTTGGTCTGGCGATGTATTAATGGCTGGCGACCGTGCTGCCGAAGCAAACAATGGTGTTGAGCTTGAATACATCATTCCTAAAGAAGGCGCAGGTGTGTGGTTTGATATGTTTGCCATTCCTAAAGATGCCAAGCACCCAGAAAATGCTCATGCCTTTATTAACTATGTATTACGCCCAGAAGTGATTGCCAAGGTGACTGATTACGTTTGGTATGCCAATCCTAATCTTAAAGCGACAGCCTTAATTGACCCAGAAATTGCCGGCCACGAAGGCATTTACCCAACCGAAGAAGCGTCTGAGCACTTGTTTGGTTTTGTGAGTATCCCACCAAAAGTTGAGCGCACTCGTACCCGTTTGTGGACCAAATTTAAATCGGGTCGTTAAGATTCGGATATAAAAAACCAGCCTGCGGGCTGGTTTTTTATGCTTAGCGTTTAACTAGTCCAGTTGTGGTCCAGCAGCTACTAGTGCTTGACCTTCGGCATTGTCGGTGTACTTAGCAAAGTTTTTGATAAAGCGCTGGGCTAAATCTTCTGCTTTGCTTTCCCACTGCAATGGATCTTGGTAAGTATCGCGAGGGTCGAGGATCTCGCTATCTGCACCAGGAAGGGCTGTAGGTATTTCTAGATTAAAGATTGGCAACTGCTTGGTTTCTTGCTGTTCAATCGAACCATCCAAAATGGCGTCAATAATTGCGCGAGTATCTTGAATTGAAATACGTTTGCCTGTGCCATTCCAACCGGTATTTACTAAGTAAGCTTCTGCTCCTGCGGCTTCCATACGTTTAACTAATACTTCGGCGTATTTAGTTGGGTGTAATGTAAGGAAGGCTGCGCCAAAACATGCCGAGAAGGTAGGGGTTGGCTCAGTGATGCCGCGCTCTGTACCCGCTAATTTGGCAGTAAAGCCAGATAAGAAGTGGTACTTTGTTTGCTCTGGAGTAAGTTTCGCTACTGGCGGTAATACACCAAAGGCATCGGCGGTTAAGAAAATAACTTTCTTCGCATGGCCTGCTTTAGACACTGGCTTAACGATATTTTCGATGTGATGAATGGGGTAAGAAACTCGTGTATTTTCGGTTTTAGAACCGTCATCGTAGTTTACGCTACCATCATTGCGCACCGTCACGTTTTCTAACAAAGCATCTCGCTTGATGGCGTTGTAGATATCGGGCTCGGCTTCTTTACTTAACTTAATGGTTTTAGCGTAGCAGCCCCCTTCAAAGTTAAATACACCTTCGTCATCCCAACCGTGCTCATCATCACCAATCAATTGGCGTTTCGGATCGGTAGATAGAGTGGTTTTACCGGTACCAGATAAACCAAAGAAAATAGCCGTGTCGCCGGCCTCTCCGACGTTGGCCGAGCAGTGCATGGAGGCCATACCCTTGAGTGGTAAGTAGTAGTTCATCATGGCGAACATGCCTTTCTTCATTTCGCCGCCGTACCATGTACCACCAATCACTTGCATTTTCTCTGTCATGTTAAATACAGTGAAGTTTTCAGAATTTAGGCCGTGTTCTTTCCACTTTTTGTTGGTGGTTTTAGATCCGTTCATTACTACGAAGTCTGGCTCATAGTCTTCTAGCTCTGCAGCGCTTGGGCGAATGAACATATTGGTCACAAAGTGAGCTTGCCATGCCACTTCAACAATAAAGCGTACTTTTAAACGAGTATCTGGATTAGCACCACAGAAGGTGTCTACCACAAACAAACGTTTGCCAGAGAGTTGGTCGGTCACGGTTTTTTTAAGGTCGGCCCAAACCGCGGGATCTATTGGCTTGTTGTCGTTTTTAGCTTGTTCAGAGGTCCACCACATGCTGTCGCGGGTGGTATCGTCAAGTACGATGTATTTATCTTTTGGCGAGCGCCCAGTGAAGATCCCTGTGTCTACAGCAACAGCACCTGTTTTAGTAACAATACCGCGTTCGTAGCCCGTGAGCTCTGGTCGAGTTTCTTCCTTGAATAGTTCTTCGTATGAGGGGTTGTACACCACGTCCGACACATCTTTAATGCCGTATTGAGCCAGGTCGATAACCTGATCTTTTTCTGCAACGTCAAGCATAGCAGTCTCCTGTAGGTAGAGAGGTAAGATTTATATTGTTTTTTTATTGGGTGTTGGCTCTGATTCTATCCCTTTAGTGGTACCAAAAAGAGAGGGGGGTCAAATTACCAGCACTTTTTTTATGGTTATTAGGGTTCTATTTAGGAAATGCGATTGCCACCGCACTTCCTAAGGTCAGTTTAATGAATTTTGGCAGGGTTTGTCGATATATTGCGCGTGAAAATGTTTTCAATGTCGGCTTCGTTAAAACTATAGTCGTGTCCGCAGTAGTCACAATGCATCGAAATATGGCCTCTTTCATGGCAAATTTCGAGCAATTCTTTGTGATCAATATTAGCTAAAGCGGTTTCGCAACGTTCTTGTGAACAGCTGCATTTGAAGCAAACATCTTGTGGCTCGTAAACGCGCACTTTGTGTTCGTGATACAGGCGGAATAGAAGTTGTTCTGCATCTAATTCAAAACTCTCTTGAGCGGTGGTTGTTTCACTTAAGGTGGATATGAGTTCAAAGTGCTCTGCATCTTCTTCTTTGCTGGCTGGCAATGCTTGTAAAAACAAACCGCTAGCGTGAGGGCGGCCATCAAACATGCCAGTGAATAACCAAAGCTTAGTATTTAGTTGCTCTGATTGCTGGAAGTAGGCTTCGATGCTGGCTGCAACGCCTTGTGGATTGATTTCTACGATGCCTTGGTAGCGCTCGCCTTGAGTAGGGGTGATAGTAATCACAATGTGCCCTTGACCCACTAAATCGGCAAAGCCAATAGTTGGGTCGATAGCGCCTTCATAACGTGCAATGCCGCGCATTTGTTGTTGGTCGGTACCACTTACAGCTAGCACACTTAGTGGGCCATTACCTTGTAATTGCACGGTTATATCGCCTTCAAACTTTAAGGTTGCGGTTAGCAAGCAAGTTGCTGCTAGCATTTCGCCTAATAAGGTTTGCACAGGCGCTGGGTAATTTTGTTGTTCGATGATTTCTTGGTAGCTTTGTTGCAATTGCACCAATTCGCCACGTAGATTGTAATCTTCGAATAAGTAACGATTTAGAATGTCTTGCTTCATGATTTAGGCCTGACTACTGTTGTTTAAACTGAATAATTTGCCGACGTTGCTTTTTATCGGGTCGACGTTCTGGGCTGGCGTTTTGTGCCATGAGCTTGCGTTGCATTGCATATTGCTCGCGCTTTTTAAGGCTTTGTTCTGTCTCTTGATATAGTAGCTGTGCTTGAGGCGCTGGGCCTCGTTTATCACTTAGCTGCTGCACAACTACTTCTATTTGTTGTTGGCCTTGCCACAAACTAATAGTAGCACCCACTTCTACATTTCTACTTGGCTTACAACGCTGCTGGTTATAGTGCACTTTTCCGCCCATCACCATATCTCGAGCTAAGCCGCGGGTTTTATAAAATCGTGCTGCCCACAACCACTTGTCGATGCGTGGTGCAGAGTTGTTAGAGTTTTGTGAATTCATGCTAAGTCTTGGCTGGCTTATATACTATCTATTAAATTATATCAGTTTTATGCGTGCTAGCTATGGCTTGGATTAGTGCGTTAACTAGCAGAAAACTGATAAAAGTCCAATTAAATGCAAAATTTACACTTGCGGCTCTTGTTCTACGCCTAAGTCCCTTTAGAATGAAGAACCCTCTGTATGAGGTGCCTTGCCATAGTTTTTTCATAAGGATGATCGAGAATCGGTTAACGATGACAGATGTATTATAACGAATAAATGGATATTAAATCTTTTTCTACTCAACTTGCTCGTTACGTTCCTTCGCAAAAGAGCAGCGCAGTTATCACATTACTATTGATGTGTTTTGCCGCTTATCAGTTGGCGTCTATTACTTGGTTATTAGTGCCAACGCCTTCACCAGCTTTTCGTTGGGTTCCGCTGCAGGTTCAATCTAGTAATAAAGCAGCTCAAGTAGACTTATCTGGCCTAACCAAGTTACATTTGTTCGGTGAGTATCAAGCTAAAAAGGCTGCGCCAGTTGTTAAAGCGCCTGCTTCAACTGATGCACCCAAAACCTCATTAAAGCTAACTCTTTCAGGTTTGGTTGCAAGCAGTGACCAAACTAAAGCGCTTGCCATTATAGAACACCGTGGCAAGCAACAGACCTATGGTGTAGATGAATCGATTAACGGTACTCAAGCTGTCATAAAAGAGATTCAGACTGATCGTGTTATTTTACTGCATCGTGGGGTGTACGAGAGTTTATTGCTCGATCCTGAAGACAAAACGTCACAATCTAGGTCTAATACAAACACTGCTAAGCGCAATCCTAAGGCCGCTAACAATAGCAGTTCAGCTACTGTCGACGTAAAAGAAGTATTAAAAGACCCTTCAAAGCTAACCGATTACATTCGTATTTCGCCGGTTCGTAAAGATGGCTCTTTAAGTGGTTATCGGATTAATCCCGGTAAAGATGCTGCTTTGTTTAAACAAGTGGGCTTGAAGGCAAATGATTTAGCTGTAGCTCTTAATGGATATGACCTGCGCGACAATGCGCAAGCAATGCAAGTGATGCAAGAAATGGCGGAGCTAACGGATATAACTGTTACCGTAGAGCGCAATGGCCAGTTGCAGGATGTATTTTTCAGCCTGCCAGATGAATAGTACCGGAGATTTTTTAAACATGAAGTTGCAAGCCTTACGCTTTGTTCGCCACAGCCTTGTTGGCCTAATTGGATTAGGTCTTTGTGGTGTCGTGAGTGCCACCGAGTTCTCTGCCAATTTTAAAGGCGCTGATATTAGTGAATTCATTACCACGGTTGGACGTAATCTCAACAAAACTATCATCGTAGACCCTGCGGTACGCGGTAAGGTTAATGTGCGTAGTTACGATTTATTGACCGAAGAACAGTACTATCAGTTTTTCTTAAGTGTGTTAGACGTTTATGGCTTTGCGGTTATTGATATGCCAAACGGCGTAACCAAAGTTGTGCGAGCTAAAGACGCTAAAGCCGGAGCGATTCCGGTGGTTGACCGTGATGATCAAGCCTTGGGCGATGAAATGGTTACCCGAGTGGTACCAGTACTCAATGTATCGGTACGTGAACTAGCGCCTTTGTTGCGCCAGCTAAATGATAATGCTGGTGGCGGTAACGTGGTGCACTACGATCCATCAAACGTAATTATGCTTACTGGCCGCGCAGCCGTGGTTAATCGTTTAGTTGAAATTATTCGCCGAGTAGATAAAGCCGGGGACCAAGAGGTGGATATTGTTCGCCTTAAGTTTGCCTCAGCGGGAGAATTAGTCAGAATTATCGAGTCACTTACCGCAAGTACCGGTGCAAAAGGCGCTACTGCTAGTTTGCTAATCCCAAAAGTGGTAGCGGATGAACGCACCAACAGTATTGTGGTATCGGGTGAACCTAGCGCGCGAGCACGAATTGTTCGCTTAGTGGCAAAACTTGATAGTGAATTAGAAACCTACGGTAATACCCGTGTTTTTTACTTGAAGTATGCCAAAGCAGGCGACTTGGTTGATGTACTTAAAGGTGTTAGTGAGACCGTCGCGGCGGAAGCTGCTGGTGGGAGTAAGAAAACCAATGCCAGCAACTCACGTGGCAACTTCTCAATTGAAGCCCACGAAGATACCAATACTTTGGTAATTACCGCTCAGCCAGACAACATGCGAACCCTTGAGGGCGTGATTAACCAGTTAGATATTCGCCGTGCCCAAGTAAACGTGGAAGCGATTATTGTAGAAGTAGCCGAAGGTGATGGTATTAGCCTTGGTGTGCAATGGGCCACTAAAGCTGGTGGTGTTCAGTTTAATGATGCTGGCGTATCCATTAGTGAAGTAGGGGCTGGTATTTATGATGCTCAGCCAACGCCAGGATCTACTGTTTGTACTGGTGAAACCTGTACCGTTAATCCAGAAACTCCCGGTGACATCTCTGGCTTAGCTAGTGCTTTGGCCAAAATCTCCGGCGCTGCTTTCGGTTTTAATGGTGCAGACTGGGGCCTATTAGTTCAAGCGGCTGCTAATGATTCGCGCTCTAACTTGCTAGCAACACCATCGATTACCACGCTAGACAACAAAGAAGCTTTTTTTACTGTTGGCGAAGAGGTGCCAGTATTAACCGGATCTGCGTCTAGCAGTAGTAACGATAATCCTTTTACTACGGTTGATCGTAAAGAAGTGGGTATCAAGCTAAAAGTCACCCCGCAAATTAACGAAGGTAATGCGGTTCAACTGACCATTGAACAAGAAGTCTCTAAGGTGCAAGGCCAAACGTCAGTGGATGTGGTATTTGCAAAACGTCAATTGCAAACTACAGTGCTAGTCGATAGTGGCGATACTGTTATTTTAGGCGGTTTGTTAGACGATCAAATTGAAGAGAGTGAGTCTAAAGTTCCGCTACTGGGTGATATTCCAGTATTAGGGCACTTATTCCGTTCAACTAACTCGAAAAAAGTTAAACGTAATTTAATGATCTTTATTCGTCCAACTATTATTCGTGACTCTGTCACCATGCAAAACATTAGTTCGCGTAAATATAGTCAAATCCGAGCCCAACAGTTGTTACGTGAAGAGTTAGGTGTGGTTCTCATGCCTGAAACTAAAGTGCCGGTACTGCCAGAATTCAACTCAACCGATGATGTTTCGCCAGAAGTGCAAGAGTACATCGATTACTTAAAAGAAAAGAACGAACGCCTAAAGAAAGAAGAAGCTGAAAAAGCACTAAAAGAAGCGCAAACAAACAAAGAGCAAGTGAGTGCCGAGTAATGGACTTAGATGCTGAGCTAAATGTATTAGAAGATGAAAAGGCCTTGGTATCTGATACCCCGCACATGGAAGGAGTAGAAGGATGGCAGCTGCCTTATATGTTTGCCAAAACTTACGGCGTTATGTTGGAGAAAAAACAAGACGCTTGGCAGGTCTACCATAACTCTAAGGTGGAGTTAGAAGCCTTATTAGAAATACGTCGGGTATTACAGCAAACATTTTCTTGCGAACAACTGTCTGATGAAGAGTTTGAACAGCGCCTAACCGAAGGTTACCAGCGAGATTCATCGCAAGCTCGTCAGCTAATGGAAGATATCGGCAACGATATGGACTTCTATACCTTGGCCGAAGAGCTTCCGGAAAATGAAGACTTATTAGAAACCGAAGACGATGCACCAATCATTAAATTGATTAACGCCATGTTAGGTGAAGCGATTAAAGAAGGGGCCAGTGATATTCACATTGAAACCTTTGAAGCAGCCCTGGTGATTCGTTTTCGTATTGATGGCGTATTGCGTGAAATTTTACGCCCGCACCGCAAGCTTGCCGCTTTGTTGGTTTCGCGTATTAAAGTAATGGCGCGCTTAGACATTGCTGAGAAGCGGGTACCGCAAGATGGTCGTATTTCTTTGCGTATTGCTGGCCGTGCCGTAGATGTGCGGGTTTCAACCATGCCATCTAGCCATGGCGAGCGTGTTGTACTGCGTTTACTAGATAAAAATAATTCGCGTTTGAAACTTGAAAGCCTAGGCTTGGCAGAAAACTACCGCGAAGTGATTAGCGATCTACTAAAAAAACCACACGGTATTATTTTAGTTACTGGGCCAACTGGTTCTGGTAAAAGTACTACCTTATACGCTGGCCTTAACGACATTAATACCAAAGATCGGAACATTCTCACCGTAGAAGACCCGGTGGAATTTAATATTGAAGGCATCGGTCAAACCCAAGTTAATACCAAAGTGGATATGACTTTTGCACGCGGTTTGCGGGCTATTCTTCGTCAAGACCCAGACGTAGTAATGATTGGTGAGATCCGTGACTTAGAAACCGCGCAAATTGCGGTGCAAGCTAGTTTAACTGGTCACTTAGTATTATCTACTCTGCACACCAATACTGCGATTGGTTCGGTGACCCGTTTACGCGATATGGGAGTTGAACCGTTTTTATTATCATCGAGTTTATTGGCAGTGTTGGCGCAGCGTTTAGTACGTACTTTATGTCAAGATTGCTGCGAAGCCCATCTGGTGAGTGAGCACGAGCATCAGCTGTTAGGTATTGCAAAAGATGCCACAGTTTACCGCCCAGTAGGCTGTGAAAGTTGTAATAACACAGGCTATCGCGGACGAACTGGTATTCATGAATTATTACCGGTTACCGATGAAGTGCGCGATATGATCCACTCTGGTAGCAGCGAACAAGAAATTGAAAATGCAGTGCGCTCTAGTTGCCCAAGTATTCGACAAGATGGGGTAAATAAAGTGCTGAAGGGCATTACTAGCCTAGAAGAAGTATTGCGGGTCACCCGCGAAGGATAGTTAGTCTAATGCCAGCATTTGAGTATCAAGCCTTTAATAAAAAGGGCAAAAAATCTAACGGAGTTCATGAAGCTGAATCGGCGCGTCAGGTTCGCGCTCATCTACGTGAGCAAGGCTTAACCCCGCTCAAAATTGAGCAAGTGGCTGAGCGTGCTCAAAAAGCCAGCGCTGGTTTTCGTTTGCGAAGCAAAGTTAGCACCTCAGATTTAGCCCTATTAACTCGCCAACTCGCGACTTTGGTTGCGGCCGCAATGCCTATTGAAGAGTCGCTCAAGGCGGTGGGGCAGCAATGCGACAAACCCAAGCTTAAAAGTATCATTCTTGGGGTGCGCTCTAAAGTTGTAGAAGGTTACAGCTTGGCCGATAGCATGGCCGAATTCCCCGACGTATTCGAAAAACTATATTGCGCCATGGTGGCCGCAGGCGAAAAATCAGGCCACCTAGATAAAGTGCTTGATCGTTTAGCCGACTACACCGAGCAGCGCCAAGCGATGCGCATGAAAACCATGCAAGCTTTAATCTACCCAGCAGTACTTACCTTTGTGTGTTTAGGTGTTATTGCGATTCTGTTGGTATCGGTAGTACCTAAGGTTGTAGCGCAGTTTGAACACATGGGACAGGAGCTGCCCAACGCCACTAAGTTTTTGATTTATGTGAGTGAACTAGTGAGTGATTATGGCCTGTTCTTCTTAATTGGCGGCATGCTAGCGATGGTGCTTTGGCAGCGTTTATTGCAGAAAGACAGCATAAGAATGAAATGGCACCAGCGAATTTTAGGCATGCCAGTGGTGGGTAAGGTGAGCAAGGGGCTTAATACCGCGCGCTTTGCTAGAACCTTAAGTATTTTGAATGCCAGTGCCGTGCCTTTGTTAGAAGGTATGGGCATTGCCGGTGAAGTACTTACCAATGATTACGCACGTGCTCAGGTATTGGATGCCGCCTCTAAAGTACGCGAAGGCGGCAGTTTGCACTCTTCACTAGAAGCCACCAAATTGTTCCCACCGATGATGCTACACATGATCGCCAGTGGTGAGCGTTCAGGGGAATTGGAAGGAATGTTAGAACGCGCGGCAGATAACCAAGACCGCCAGTTCGAAACACAAGTGAACATAGCATTAGGGATATTCGAGCCTGCCTTGATCGTGACTATGGCGGGTATCGTGCTATTTATCGTAATGGCAATTCTATTGCCGATTTTGGAACTTAATAACATGGTGGGGCTATAGCACCTGCCGGTATTTCGGAGTAAGTAACATGCAAAAGTCGACGCACACTCAAGCAACTAGCCGAGGTTTTACCTTGCTAGAGGTGATGGTGGTGATTGTAATTCTAGGTATATTGGCCGGTTTAGTTGTTCCTAACCTATTAGGGAACAAAGAAAAAGCCGATATTCAAAAGGCAAAAACCGATATTATCGCTCTAGAAAATGCCTTAGACATGTACCGTCTGGATAACTCGCGTTACCCCACTACTGAGCAAGGTCTAGAAGCCTTGGTCACTAAACCAAGTTCTGGTCCAGAGCCGCGTAATTATCCAGAAGACGGCTACTTACGTCGTCTACAAAAAGACCCATGGGGTAATGATTACATTTTAATTAGCCCAGGTGAAAAGGGGCGTATTGATATCTTTAGTGCTGGTTTAGACGGCGAAGAAGGTACCAGTGACGATATTGGTAACTGGAACTTAGATCAGTAAATTGCTTAAGTCTCGCTTAGCTCATCGCAATCGCCAGCAAGGTTTTACCTTGCTGGAGGTTATTTTGGTATTGTTATTAATGTCGATGGGCATCTATTCGGTTGTTATGTCAGTATCGGGTTCGAGCGAGCAAAAGATCGTTGAACAACAAGCCAAGCGTTTAGCCGCTTTGATTCAATATGCTCAAGAGCAGGCGCTGCTTACTGGCTATGATTATGGCATTTACAGTGATGCCGAAAAGTACCAGTTTGTGCGGATGGAAAAACAGCGCTGGGTAAAACTTAACGATCGAATTTTTAAAGAAAAAGTATTTGAAGAACCGTATTTTCTAGAGTTAAGCCTAGAAAATGTGGAGCTCGAAGAACAAGGTTATGGCAGTGGTACCTTAGGTTTCGAAGGTGATGGCTTGTTTGAAAAAGACTTCATCACCGAGGAAGTTGAACAAACCATAGTGCCACAAGTATTGCTGCTAAGTAGTGGTGAAGTGACGCCCTTTAAACTGGTGTTTGCTTATGAAGATAGCCTTAATCGCTGGCAAGTAAGCAGCGATGATTTAGGTCAGCTCACCATCGCTCGAGATCTAGAGCAATGAATAAGCAACGGGGGATGACCTTACTAGAAGTGATGGTGGCTTTAGCGGTGCTAGCCATTGCAGGTACGGCGGTCATGAAAAGTGCCTCAGAAAACCTGCGCAGTTTAACTTACATTCAAGATAAAACCTTTGCCCTATGGATTGCCGACAATCAAATGGCCGAGCTTAAGCTCAGTAAGACCTGGCCCGGCACGTCTAGTCGAAAAGGAACTACAAAATTTGGTGATACTGATTGGCATTGGCGCTCACAAGGAGTAGCTACTGGCGATCCTAATTTTGTGGCAGTGACTATTTCGGTTTATCGCAATGCCGAGGAAAAATCCGCCTTGGCCGAAATAACTAGCTATGTGAGCCGTTGATGAAGCAGCGCGGTTTTACCTTATTAGAAATGCTGGTGGCAATTGTTATTTTTGCTTTGCTTACTATGGCTGCTTACCAAGTATTGCAAGGGGTTATGCGTAGCGATGAGATTTCGCAGCGCCATGGCGAAAGCCTGCAAGCCTTGCAACGCGCGATGTTTTTTATGCAACGCGATTTTACTCAGCTGGCACCGCGTTCGGTGAGAGATGAAACCGAAGAGCAGCGCCCCTTAATCATGGCTGAGAAGTATTTGTTAGAAAGCGATGACATGGGCATTGAAATGCTGGTGTTAGGCTGGCGTAACCCGCAATCGGTGATTCGTCGTTCGCAACTGCAACGCGTGGCATATTTGTTAAAAGACGAAAAATTGATTAAACGCTTTTACAACCATCCCGATGCTGTTGTGGGTTACGAACCCCGCGAAATGGTGTTGCTTAACGATGTTGAAGAGCTCAACTTTCGCTTTCATGGTTCTAGTGGTTGGAGCCAGCAAGTGTCAGATAGCAATCAACTACCGCGTGCGGTAGAAGTGACCTTGCGACATAAAGATTATGGTGAATTACGCAGGGTGTTTTTAAGCCCAGAAGGTAGCAGATCGCCAGTGGCCAGTCAGGCTCAAGAGGATGCGAGTAATAGCCAAGGCGGCAACGGTGGTAGCGACGGTAGTAATAATAGCGGTGGCAATAACTCGGGAAGTCAGCCTCCACCGGAGGGCAGCTAATGGCTATCGAAAGCCTACCGACAAAACAACGTGGAGTTGCCCTGCTTACCGTAATGCTCATTTTAGCGGTAATGGTGGTAGTGGCGGCGCAGTTTAGTCAGCGCTTGCAACTAGATTTAGCTAGAGCGACTAACTTGCAGCATTCGTTACGCTCAAACTGGATGCTATCGGGCGCCGAAGCTTTTGCCTTAAAAGTGATAAAGCAAGATTTAGAGGATGATGATAGGGTGCATCTTGGCCAATATTGGGCCACCGAAGGTATGGTGTTCCCGGTTGAAGATTCGGTGATTAAAGGCCAAATTGTAGATATGCAGGCCTGTTTTAATCTAAATGCGTTAGGGCAACCAAATAAAACTGACGGGCAACCACCTAAAGTGGCTGATCAGTTTATTGGCTTGTTGGTGGCGGTTGGTGTTGATGCCTATAGCGCAGAGCAAATAACTGATGCGACTAGAGATTGGATTGATGCAGATACTATTCCTTTGCCACAAGGGGCTGAAGACGGTGTATATGAAGGTTTAAACCCTTCTTACCTGCCAGCGAATATGCCGATGGTAGATAAAAGTGAATTTAGAGCGGTTTATGGCGTTACTGCAGGAATATATCGCCGGGTTGCACCTTTTATCTGCGCGATACCCGAGACTGGCTTAGCGATAAATGTGAATACGGTAGCAGCCGATCAGCCGCAACTTTTAGAAGCGCTATTTTATCCCAATTTGGATAACACCGGCGCACAGCAGGTCTTGAATGACCGTCCCGATGAGGGGTATCGTACCTTGGATGAGATGATGACTCATCCAGCGTTAGCGGGGATCCCGCTTACTCAACCGGGTTTACAGCAAACAATGTCGCTGCAATCGAACTACTTTAAGGCTCAACTGTTAGTGGAAAATGAACAAGGACAAGCACAAATGACCAGCGTTATTCAGCGCAGTGGTACTTCTGATCTTAAAGTGATTAGACGTTCTTACGGAGACGAACTGTGAACGAACAACTCATCATTCGCCTGCCGAGCACCGGCAAAGAAGTTATTAACTGGATGGTTTGGTCTGACAGCGAGCAGGAGCTTATTGCTGCCGGTGAATTGTCCAGTAGTGCCGAATTAGGTTTGCTACAAGACAAGACCGAACAGCGCCGTGTTATCGTATTGATTCCGGCTAGTGATATTAGCCAGCACCGCTTAGATTTGCCTAAGTCGGCACAGCGCTCATGGCAGCAGGTTGCGCCTTTTATGCTCGAAGAGCAGTTGGCGCAAGACCCCGACAATCTACATATTTGCTTGCTAGACAAAGGCAAAGATAGCATTGATGTTGCTTGCGTAAGCCATCAGCAGATGGAAAGCTGGCTAGACATGCTTGAAACTGCCGGCATAGCAAGCCAAACTTGGTGTGTTGACGCTCTATGTTTACCTGAAGCCGAAGCAGGCCAAGCGACAGCCATTCAGCTTAACCAACAATGGTTATTCCGTTTCGCCGATGGGCGAGTAATGAGTGTTGATGAAACATGGCTTCCCACCGCTTTTCCGCTTATCGCTAAACAGTATCCTGAGTTAGTGATTCAACACTATAGCCCTGCACCTAAGTTGGATGAAGAATCAATAAAGTGGCAAGCGGGGGCTCCCGAACTGCCGATGAAGCTATTAAGTGACGGGGCGAAAAAAGCCAAGCTGAATTTGCTTCAAGGGCGCTATGCGGCGGCTAACCCTCTTGCGCAACTTTGGCTGCAGTGGCGAAAAGTGGCTATTGCCGCCGGAGTGTGTTTTGTATTGGCCTTGGCCTATCAACTTATTGATACCCACAAAACAGAACAACAAATTGCCCGTGTTGATGAAAACATTCGAACTGTTTACAAAAGGGTATTTCCTGAAGTTTCACGCGTTCGTGATAGTCGTATCCGTAGTGATTTTCGCAAAGCTCTTGCCGGAATTGGCGAGGCTCCCCAGCAAGATTTCTTGATGATGATGATTCATCTCTCTACTGCTTTTGACAAAAACAAAGATCTGAACCCGATTAGCCTGCGCTATGACCATGAAAAAGGTGAAATACGTTTGCAGGCACAAGCCAAAAATTTCCAAACTTTTGAGCAGTTTCGCCAGTCGGTTCAGCCTTTCGAAAGTGAACAAGGTACCTTGAGCAATAAAGCAGGTGCGGTGGTTGGCACGTTAGTCATAAGGAACGCATCATGAAGCAGTGGTGGCAAAGTTTAAATAAGCGTGAACAAAACCTGGTTACGGCTGCCACGGTATTAGTGGCGATAGCCGTTTTGTATTGGGGTATTTGGTCTCCTATTGCAAGTGCAAATGCGCAAGCTAAACAGCGCTTAGAGAATCAACAGCAAACTTTGCAGTGGGTTCAAGAGAAAGGATCGTTAATTATTGCTAATGGACGTCCGCAGCAAACCAACAGCGATGTAAAAGTAAGCCAAGCGGTTAGCAGTTCAGCACGCCAGCAGCGGATTACGATCAGCCGCATTCAACCTAAGGGTGATGAGGTAGAGGTGTGGATTGAAAGTGTGCCGTTTAATCAGTTGATGATTTGGTTAAAAATGCTTAGTCAGCGCTATGGCATTATTGTTGAAAATGTAGATTTAGATGAAGGTAAACCAGAGGGCATTGTTGGTGTTCGACGTTTACGTTTAGGAAAAGCTGAATGAAGAAGTACCTCGCTTTAGCGCTATTACTTATATTGGTGTATTTGGTTAGTTTGATAGCTACCACGCCCTTGGCCGTAGTACTCAATTATGCACCATTGCCAAAAGGTATTGCGCTTAATCAACCCAGTGGCAGCTTATGGAATGGCAAGTTGAGCAGTGTTGATACGCCAAACTTAAGCCTAAACCAAGTAAGTTGGCAGTTAAAACCCAGCGCCTTATTGTTGGGGCGAATTGCTGCTGACGTGCAGCTTGGTACTGGTCAAGAGCTACATGGAGAAGGGCAAGTAGGTTTGAGCTTTTCCGGTTGGTATGTCAAAGATTGGCAATTAGAAGCCCCTGCCAGTTGGGTAGTTGAACAGGTGCCAATGCCGCTGCCCTTATCTATTGAAGGTGATATTCAATTAAACCTTGCCGAAGCCAGCCAAGGCAGCCCGTGGTGTGAGAAATTAGCCGGGCAACTGCTTTGGCTAGGTCCGTTAATTGGTACCCCATTAGGCGAATTACGCTTAGATAACGCAAATGCACAGCTAAGCTGTAATGAAGGGCAACCTACTATTCAGCTCAAGCATAGCGATTCTCAGCTAGAGTTGGAATTGCTAGCCTCTGTTGGACAGCCAAATTGGTTGGCCGAAGGTAAAATTAAAGCGGGCGCAGAAATGCCTAACACCATGAGTGGGAACCTTAAGTACATAGGCCGCCCCGACCCCCAAGGTTTTTATCGCTTTAAGCAACAAGGCCGCCTGCCTCGGTAAAGTAAAAGCTAGCTCTTAGAGCTAGCTTTTTTGTTTGCTTAGTTCTGCTAGCCTAATAGTTCTTTAGTGAAATGATGGTAGTTATCTATAGACGGGTAGTGGGTAAATTCTTTACTGGCCTGTTTTGAATCAGGATTATTAATCCCTAACAGATACTTAATGCCAAACTTGTTGGCTTGATCGAGCACGGTTTCGTTGTCGTCAATAAACAAAGTACGTTCAGGGTCAAAAGGATGGTGCTCTATTAAAGCCTGCCAAAGCTTGGGATCTTCTTTAGGGTAACCAAACTGGTGGGCACTAAACAAAGTATCAAGGTATTGATCTAGGCCGGTTACTTTAATTTTGGTAGTCAGCCCGTCGGGGTGACAGTTGGTCAGCAATACCCGTTTCTTCCCCGCTGTAGCGAGCGCTTCTAAGAAGGGTTTTACATCGTCTCGCCATTGAATCTTATGTTCAACTTCTGTTTTTAAGTTGCGAATATCAATATTGGTTTTATTGCTCCAATAATCGAAGCAATACCAATCTAGAGTGCCGGATACGGTTTCGTAGTCGGCGAACAAACGCTCACGCGCCTCATCTAAACTTAAGTTATTTTGGTGGGCGAAGGAGATGGGCAGATAATGCATCCAAAAGTAATTATCGTAATGCAGATCTAATAAAGTGCCATCCATATCTAATAAAACAGTATCGATTTTAGTCCAGTCAAACATTCTTAGTCGCTAATCCTTGAGTGCTTCTAACAGCAATGTAACAATGACATTACGTTAATGATAGCAGGAAGATAGATGAGCAAGCATCATCCGCCTCGATTATTAGACAGCGCCATCGCTGCCGAAAGTCGCTTCTTCAAAATTGAAGAACTACATCTCGAGTTTAGCAATGGTGAACGACGGATTTATGAACGCTTAGTCGGCTCAGGACGGGGCGCAGTAATGGTATTACCGATTACTGAGCAAAATGAGCTGCTGCTTATTAGTGAATATGCTGCCGGAACAGAGCGCTATGAACTAGGCTTTGTTAAAGGCTTGGTTGATCGTGGTGAAGCGGCTATTGATGCTGCTAACCGCGAATTACAAGAAGAAGTGGGATTTAAAGCGCAAGATTTGCAACTACTCACCGAATTATCGGTAGCACCGGGATATTTCTCTAGTCATATGTCGGTGTATGTAGCGCAGGGTTTGCTGCCCAGTGTGTTGGAAGGCGATGAGCCAGAACCCTTAGAAGTGATAAAGCTACCACTTGATGAGATAGATAATTTGTACGCAAATCCAGCCTTTTCTGAAGCGCGTAGTGTTGCGTCATTGTTACTCCTTGAGAAATGGTTAAAGCAGAACAAGGTGAGAAGTATATAGGATGATAGACCCTGCTAGTGTGTTGTCAGAGGTGATTGAAATTGCTCGTGGTGCTGGCGAAATTATTCGTAAAATCTATGAAGAAGGTGATTTTGTTAGCGAAGTAAAAGATGATGCTACGCCGGTAACCTCGGCGGATTATGCTGCGCACCATTACATTATGGACGCACTTAGCAAGCTTACCCCAGAGATCCCGATTTTATCTGAAGAACAAGCCGATATTAGCTTAGCGGACAGAGAGGCTTGGCAATGTTATTGGTTAGTTGACCCGCTTGATGGTACTCAAGAGTTTGTTTCTGGTAGTGGCGATTTTGCTACCGAGATTGCCTTAGTCCAAAACAACCAACCAGTGCTTGGCGTGGTGTATGGCCCCATTGTGCAAATCTTGTATGCTGCGGTAAAAGGTCAGGGTGCTTTTAAAGAGCAAAACGGTACACGTACTTCAATAAAAAGTCGCCATTACCCCGATAAGCCAGAGCATATTCGAGTAGCGACGAGCCGCGTTCAGCGTCCAGCTTTACTGCAGGCAATATTAAACTGTAACTATCATTACAAGTTGTACCCCTTAGGCAGTGCCAGTTTAAAAAGTTGCATGGTGGCAGAAGGTGCAGCTGATTGCTATATAAGGGTTGGTCCCACTGGTGAGTGGGATACCGGAGCACCGCAAATTATTTTACAAGAAGCCGGCGGTACCTTGCTTGATCTGCATTTACGAGAGTTAAGTTATAACCGACGAGAGTCTTTAGAGAACCCCAATTTTATTTCTTTGGGTGACCCACAACTACCATGGCAAGATATTTTAAAAAATCCTAGCTAGTAGAGGTAAAGCTCAACAGGAACGCTAGGCTTATAAACTTGGTTTAACTAACAACTCGGACACATCTGGCTAATATTCGTTTTTACAATGGTTTAACCTCAAGGTAATAGCGGGTATAATTTTGCCAATAATGACAAGGATGCCTAATACTGCGGTCAGTAGGCACGATGAGGAGAGATAAGGGTGAAGCTTTTGAACTGGAAAACACTGGTACTATCTATTTGCTTAACAATTGTGCCGAATGCTTTTGCGGCTGATATGTCTGATGAGGCGATTGCCGAGCGTATTAAGCCAGTGGGTGAAGTTTATCTAGATGGCGAGTTAGAAGTTGCCAAAGCACCTGCTGCTTCAAGCGGCCCTCGTGCTGGCGACGCGGTATATAATACTTTCTGTACTGCCTGTCACAGCACTGGCGCTGCGGGTGCTCCGAAGAAAGGCGACAGCGCCGCTTGGGCACCACGTATTGCCCAAGGCGATCAAACTATGTTTGACCATGCATGGAAGGGCTTTAACGCAATGCCAGCAAAAGGTACTTGTGGCGACTGTAGTGAAGACGAAATTAAAGCAGCTATTGCTTACATGATTGAGTAAGCGAACACTTAAATCAAAAAAACACCACGCATTGCGTGGTGTTTTTGTTTGTACTGCAAAATGATAGCCGCTTAAGTGCTTAACTGTTTTTTCTGCGGCGTTGGCGTTTCTTAGCTTTTTGTAACTCTTCCACCATCTTTTTACGCTCTTCTTTTTCTGCCACAATTTTCGCGGTTTCTACTTTCTCTACTGCAACCATTTCAGGTGTTTCTAAGGTGATACGACCAATAGTGGCATCGCGTAATTCATTAAGAATAATGGTGGCTGCTTTAACATAATCGACCTGTCCGCCACGCACTAAACAGCCTCGTTTTCGACCAATCTCTTCCATTAATACAACTTCAGATTCAGGTAGTTCTTCGAGTTTATAACGTGCCTTAAGCTGCTCTGGGTAGGCTTGTAGCAAGTACTCACAGGTAAAGGCGGCAACGTCATCGTATTCCATAGCGGTGTCTTTAACTGCACCGGTGGCGGCTAAGCGGTAACCACTGGCTACGTTATCGAACTTTGGCCACAGAATACCAGGTGTATCCGAGAGGATAATATTGCCATCTAAACGGATCCGCTGTTGCGCCTTAGTTACCGCAGGCTCGTTGCCAGTTTTGGCTATTTGGCGGCCGGCTAAGGCATTAATTAAGGTAGACTTACCCACATTAGGAATACCACATATCATGGTGTGAATAGGTTTATCTACGCCGCCTTTGTTAGGCAACATGCTTCGGCACAGCTTAAGTAAGTCTTGGGTTTGATTACCTTGAATGGTGCATAGAGGGATCGCTTTTACTCCTTGCTCTTGTTCAAAGTATTCTTGCCAAAGGGCAGTTGTTTTGGGGTCGGCTAAGTCGCTTTTATTTAATACCTTGATACAAGGTTTGTCGCCACGCAGGCTAGCAACCATTGGATTTTCACTGCTGTAGGGAATACGCGCATCCAATACTTCGATGATTAGATCGATTTTAGGCATCACTTCTTTAATTTGTTTTTGGGCCTTGTGCATGTGCCCTGGATACCATTGAATAGCCATTTTATCCCACCTCAACTGCGTAATTGGCGCTCATTGTACTTGCTAAATCGTTAAAGTGTAGTGCTTTGTGATCTAACAATTAGTTCAGATAGCTTAATTTAAGTACATTTATTAAGCAGATAGAAAAATCTTTCAGTATTCTTTGCAACTAGCTGCTATGGTTTTAGCATCGATTAATTCAACTGCTGGTTTGTTATCGCTAGCAGTGTAAAAGGACAATCTTAGGGAAGAGATAATGTCTAGCAGTGAACTACCTAGTGATATTGATTTGGAACCTCAGCAGCCGGTGGAACAGCAAACATCTGCCAATCATCGTTCCGGCATCAGCTTACAAGCGCGCTATGAGCATCATAAAGCACGGCATAAATATTATAAAAAAGGCTACAAACACCTGCGCCGCTATCGCTGGATTAGCCTTGGTTTAGGTATTGTGAGTTTTAGCGCGGTATTCTCTTTAATAGCAGTACTACCTACTTACAACGAAGTGAAAAATGATTATGACGATAGCTTGGTTGAACTAAAGATTATTGAGGATCAAAATCGTCAGTTAAAAGCAGCCTTGCTTAGCGAGCGCCGAAACAATTTTGAACTGAATAAAGAAAATCATCCAGAGCTGCGTATTTTCGCCTTTAATACACTTATCGCAACAGACCAGAGCAACATTCGTTCTGCTTTTTTTGAAGCTTCAGACGATACGGGGAAAAAAGTCGCCATTAGTTACCAGTTATTGGCGAAAGGTCCGGTAGAACATCAATTAGCGCTAGTTCTGATTGACCAAACTGGCGAGCAAGTGTTTCAACAAATTATTGATTTTGGTGAAACCCCACCTAAACAAGATGAATCATTAACCTTAGAAAACACCATTAACTTGGATAAAAGCTTAGATGTTCGTTACTTCAGAATTGTTGAACTAAAGGATGAATAGGCCTTATCTGCCTGCTTAACTAAAGGAGCGTAAAGTTCCTTTTTTACGGCTATTTAGCGCTATACTGCCAGCTAATCGATTAACTTTGCTGTGAGGGCAAGTATGTATATCAGCGATAAATTTGATAGTGGCAATATTCGTGTTGTAGAACTCAATGATCCTCTAAATATTAAACTAGAGATAAAACACGACAATCAATCGGAATTTTTCCAATGGTTTCACTTTCGTTTTGAAGGGCCTTTGGAGCAACAATATCGTTTTTCTCTGATTAATGCGGGCAAATCGGCCTATGCAAAAGGCTGGCAAGGTTATCAAGTTGTCGCCTCTTACGACCGAGAAGAGTGGTTTAGAATTGATACCGACTTTGACGGCGAGCAGTTGCATTTCTCTTTGCTCCTTGAGCAGCCTAGTGTTTATTTTGCTTACTTCGCGCCCTATAGCTACGAGCGTCATCAGGATTTACTGCATACCATGCAGCAGGATTATCGGGTAAATCTAAATACCCTAGGCCAAACCATAGATGGTCGAGATATGAGTTTGCTTACTGTTGGCGATGCCGAGAGCGCCAAATATAAAGTTTGGGTTATGGCTCGCCAACATCCGGGTGAAACGATGGCCGAATGGTTTGTTGAAGGCTTGTTAGGCAACTTGCTGGACCAAGACAATCCCCTAGCAATAAAGCTGTTAGAAGACACCGTGTTTTATGTGGTGCCGAATATGAACCCAGATGGTTCGGTTCGTGGACATTTAAGAACTAACGCTGTCGGCACTAACCTAAACCGAGAATGGCAGAATCCTACAATGGAACGCAGTCCCGAAGTGTTTCTAGTAAGAGAGAAGATGCTAGAGCTAGGTGGTGACTTGTTTTTAGATATTCATGGCGATGAAGATTTACCCTATAACTTTGTAGCGGGATGTGAAGGTATTCCTTCTTACAACGAGCGCCATAAACTGCTCGAAGACACCTTTAAAGAGGCGTTTATGGCAATATCTCCTGATTTTCAAGATACCTATGGTTACGCCAAAGACGAGCCAGGACAAGCTAACTTAACCATTGCTGCGGCCTGGTTAGGCGAACAGTTTAAAACCCTGTCTTACACCATCGAAATGCCCTTTAAAGATAATGCCGACATGCCCGAAGAAGCCTTTGGCTGGTCGCCAGAGCGTGCTATGCAACTAGGCTGTGACGTATTGTTCCCAATAAAACAAACCCTAGCCAAGCTTTAGATAAACTATGAGTACCCGGTTAGTAGCTGGGTGCTTGTCGGCTTTTTTTACACTGTTAACTTGCGATAATTCATCATACCAATCATCTTTTCTCGGCTTTGTTCATTGATAGGCCATCAAATTGTGAACAAGCTCACTATGCATCTATCTAATGTTTGTCAAATATCTATACAAATATAACTGTTTGATTTGTAAATAAATAATGGCGCTAAATCTAACCTCATGAAAAGTATGCAGTTCCTTTCGTGGGAGCAATTTATGCATGCAAAGCTCATGTAATAGAACATCTAACAAACCGCATGGAGTGCTAAATGAGAATAATAAAAGCAAGCATGGTTAGTATTGGCTTCGGTCTTTTGCTTTTAACGCAAACGGCTACAGCTACAGTGATGTATGACCAAAATGTAACTAACGATGTGATATTTGGAAGTGGTAATGCCAACGGTGCTTTTACCGTTGATAGACAAAATGGCATCGAGCTGGGCTTAAGAGCAAAGCTACGTTTTGACGAGTTTAATAACCCGCAAAATATCTTTAATAGCAACGGTGATGGTACTTACCAATTCGACAACATTGCACCGCCTACGGGCTTTGGTTTTGCGCCGGGTTCTCTGGCTACTGCCATTTGGAACTTTGAATGGTCGATAAACAGCAACTTTGACGGTAGCGGTGGCACCTTAGATAGCCTTTCATATTTGTTAGAAATTGATTTTGACCCTAGCGCGGCCACTAACTTTATTGGTTTCGATCCGGTCAATGTACCGAACTCTGACAACGCTTTAGGCGATAACAGCACTGGCAATGGTGGAGGTTTGGTAGACTCAACTAATTACGCTAGTTTGCTCAGCGTGTATAACTTGGCGCAAAACTCATGGAATATGGAGTTCGCCACGGGCGATTTCATCTCAACTGAAGTAGGGATTTATGATTTTGTACTAACTGCTTTTGGGCCGCAAGATGAGGTGCTAGCGCGCACTTCCATGCAGGTGATTAACGCGACGGTTGCTGAGCCGCAAACCTTGCTTATTATGTTGTTGTCATTAGCGGGTTTAGCGTGGATTAGACGTAAAACAAGCTAATAAACATCAAGCAAAAAAGGAGCTCAATCGAGCTCCTTTTTATTGCCTGTTTGGCTAATCTCTTAGCTAAGAAAGCTAATATAAGTTTGTAGCACGATCAGGTTCACGATATCTATGAAGAAAGCGCCGACTATAGGCACTACCATAAACGCCGGTGGCGAAGGCCCATTTCGAGACACTAGAGCGCTCATATTCATTACTGCAGTAGGCGTTGCCCCTAAGCCGAAGCCGCAGTGACCACCTGCTATGACAGCGGAATCGTAACCACCGCCCATAAAGCGATAGCTAACATAACTGGCAAACAAAGCAATCATAATGGTTTGGCAAAGCAAGATAATTAGCAGTGGTAGGGCTAAGTCAAAAATTTCCCATAATCTTAAACTCATCAAGGCCATGGACAAGAATAATGATAAAGAGAGTGTGCCGAGCAAATCTACACATTCATGGTTAATCTCATAGCGCCCACTAAATTCACTTGCATTGGCGATTACCACCCCAAAAAATAGTGCGTATACAAAATCAGGCATTTTTAGCCAAGACAGCGCGAGTTCGGTTTCTAGGCCTTTAGCAATCTTGGCCATCACCACGCAAATCAGTAATATAAACAGTACTTCAATCACCGATGTCGGGGTAACTAAATCCTCTTCCTTTCGGCTATAAGTGACTAGATCGGGGTGAGTTCTATGGTGGTTTTTGCCTTTAGAAAAAGGCGATTCTAAATTATTTTTGTTGATCAGGCGTTGCCCAACTGGTCCGCCAATTATACCTCCCATTACCAGCCCAAAAGTGGCGGCTGCCATGGCAAATTCCAAGGTTTGGATGCCATATTCTTCGGCAAAAATTTGTGACCATGCAGCGCCCGTCCCATGGCCTCCAGAGAGGGTGATTGAACCCGCAAACAAGCCCATCATAGGCTCTAAGCCTAGCAAACTGGCTAGCGCCACTCCTAAACCATTTTGTAGAACGATATAGATAGAAGCAACTATAAGAAATATAAAGACTTTTCTACCACCTTTAACTAAGAGCTTATAATTGGCGGCCAACCCAATGGTACTAAAGAACATCAGCATGAGGGTGTTTTGTAGAGGAAGAGAAAACTGGAGTTCAACTCCTTGCATCTTTAGCACTGTAATAACAATGGCTACAACCAAACCGCCTACAATGGGTTCTGGAATATTGTACTTTTTTAGTACAGCAACATAGTGACAAATGATACGCCCGATAAACAATACAGTAAGGGCAACCAGAAAAGACTCCAATTCTCCAACCGAGTACACGGTATCCATATATTTAAAACCTTACAACTAACTCGGCCATTTATTTAGCGTAGCTGGTTGATTGTTATGAGAGATGACTTTGTTATTAATACTGCTGGATAAGTGAGCGAAATGCAAGGTAAGGCAAGGAGCTAAAGAGAGTAGGGGAAGCCAATAAAAACTAAAGCTAAGCATTTTTATGCTTAGCTTTATAGAGGCTGCTAACGCAGAGTAACAAATTCCTCTGCACTGGTCGGGTGAATAGCTACACAAGCATCAAAGTCTGCTTTGGTTGCGCCCATTTTCATGGCTACACCGAACCCTTGCAGAATCTCGTCCATGCCTAAACCAATGCCGTGCAAGCCAACCACTTTTTGCTCATCGCCTGCACAGATGAGTTTCATCTTGGTTACTTGGCGGTGCTGCGTAACTGCAGTGTACATGGCGCCAAAGCTAGAGTTGTACACCTTAATGTTATTTTCACCGTATTTAGCCATTGCTTCTGGTTCTGTTAAGCCAATGGTACCGATGGCTGGGTGGCTAAATACTACAGTAGGGATTAAGTCATAATCCATTTTTGCGTTAGTTTGTCCGTTAAATAGGCGCTCTGATAATAACCGGCCGGCTTTTACAGCAACCGGCGTTAACTCAACTTTGCCAATATTATCGCCTACAGCATAAACCCCAGCAACGTTGGTATTTGAGTACTCATCAACCTTAATGTAACCGTAGTCATCGGTCTCAACACCAATGCCTTCAAGGTTGATCTTGTCGTTGGCTGGTTCGCGGCCAATTGCCCAAATTACGCTATCTACTTGCAAGCTATTACCATTTTCAAAGCTTACAACTAGGCTCCCATCAGCCTGTTTTTCAATGGCTTTAGGAGTGCTGTTGGTATGTAATGTTGGCCCGTCTTCGGCCATTATCTCCACTAAGGTTTCGCTTAGCATCGGGTCAAAGTTACGCAGCGGAGCATGCTTGCGAACGGCTAAGTGAGTTTCGCTACCTAGCGAGTGCAATACGCCAGCGAGCTCAACCGCGATATAACCAGCTCCTAGTACCAATACTCGCTTGGGTTGCTCGGTAAGAGCAAAGAAACCATCGGAATCAATGCCCAGCTCTGCGCCGGGAATATTAGGAATCGTCGGGCGGCCACCGGTAGCAATAAGAATGTGTTTTGCGCGGATTTGTTCGCCGTTTACTTCAACAGTATTAGCATCGACAAACTTGGCAAAGCCGTTGATAACGGTCACGCCATTATTGCCTAACACGCGGTCATAAGAGCCATGGATTCGTTTAATGTAGGCTTCGCGGCTTGCCACTAGCGTAGACCAATCGAACTTATTTACCTGAACATCAAAGCCATAGTCTGGAGCATAGCGGTGAATAGCTTCTGCAACTTGAGCGCCAAACCACATGGCTTTTTTGGGTACACAACCCACATTTACACAGGTGCCGCCAACATGGCGGGCTTCAACTAAGGCAACTTTTTGTCCGTACATAGAGGCACGGTTTGCCGAGGCGATGCCGCCGCTGCCTGCACCAATGCATAGGTAGTCGAATTCTCTCATTAAGGTACTCCGAATTGGGCCGAAAACTTGCAGCAGTATAGCCTGTACTAAAGACCGATGTTAATCAGCTTTTTGCGCTTGGTAAGGCAAACGGATAGAAAAGTGCACGCCTTCGTTGGGTTTGCTATCAAAAGCGATGTGTCCTTTAAGCAATTGAACCACTAAGTTGTATACGATATGCGTACCTAAGCCGCTGCCGCCTTGGCCACGTTTTGAGGTAACGAAGGGGTCAAAAATGCGGTGGGCAATATTGCTATCAACGCCACGGCCAGAGTCGCGATAGTCAATGTGTAGCTGGTCGTCTTCTCGGTGGATCGAAATATCGATACGTTTTTCGCCTTCCCAGCTATCAAAGCCATGTTTTACCGAGTTTAAAATAAGGTTGGAATAGATTTGAGTAAAGCTGCCCGGGAAACTATAGAGCTCGATGTCGTCATCACAGTCGACCACAATTTCGCAGCCAGAACGTCTGATCTTATGGCCCAAAGAAGTAATAACTTGGTTAACATTTTCTTTAAGATTAAAGGTGTAACATGCCTCTGAGCTTTGGTCCACTGCCACCTGTTTGAAGCTGCTGATGAGGTCGGATGCTCGGCGTAAATTGTTTAGCAGTAATTCAGTAGATTGGTTGAGGTTTTGAATCAATTCTTCCATAAACTTGCGGCTAAGCTTACCGCTTTCTATGTTTTTCTTTAGCTGATTGCCTTGCTCTTGTAGATAAGATGCAGCGGTCACGCTTATACCTATTGGGGTATTAATTTCATGCGCCACACCAGCAACTAAGCCTCCCAGCGATGCCATTTTTTCTGCTTCCACTAATGACTGCTGAGCGTTTTTAAGCTTGTCGAAGGCACTGGCAAGTTGCAGGTTGCTTTCTTCTAGTCGCTCGGTACGAGATTGCACTTTTTGTTCAAGCTCGTCGTTGAGCTCTTTAATTTCTTTCTCTACTCGCTTGAGTGGAGTTACGTCGTAACCAAAGGCGATCATGCGTGATACGTGATTTCCTTCGTAAAACGGCACAAAGGTCCATAACAGGGTATATTGATTGTTAGCTTGATCCGTTAGAGTTAACTCTTGATCTTGAATAACCCGCAATTGACGTAGATCGGTTTCGATTTTTTCACGCATGTCATTATCAATAAATACGCTAAGCCAGTTTTGTCCTTCTAATTCTTCTTGATGGAAGCCTGTGAGCATCACGCCTGCTGGGTTGGCAGTGAGCACATTTAGTTGGTTATCTAGGGTCACAATAACTGCGTTACTGGCGTTAATTACCGTGGCTGAAAAGTCACGCTCGTGAGCCAATTGTTCGGTAGCTTTGAGTTTTTGAGCAAATTCATGATCGATTTTTTGAGTCATTTGGTTAAGGGTATTAACCAGTTCTCCCAGTTCATCGTTGCGTATTTTATTGTCGGTATCAATTTTTAGCGGCGCGCCTAAATTATCTAAATCTAAGTTTCGGGTATACTCCACAATAGTATTTAAGTGGCGCACAATTACGTAATAAATAATGAACAAAATGCCAATGGATACCACTAGGGTTTTTACCGTTTGACTGATCAATATCAGCATGGCTTTTTGCCACAAGCGCTCGTAAACCTGCTCAAGCGAAGCGGCTACAAACAGTTTTCCAACCATTTCACCCTGGTAAATCAGCTCAAATTCTTGGGATAAGTCGTAGCGGTCAGCAGAGCGACCTCGCGCCAGCAAAGGTACCTCAGAAGAACCCAGGATTTCTTTTACCAACACATATTGCATATTGGGCAAATTCATAATGCCCTCAATTTGCACCTCAACTTGCTCTTCATCTAAGTTCCACAAACTGGCTGCGATGGGTTGCAAAAAACTGACTTCAATTTGATCAATGCTTTCTTCGATAACTTGAACGTCTTGTTTGTAGTCGTAGCGAAGTTGGATAAGAGTGATGATAAGAGCAAGCAGGGTAGAACAGATAAGAATGTAGGACAGCATCCGCAAAGACAGGCTGTTAGTGCCTTTGTTTAAGGCCAGTTTATGCCACAGCCCTGAGTTTTCAACTTTTGGGGTATTGTTATTATTGTCCATTAATCGATGAGTCCTGTTGGCCTAGGTTATTGATAAACCTAGAACCAAAATAATCCCTAAGGAAATCATAGTCTAATTCAAAGCTATGTAAACTGTCGAAATCACTAAACGTGGGTTGATTTACAAATTTTTAGCCCCAGATTAAGCTATTCATAGCTAGGGTCTGTTGATCTTTCGAGCTGATTTTTGCAGCTGTTCGTGGATTATTTATACAAGGCAGAGGCTTTGAAGTGTAGCTAGCCTACAGGAGAAGCCGATAACGCAGTAGAAATGAACCACAAACGCTGCCCGAAGGGTTCGGCTAAAATCGTTTTATGCTTTGTTAAGGCGGATTTGCTTAGAATAACTAAGCTACACACTTCTTGTCGCGCCTAAAACGATTTTATCTCGAACAAAATTTAACCGCGAAAGGTCAACAGACCCAAGCATTTCTCAATCTTTAAGGATCCCCTATGAGTAACCCTTTACTTGATTTACCTGGATTACCTCCGTTTAGCAAAATTAAACCTGAACATGTGCAGCCTGCAGTAGAGCAAGTGATTGAGGAATGCCGCACCACCATTGATGAGGTGCTTCAGCACGAGACTCCAACTTGGCAAAACTTTATCTTGCCTTTGGATGAAGTGAATGACCGTTTAAGCCGTTTGTGGTCACCAGTGAGCCACTGTAACTCGGTGGTAAATAGCCCAGAGTTGCGCGAAGCTTATGAAGCGTGTTTACCGCTATTGTCTGAATACAGCACCTTTGTAGGCCAACATAAAGGTTTGTATCAAGCCTACAAACAACTCGCCGATAGCGATGCATTTGCCAGTTATAATCTAGCCCAACAAAAATCGATTAGTGACGCGCTGCGTGACTTTGAATTGTCGGGCATTGGCTTAGAAGCCGAGCAGCAAAGCCGTTATGGTGAGATTGTGAAGCGCTTGTCTGAACTGTCTTCGCAATTTTCTAACAATGTATTAGATGCCACTTTAGCTTGGCAAAAACAGATTAGCGATGTAAATGACCTCGCCGGTCTGCCAGAGTCTGCTTTAGCTGCCGCTAAACAAGCCGCAGAAGCCAAAGAACTTGATGGCTACTTACTAACCTTAGAGTTTCCAAGTTACTTGCCGGTGATGACCTATGCCGACAGCCGTGAGCTGCGTGAAGAAATGTACCGCGCTTTTAGCACCCGCGCCTCGGAGCAAGCAAGTACCGAAGAAAAATTCGATAACACCGCGATTATTGATGAAGAACTAGAGCTGCGTAGCGAGCTAGCAAAACTGCTGGGTTTTGATAGTTACGCTGATAAATCGTTAGCCACTAAAATGGCTGAGTCACCCTCTCAAGTATTAGGCTTTTTGAATGACCTTGCTGCGCGTTCTAAACCGCAAGCTGAGCGCGAGTTAGCCGAGCTAGAAGCCTTTGCCAAAGAGCAGCATAATGTATCTGACTTAGCTGCTTGGGATATGGCTTATTACTCTGAGAAACTAAAACAACATACTTACGCTATTTCTGATGAACAGTTACGCCCTTACTTCCCAGAAGACAAGGTACTTGGCGGTTTGTTCGAAGTGGTTAAACGCCTATTTAAGGTCGAGGTAAGCGAGAAGCAAAACGTAGATACTTGGCATTCTGACGTACGCTTTTTTGAAATTAGCGATCAAAGTGGAGAGTTGCGCGGCTCGTTCTATCTAGATTTATATGCCCGCGAACATAAACGTGGCGGCGCTTGGATGGATGGTTGTATCGACCGTCGTGTCGACGCCAAGGGTGAACTGATTAAACCCGTTGCTTACTTAACCTGTAACTTCAATAAACCGATAGGTGATAAACCAGCGCTATTCACTCACGATGAAGTGATTACCTTGTTCCACGAGTTTGGTCACGGTATTCACCATATGTTGACTAAGGTGGATGAAGCAGCGGTTTCTGGTATTAACGGTGTGGCTTGGGATGCTGTAGAGCTACCTAGCCAGTTTTTAGAAAACTGGTGTTGGCAAAGTGATGCTTTGGCCTTTATTTCTGGCCATTACGAAACGGGTGAGCCACTGCCACAAGCCTTGTTAGATAAAATGTTAGCGGCTCGCAACTTCCAATCGGCGATGACCATGGTGCGCCAATTAGAGTTTTCGTTATTTGACTTCCGCTTACACCACGAGCCAGCCAATGGCCGCAGTGTATTAGATCTATTAAACGAAGTGCGTGCACAGGTATCGGTAATTAAGCCTCCTAGCTTTAACCGCTTTCAGAATAGCTTTAGCCATATTTTTGCTGGTGGTTACAGTGCGGGTTACTACAGCTACAAATGGGCTGAAGTATTGTCGGCTGATGCCTTCTCTAAATTTGAGGATGAAGGTATTTTCAACCCTGAAACTGGCGCGCATTTCTTGAGCAATATTCTTGAGAAAGGTGGCTCGCAAGAACCTATGGAGCTGTTTAAAGCTTTTAGGGGGCGCGAGCCGAAAGTTGATGCTTTGTTGCGTCATTCTGGAATTGCCGCCTAATCTTGCAGGTAAAAGATCAGTTAAAACGCGGCTAAGGCCGCGTTTTGTTTATTAAGTCTCGTATAGACTTTTTTCAAAAGCGAGTACTTATAGAGTTATCAAGTAAAGAGATGGATTAATGTTTGAAGAATTTGCCCAGTGGTTAGAGCAGGAGCAAGCTCAGTTAGCCACGTCTAATTGGTTATTTGATGTATTTGTGGTGTTAAGCATCACCCTGGTGGCCTTTTTGGTTTGGCGTATTTTAGCCTCACGCATGAGCCGCCTAACCGAGAAAACCAAAACCGTATGGGACGACGCTATTTGGTTTTCACTTTGGAAACCGATTAACTGGATGATTGCGGTAGTGGGTTTGTCATTAGTGGCGGTGGCCTTTGCTAATGCCTTGGAGTCAGACTTTAAGCCTTACATTCCCATTATTCGCCAAGTGCTAGTGGTGTTTATGGTGGCTTGGGCGGCCATGCGCTTTGTGCGCAGAGCCGAAGAGCAGTTGATAGTGGTGGGTAAAGATAAAACCACCGTGCAGGCATTGGCAAAGTTATGCCGTGCAGCTGTAATCATTTTGTTTTTATTAGCGGTGTTTCAAACTTTAGGCTTTAGTATTTCTGGTGTATTAGCCTTTGGCGGTATGGGCGGATTAATTGTTGGTATGGCCGCCAAAGACCTATTGGCTAACTTTTTTGGTGCGCTGTTGGTCTACTTTGATAAACCTTTTAAAGTGGGGGATTGGATCCGCTCGCCCGATCGCAGTATAGAAGGCACGGTTGAAAACATAGGCTGGCGAGTGACTAAAATTCGCACCTTCGACAAACGGCCTTTGTACGTGCCTAACTCTATATTTTCTAGCATTGCCGTGGAAAACCCCAGTCGAATGAGCCATCGGCGAATCAAAGAAACCATTGGTATTCGTTATGATGACGCGAGCAAGATGAGTAAGGTAGTGGCTGAAGTAGAGCAAATGTTACGTAACCATCCCGAGATAGATACTAGCCAAACCTTGATGGTAAATTTTGACAGCTTTAATGCTTCGTCACTGGACTTCTTTATCTACACCTTTACTAAAACCACCAACTGGGTGAAATATCACGAAGTGAAGCAAGATGTGTTGAATAAGATCGTAGAGATTGTGGAAGCTAACGGTGCCGAGTTTGCCTTCCCTACTCGTACTCTTCATTTAAATTCTAGCCCGGTAGATTTAGAAGCATAATCAAGATAGCAGAAACAGCAGCTGTGCTGTTTCTGCTAACGTTGATATTTGTCTATTAATCCTTGCATATTTATTCTTTGTTTGAGCGTAAAACATCAAAAAGTTACTGGTGATACCAGCCTATTCTTATGGCTTTAGGCCAAATGGCTTTATTTTTATCCTGTAAAATTTAATTTAACCTTATCAAAATTTAGTAATTCAGCAGAGCAGTAGCATATTTGAGATAAATAAGGTTTAAATTTTGAAATTAGATCTGTTTGTAGTTCAATAGTTTGGTTGGGCGAGATTTTTTACTGCATGTGATCGGTGTATTGTTTTTTGTATAGGCAAATAAGTTGTTAAATCACTATGTGACAGAGTCGGCAGCGTAAAGCTGACTTGTGAAACACCACAAACTTAGGGTAAAACAACAGCCACTGGGGTGAAATCTGCATTATGGTTTAATGCGGCACTTCTGCAAACACACTCAATATAACAAAAAGCTAACATGGAGTTATCAATGACTAAATGGACAAAATCAGCTTCAGGGCTAGCAGTTTCGCTAGCTCTATTCGGCGCTGCTACTTTCGCACAAGCAGCAGACACAATTAAAGTGGCAATTGCTGGTCCAGTAACTGGTCCAGTGGCGCAATACGGTGACATGCAATTTGCCGGTGGTGGTATTGCGGTAGAGCTGCTTAACCAAGCTGGCGCACTGTCTGGCAAGCAAATTGAAGCAGTAGTTTACGATGATGCTTGTGAGCCAAAACAGGCCGTGGCCGTAGCTAACAAAATCATTAACGATGGTGTTAAATACGTAATTGGTCACCTTTGTTCAGGTGCAACTCAGCCTGCGTCAGACGTATATGAAGATGAAGGTGTATTGATGATCACACCAGCTTCTACTAATCCAGATATCACCACTCGTGATTACCAACTTGTTTTTCGTACTATTGGTTTAGACAGCGACCAAGGTCCAACGGCTGCTCGTTACATTATCGAAAAGGTTAAGCCGCAGCGCGTAGCGGTTATCCACGATAAGCAACAATATGGAGAAGGTATTGCTACTTCTGTGAAAAATGAGCTAGAAGCTGCTGGCACTAAAGTGGTGGCTTTTGAAGGTGTAACAGCTGGCGATAAAGATTTTTCTGCGCTTATTTCTAAGCTGAATAAAGAGAAGGTTGATTTTGTTTACTACGGTGGTTACCACCCTGAGCTAGGCGCGATTTTGCGTCAGTCTGCTGAAAAGGGGCTAGAAGCAACCTTCATGGGGCCTGAAGGTGTAGGTAATAAAGACATTTCTGCGATTGCTGGTGCAGCTTCAGAAGGTTTATTGGTTACGCTTCCTAAGAAATACGACTTAGATCCTGCCAATAAACCAGTGGTAGATGCTCTAGTTAAAAATGGCGACGATCCTACTGGTCCATTCGTATGGACGGCCTTTGCTGCCATGCAAAGTATTGTTGCTGGCGTAAATGCCGCGGGTGATGATCCAGAAGCTGTAGCCGAATTCCTACGTAATAACACCGTTGAAACGGTTATGGGCCCCCTACAATGGGACGCTAAAGGCGATCTTAAAGGCTTCGACTTTGGTGTATTCACTTGGCACGCTGACGGTTCTTCTTCAGCAGCTAAGTAAGCGCGTAATACCACACCGGCTAGCGATAAGTTAGTCGGTGTTTCTGTTTTTAAGACACTAAATATACCAAACAAGATAAGTCAGCTGGGTAACAAGGTTATCAGCGGTTTGGGCCGCAACACTGAATACACTTACTTGCCGGTATAGGTGGCGTTGGCCACTAGATTGGGGCAGTTATGTCTGAGCAATTTTTCTATTTCTTTCAGCAGCTAGTTAATGGTTTAACCATTGGTAGCACCTACGCACTTATCGCCATTGGTTACACCATGGTGTACGGCATTATTGGCATGATTAACTTCGCGCATGGTGAAGTGTATATGATCGGTAGTTACGTGGCGTTTATTGTGTTAGCTGCATTGGCCTTAATGGGCCTAGATTCCTTACCTATTTTGTTATTTGGTGCGTTTGCAATAAGCATCATTATTACCAGCGCCTATGGCTGGACCATTGAAAAGGTCGCTTACCGGCCGGTACGCGGCGGTAATCGCCTAATTGCGCTCATTTCGGCCATTGGTATGTCTATCTTCTTGCAGAACTTGGTGCGACTGTCGCAGGGTAGCCGAGACATTGCTATGCCCAGTTTAATTACTGGCGGTTGGACATTTGGTCCAGAAGACGGCTTTAACCTAACTATTTCCTACATGCAGTTAGTTATTTTTGTAGTGACCTTTGTCACTATGATTGCACTAACCACCTTTATTACTCACTCGCGCATGGGACGTGCCTGTCGCGCTTGTTCTGAAGATATCGGCATGGCCAATTTGTTGGGTATCGATACCAATAAAGTTATCTCTCTCACCTTTGTTATTGGTGCTGCATTGGCCGCAGTAGCGGGTGTGCTATTGGGTATTTATTACGGTGTAATTAACCCTTACATTGGCTTTATGGCAGGCTTAAAAGCCTTTACTGCAGCGGTATTGGGCGGCATTGGTTCTATTCCTGGCGCAGTGGTAGGTGGTTTGTTGTTAGGCATTACCGAGGCAATTACCGCAGGTTACTTTAGTACGGAATACAAAGACGTGGTGTCGTTTGGTCTATTGTGTTTTGTATTGTTATTTATGCCTACAGGTTTGTTAGGTAAGCCGGAGGTTGAGAAAGTATGAGTAAGCTCAATCTCTCTGGTGCATTAATTTCTACCATCACTTTTATGCTGTTGGCCGGCTGGCTATTGGGCATTCGTATGGAGCCAAGCAGCAGTGGCTTAAACTTGGCTTTGGCCGATGAAGCTCATCTAAAATGGTTATTCATTGGCATGGCGGCAGTATTTGTTAGCCAGTTACTTCATCCGCTGTTATTTAAGAAAAAAATCGGAAAAGCCCCAAGCAAGGGTTTTAACTTTAAACTTCCTAGTCCTGAGCAAAACCCAAAGGCTTATCGCTTGCTGGTGTCCTTTGCCTTGGCTGGCGCAATTATTTGGCCCTTTATGGTAAGCCGCGGCTCGGTGGATTTGGCCACACTCACGCTTATTTACGTGATGCTAGGCTTGGGCCTAAATGTGGTGGTTGGCTTAGCCGGCTTACTGGATTTAGGTTATGTAGGCTTTTATGCGGTAGGTGCATACACTTATGCGCTGCTAAGTGCCGATGGCTTTGGTTTTTGGGTTTGTTTGCCTATTGCTGGTGCTATGGCGGCCTTGTTTGGCTTTTTATTGGGGTTCCCAGTATTGCGCCTACGGGGTGATTACTTAGCTATTGTAACGCTAGGTTTTGGTGAAATTATTCGCCTACTGCTGAATAACTTAACTCACCTTACCGGTGGCCCAAACGGGATCAGTGGTATTCCTAAGCCTACCTTGTTTGGTTTGGAGTTTAACCGCCGCCTGAAAGGCGAGGGTTTTGATACCTTCCACAACTTTTTTGGTATTAGCTACAACTCGCAATACAAAGTGATTTTCTTGTATCTAATGGCCTTGTTATTGGTGGTGCTAACGGTAATTGTGATTAACCGTTTATTAAGAATGCCAATTGGCCGCGCATGGGAAGCACTGCGTGAGGACGAAATTGCCTGTCGCTCATTAGGCTTAAACCCTACTGTAGTTAAGTTGAGTGCCTTTACTATTGGTGCTGCGTTTGCGGGTTTTGCCGGTAGCTTTTTTGCTGCACGTCAGGGCTTTATTAGCCCCGAATCTTTCACCTTTATTGAATCGGCAATTATTTTGGCGATTGTGGTACTGGGCGGCATGGGCTCGCAAATTGGTGTTGTTTTGGCGGCAATTATTATGACGGTATTGCCAGAGATGGCGCGCGAATTTAATGAATATCGCATGTTGATGTTTGGTTTGATGATGGTATTTATGATGGTTTGGCGACCACAGGGCTTATTGCCAATGTCTCGTCCTCATATTGAGTTAAAAGAGGAGGCCAAGGCATGAGTGCTTTATTAGATGTAAACGGCCTTACCATGCGTTTTGGTGGCTTATTGGCGGTAAACAATGTTGCCCTTAAGTTAAACGAGAAAGAAGTGGTGTCGGTAATTGGCCCAAATGGGGCGGGTAAAACCACAGTATTTAACTGTTTAACCGGTTTCTACCAACCCACGGCTGGACAAATACTTTATCGCGGTGAAGCACTGCAAGGTTTAGCGGGGCACCAAATTGCCCGTAAAGGCATAGTGCGTACCTTCCAGCATGTTCGTTTGTTTAAAGATATGAGTGTGGTTGAAAACTTATTGGTAGCACAGCACCGCCATTTAAATACCAACTTCTTAGCAGGCTTATTAAAAACGCCAAGTTTTAAAAAGAGTGAGGCGGATGCCTTAGCCTTTGCTGAATATTGGCTTGATAAGGTTGATCTAAAAGAGTTTGCCAATCGCAAAGCGGGTAATTTGGCTTATGGTCAGCAGCGCCGCTTAGAGATTGCTCGTTGCATGGTAACACGTCCAGAAATTTTGATGCTTGATGAGCCTGCCGCTGGTTTAAACCCTAAGGAAACCGACGATCTAGATCGCTTGATTATGGACTTGCGTGACAAGGAAAATGTATCGGTATTGCTGATTGAGCACGATATGAAGTTGGTGATGGGCATATCAGATCGTATTTACGTGGTTAACCAAGGCTGTCCTTTAGCCAACGGTACGCCAGAAGAAATTCGCAATAACCCCGAGGTGATTAAAGCCTACTTGGGCGAGTTTTAGGCTGAGGTAGAAAATAACAATGTTAGAGTTAAAAAATGTTTCAACCCACTACGGCCCAATTCAAGCTCTGCACGATGTAAGTGTAAAAGTGAACCAAGGCGAGATTGTCAGTTTAATTGGTGCCAATGGCGCCGGTAAAACCACTTTGCTAATGACTTTGTGTGGCGACCCGCGAGCCAGCAGTGGCCAAGTTTTGTTTGACGGTAAAGACATTACCAATAGCCAAACTCACGACATTATGCGTGGCGACATTGCTGTGGTACCAGAGGGCCGCCGAATTTTCTCGCGTTTAACCGTTGAAGAAAACCTGCACATGGGCGCGTTTTTTGCCACTAAGCAAGAAACTGCAGAGCGTATTGAAGAAGTATATAGCTTGTTCCCGCGTTTGTTAGAACGGGTGAGTCAGCGTGCGGGTACTATGTCTGGTGGTGAGCAACAAATGTTAGCCATTGGCCGCGCCTTAATGAGCAACCCTCGTTTGCTGCTATTAGATGAGCCTTCGCTTGGTTTAGCGCCAATTATCATTCAGCAGATTTTTGATATTGTGGAGCAGTTGCGCCAACGTGGAATGACGGTGTTTTTAGTAGAACAGAATGCTAACCAAGCGTTACGCTTAGCCGACCGCGGTTATGTTCTGGAAAATGGCAGGATTGTTCTTGAAGACACAGGTGATAACTTGCTGGTGAACGAGGATGTGCGTAAAGCCTATCTTGGCGCTTAATCCTTTTCCAGAACTAATTTAAGCAAGCTTCGGCTTCAATGCCGTTCACTTAAGGTGAACGGCATTTTTGTTTCTAGCGTATCGCTGCAGTCTGGGCTTTACGCATCTTGGAAAGGTTCGTTCTCGCCTTGGCGGAAGAATGAGGCTTTCTGCCATCCCATAAAAATGCTTGAGCTGCCGAGGAATTGCCCCTGGGCTGGAATAAGGCAGTCCTACCAATAACCTCATGACATGCGCTAACGCGCCATTGAAACTCAGCTGGTAAGGTAAGTAGCTCCCTTTCAACACAAAGCACATTTCAACCATTTGATACCGTATCAAATTATAGCTCAGCAAAATGCCCCATAGCTCTTGGCGCACCAGCTCCGGTTTACGGCTTCTGAGTGTCAAACGCCTTCCCAACATAAACTGTTTTTGCTCTCGGTATCCCAGTTCGATTTCCCAACGGTGTCCATACAATGAACCAATATCTGCTGCTGGAAAGCGCATCGGGTCAATCATGGAGGTGAGTACCTCAAATGTCTTGCCATTGATTTTGCGGGTCACGAGACGAGCAGTCATCGTTTCGGATAGTTCTGGCCATAACTTACGCGCTCTAGGATTACTAGTAAGGGTGACAAGTTTATCGTTACGCCCAAAGCTTCTCTGCACGGTATATTGAGTGTTTTTCTTTAATGGCAGAAGCCAGTGGCGCTCTGTACCTGCACTCTGCCAAGCATGCAGTAACCCCATCGAATAAAAGCCACGGTCGAACATCGTTAGGCTATGGTCTGGCGTATCTTTAATCAGCTTTTCGGCTAACACCATTTCGTTGACGTTGTAGTCGTCGAAAGCACTGGCGGTGATGAGATGTGTGCTTAACTCCATCTGACACACCATGCGCACTTGTGGGTATTGTGTGCCTTTAGGTCGAGAAAATGCATCGCTGTTCTCTTTAGAATCATCAGTACGCCAAGTGACACCATCAACACCGAGTAATGTTAAACCATTCCAGTGAGCGAAGTTGGCTTGTTGGCACCAGCGCTTTGACATGAGTTGAAAGACATCGTGTATCGCTTGTTCGCCTAGCTGTTTACGCCGTTGCGTGAGTGCACTTGGCGCAACGAAAGGCTTACCTTCACGGTCAACAATATCGAGCTGATTCACGATATTGGCTATCGATTTGTCATTATAAAGCGCCATTCCAACAAGCAACCAGACCAGTGACTCAAGCGACAGTTTGCGTTTTCTCAGCGTAACCGTATCGGACAAAGCATAGGCATCATTAATGAGCTCAAGGGGTAACAAATCAGCCAGTGTTTCAATTTGATTGGGCTTCCAGTCATTGATGATGTTGAGTGCTTGTGAGACGTCCATAAACGAAAAAATCCGATGCCATTAATAACATCGGATTTTGCTATACCTAGAAAGATCGTCAATGGATCTGTCTTAACTGATCGGCATTAAAGCTTCGGCTTTAATTAGATGGTCCGCCTCACCTCTAAGCTAGTCTTAGAGTTTGGCAAACAAAGAGGCGAACCATCATGTCTACAATTAAAGTTCTTGGTATCGATTTAGGCAAATCATCTTTTCACGTGATAGGCCGTGATTATTCTGATAATCAAGTTATCCGCAAAAAGTTTTCTCGTTCAGCCTTAATTCACTATCTTCACCAATTAACGCCCTGCACCATTGCTTTCGAAGCTTGTGGCGGTGCGCATTGGCTTGGCAGACAATGTGAGTTAATGGGACATAAAGTGAGATTAATCCCTCCGCAATATGTAAAGCCCTTCGTTAAAAGTAATAAGAATGACTTCATTGATGCAGAAGCCATATGTGAAGCATCAATAAGACCTAATATGCGCTTTGTCAGTGTAAAGTCAGAAGAAGCTCAAGTTATTTCAGCGATTCATAAAGCTAGACGCGGCTATATCAAAGACCGAACAGCCTGCATGTCCCGCATCGGTTCATTACTTCTGGAGTTTGGTATTGCTCTTCCTACAGGCCATAGCGTGATGAAGCAACTGTTCAACTGGCTTGCTCAGCAAAGGCGGGAGCTGCCAATGTTACTGATGCAAGAGCTTATGGAGCTGCATGAGTATTATCTATTTCTCAATGGCAACATAGAGAAACAAGATAAAAAGCTAAAGCAACTGGTTGAAACGAACGCGATAGGTCAGCTCCTAAAAACCATACCGGGTATTGGAGATATGACAGCCAGTCTTTGTCTTGCCAACATCGGCAGTGCTACAGATTTTAAAAGCGGTAGAAACATGGCTGCGTGGTTAGGACTCGTTCCAGGGCAACACTCAACAGGTGGTAAGCCCAAATTATTAGGGATAAGCAAGCGAGGAAATAAAGCACTTCGAACCTTGTTTATCCATGCCGCCAGAGCGGTGATGTCGAGACCGGATAAGACGGGGAAGGTTTATGGCGAGTGGCTAATAAACTTGCGAGCGACCAAGCCATTCAATGTTGTTACAGTTGCATTGGCGAATAAGCTTGCCCGAATAGCCTGGGCGGTCATGAAGACGAAACAAGCATTTAACAGCAAGGCGTTAACACCGAGTTTGCAATGAAGAAGAGAGATGACGAAAACGGTAGAACCACTGGATTAAAACCTGACATAAAAAACAGCTTATAAAAGCTTTCGGCTTTTTTGAGGATAATCCAGCGCGGAACTCATCGTGGAGCGGGTGGCGAGAGCGTCTAATTAGACTCCGAATACATTAGCGCATAACCAACCCCGTTATCGAAATTTATCATTGCAATAACGAGGCGGACCATACATTTTTTATGCTTACAGCTAGGGTCTGTTGATCTTTGCTGATGGATTTTGCAGCAATTTATTAGCCATTTAGGCAAGGCTGTGTGTGTGCAGTTAAGTGGTCTTAATAATCACTCGCTAACGCTGAATAAATGGCTAAGAAATGCTGCCTGAAGGGTTCGGATAAGCGAATTTTACTCTTTGTTAAGCACTTCTTGCTTAGCCCACTAGGCTTCTAAGTGCTCGCCGCGATTAAAGCCCGCTTATCTTGAACAAAATTTCAACACCAAAGTTCAACAGACCCTAGTAATCTCCCTATGGTTTGTGGCTTTTTCTTTGCCCTTAAACCAGTTAAAGTGAAACAAAAATTACCGCGGTGAAAAAGATGATGGAACAGTTTGAACAAATTGATGTAAATGGCGCTCAGCAAAAGCTCGCTTCAGGGGGCGCGGTATTGCTAGATATGCGCGACCCGCAGTCTTTTTCTCAAGCTCATCCCGTTAATGCATTTCATTTAAGCGATGGCAGTTTAAATCAGCTTATTTCGGAAACCGAGTTTGATACGCCACTTATCGTAATGTGTTACCACGGTATTTCTAGCCAAGGTGCTGCACAATATTTAATTCACCAAGGCTTTGAAGAAGTATATAGTCTGCAAGGTGGCTTTGAAGCCTGGCGTCAAGTCGCACCAGTTGAATCAGGTGATGCTGAGTGAAGCAATTAATCGTAATGGGCAACCCTAGAGTCGCTCAAGCTTTTGTAGATTATATGGCAGTGCTAAAAATTGAGTGCCAATTGGCACCAGCTGATCAAGGTGTGGCGGTTTTCTTAATTGATGAGCAACACCTTGATAAAGCTGAATACGAACTCAAGCAGTTTATTGAAAACCCTAATGATGAAAAATACTTAGCCGCTTCTTGGACTGTGGCCGATAGCCGTAAAGCTAAATTCTCTTATGGCGGAAAGGGCTTAGTTAAAAGTGCTTTTTTTGCGCATGCTGGTCCAGTTACTTTGGCGGTGTTACTGATTTCCGCCGTGGTTTATTTGCTGATGAACATTGGCTTTGAGCGCTATTTGATGCTTAATCTCACCATTCCACCGCAGCTAAGCATGTTAGCCTCAGATCAGTTTTGGCGAGTGATAACACCTATTTTTTTGCACTTTTCGGTTATCCATATTGTCTTTAATGGCTTGTGGTGGTGGCAGTTGGGGGGAGAAATTGAACGCCAGCTGGGTAGCTCTAAATTATTACTAATTACGCTTGTAGCAGCGGTTATTCCTAATGTGGCACAGCTACTAGCAACCGGCCCTTACTTTGGTGGTTTGTCGGGAGTAGTGTACGCCTTACTGGGATATTGTTGGTTTACCGGTTGGTTGCGCCCGCAGGCTGGCTTACAGCTTAGCCCGGCAATTGTTGGCTTTATGTTAGTCTGGCTGGTCATTGGCTTTATGGATGTGGTGGGGCCTTCTACCGCTAACTTGGCTCACTTATTTGGTTTGTTTGTAGGTTGCGCTCAGGCCTTGTTAGATAAATTTTTCGACAAGCACCAGCCTAATTAACGTTAGCTATTAATAAGCAAAAAGCCCATCATCGATGGGCTTTTTTAGTTTTATCTATCAATTAACTTTATTGGTATAAGTACTTAGTGAACAGCAATTTACTCACTAATTTTTTACCGGTTTCTTGAACTAATAAATCATTTACCGCTTCTTGGCATAACATGCGAATTTCTTCGCGGCCTTTTAATGACTTTATATCTTCTTCACGTTGGTGGCCCAGTATTTCGATAATCGCGTCGCGAATGAGTGGAGCATGGTGCTCTATACTGCTTAAGGCACTTTGGTTCTCAACCATTACTTCAGCACTAATACGCACGTAACCGAGTTTTTTGCCTGTGCTAATGTAATTAGTAATGATATCGGGTTCGAAGCCAAAATATGCATAACTAGAGGTTCCTGCCTCTTGGCTGGAGGCTAACGAGGAGAAGAATAAGCTGCAACATAACAGCAAGCTGTGAACAAATTTCATGCGACGGTGTATTTCCTTGGTAGTCCTAGCTTTATTGTTTCTGTTAGCGGGCACTAGGTCAAGCTGGTGATGGAAAATAATACAAGACTTGTTAGCCAAGTGACTCAGTGTATGAGCTTAACCAAAGTGCATTTATTGATAACCGGTGTCTGAATCAGTACGGCATCCATACAAAGGAGAGTTTACTTTAAACTGCAGTTTACTGGATAATGCCTGTCTAATTCTTTGCAATGTGATCGCGTGAAACCAAAACAAGTGCAGCCTTGCGGGGCCGATGGTAAGTGGCTGTTGCCACAGCAAATAACGATACCTGCGCCATTGTTGCGCGATTGGCTAGAATACCCTGGCTCGTTAACTGCGCGCTTACGTCAACATTGCCAGCAATTCTCAATTCGAGTGTTGTTTGAGGACTACGCCGAGATAGCTAACCATGAGTTAGCCACTTTGGCTTGTGCTGGCCCCTATTGGGTGCGTGAAGTACTGTTATGCTGCGATGGTGAACCTTGGGTATTTGCCCGTAGTGTGATCCCTAAAAGCTCTTTAGAAGGCGATGCTGCTGAGGTGAGTCGCCTCGCTACTAAGCCGCTCGGTGAGTTATTGTTTACTGACAAAGGGCTACGCCAAACCATAGAGTTGGCTAAGATTGCTCAAGACTCTGCTATTTATCAGCATGCTGCAGTTTCACAGCCCTTATGGGGGCGGCGTTCTCGTTTTTTGTTGGCCTCTGCGCCTTTGTTGGTATCAGAGATTTTTTTGCCATCTTGTATCGCCTATCAAGGAGAAAGCGGTGTTGCAGCTAGCTAACGTAAAACCTTACTGGCAATTAATGCGAGCAGATAAACCTATTGGCACTTTGTTACTGTTATGGCCGGCGCTTTGGGCACTTTGGTTAGCTGCCGAAGGATTACCCGATCTTTCTATTTTACTAGTATTTGTACTAGGCGTATTTTTTATGCGCTCAGCTGGCTGTGTGATTAATGATTTTGCTGATCGCAAGGTGGATGCTCATGTAAAACGCACCGCTCAGCGCCCCTTAGCGACTGGGGTGGTGAGCACGCGTGAGGCACTTACTTTATTTGCGGTATTGGTTAGTGTTTCGTTTTTGCTGGTATTAAGCCAAAACACCCTCACGATTTTGTTGTCCTTTGCTGCCCTTGGTTTGGCGGCAATTTACCCTTTTATGAAACGCTATACTCACTTACCGCAGCTGTTTTTGGGAATGGCGTTTAGTTGGTGTATTCCTATGGCTTACGCTGCGCAAACCAACACAGTGCCTGCCGAGGCGTGGTTGCTATTAGTGGCTAATGTATGTTGGACAGTGGCCTACGACACCAAGTATGCAATGGTTGATCGTGATGACGACTTAAAAGTGGGCATTAAATCTACGGCGATATTGTTTGGCCGCTTCGACAAGTTGGTGGTGGCACTCTTGCAAGTCGCTAGTTTAACCTGTTTGGCGATAATCGGAGATATTAAGCAACTAGGTTTGCCCTTTGATCTTGGCCTATTAGCAGCAGCAGTGTTGTTCGTCTACCAACAAAAGTTGATTCGTTATCGCGAACGAGAAGCGTGTTTCCAAGCTTTTTTAAACAATAACTACGTGGGCTTGGCGGTATTTGTAGGTATAGCCAGCCATTATGCATGGCTGGCTATTAGTAAGGCTTAAGTGTCTAGATCTAATAATTCACTGATCGATTGGTATACCCCATCGGCCAGCAATGGCGAGAGTTGCTTAAACAAATCCTCAGCAGATTGGCTGTCGTTTATGCCTTGCTCACGCATTAGCGAGAGCAAGTTGGTGGTAATGCGCTTGTCGTAATATTCCGGCGCGTCGATATTGTGCAATTGCGCTAAACGTTGTGCGCCGGCCAATGCTTGTTGTTCTAACTCTGCACGCTCTAAGTGAGGGCGCTTGGCTAACAACGCCGCAACAATGGCGTAGCGGTGCAAACTTTCTTGAGCCACTTGAGCTAGCAGCAACAAACGCCCGCGACGTTGGCTGTCAATGTTAAAGCAATCGCCTTGATCACTAATTAGTTTTAGCGCGGCAAATTCTTCTAAGTAGCGCTCCGCCAGATCGCTCATATCACTGACTTGATAACGCAGGAATAATTCACCTTTTAACAAAGGATAAAGCTGCTCAAGTAAGGTGACTAATTGGCTACGGCACAGGCTACGATGTTGCAATAACGCGGTAGCGATAAAGGCTGGAATAATCAGTAAGTGGATAATGTTATTGCGATAAAAGTTAAGCAGTACCTGCTGTTTTTCATCTAGACCAATAATTTCGCCTAGGTAGTCGCTGCGAATTTCAAACTTGTCGAGGCTAATAGCCTGATCCAACAGTGTTTCTGCATCTACTTCCGGTAGCGTTACATGATCACTATAAGGCACGTTTTCGATTAACGATGTGTATAAACTTATCTGCTTAACCAGCTGTTTACGGGGTAAGGCTCGGTTCTCGGCGGCCAATAAAATAGTAGCACTTAAACACAAACCATTCACCGCAGCAGCGCTGTTAATATTCATCATTAATTGCTTGGATATATCGTTAACCGCTGGCACTAGCCAGCTAGGTTTCAAACCTTGTTCTGGATGTTCTCGCCACTCTGGCGCTAGTTTGTTTAAGCTTTGGTTTACGTTAATCGGCTCGCCAAAGTTTACGTAGCCGTGGCCAAAGTTGCGTAATTTACGCAGCATGCCAAACAGTGAAAATAACGACTCTTTATCTTTAGATTTGCCTTTTAGCTCTTTGTAGTAAGTGCCCACTTCCATTACGTGTTCGTAACCAAAGTAGACCGGAACAATCGTTACCGGACGCTCTAAGCCTTTTAGCATGGCTTGAACGGTCATGGCTAACATGCCGGTTTTAGGTGGCAATAAACGCCCTGTGCGGCTGCGGCCCCCCTCGGTAAAGTACTCTACCGAGTAACCTCGGCTAAACAATTGCCCCAAGTATTCTCTAAATACCGTGGAGTAGAGTTTATTGCCTTTAAAGCTGCGGCGAATGAAAAATGCACCAGAGCGGCGGAAAAATGGACCTGCCGGCCAGAAATTTAAATTAACCCCAGCTGCAATGTGCGGTGGTACCATGCCTTGATGGTACAGAACATAAGACAGCAGTAGGTAGTCCATGTGGCTACGGTGACAGGGTGCGTAGACAATTTCATGGCCTTCTTGAGCAAGTTGGCGAACCTTCTCTGCGTGGTTTACTTCAATACCGGAATAGATTTTGTTCCACACCCAACTCAGCACTGCATCAGCCATGCGTAAGTTACGGTACGAGAAGTCAGCGGCAATTTCTTCTAAGTACTTCAATGCCGCTTGGCGTGCAGCGGCATTGCTTATGTTCTTGGCCTTTGCCTCTTCATTAATCGCTTCGCGAATGGTTGCCGAAGCCAGTAGTTGCTCAAACATGTGCCGACGATTCGGTAACTTGGGGCCGGTGGCGATCATTTGCATGCGGCTAAAGTGTATTCGAGCAACACGCGCCAGTTTATGGCCAATACGTTTGTCTGAGCCTTGGCGTTGTGCCATGTCTTTAAGTGATACCGGCGGGCTGAAACGGACCAAGTTTTCGCGGCCTTTAAAGATAACCTGCCAGGTTTTCTTTAACACCCCAGCAGGGCGTTCTGGCTTGCCGCCCATTAAGTCATCCACACTCTCGCGCCCGGGGTAACGATCCCAAAACAACTTAACTGGCACCAGCTGTGCGTTGTGGCTTTCGTCGCTGCGGTGAATGGCCAAGGCAGAGGTAAATTGCTCAATGGTTTGCTCTAGGGTCTCGCCGTTGCCATCAACTAAAAATGCCACTCGTTTATGTGCTTCGCCAGCAAACATTACCGGTTCGAAGGGATCGGGTAAGCCAAGTTCTTTACAGGCTAATTGTAGAGTTAAAACATCGGCCAAAGAATTGCTCGGAATAACGTAAATAATCGGCTGAGATAAATCTAAATTGAACTCAGTGATGGGGTTGTCTGGGACAAATTTTCCGCGCGTAAAAAAGCCAATTATTGCTCGCAAAACGGCTAATACTGGAGAGGGTAAATGTAACATCTCAAGAGCTTATAGTGGTGAATGAATACAGTGCATAGGGTAGCAGACTTATCTAAATTTGGCTTTGATTTGATGCAATATCTCAAATAATTCAGCACTTATATAAAGAACTAAATTGAGGCTCAATAGTTACTCTGGGTAGATTAAACTTGCTGCAAAAATTCGTTTATTTAGTCGTGGATGCTATTGTTAATAATATGTTACTTGAGGTTTCATTAGGCTTACCATGCTAAGGAATGTGTTATGACTCTGACCACAAAAAACTCATTATTCGCCCTATTGCTATTTATTTCATCAATGGCTCAGGCGGCCTTTATTACCACCAATGAAGCTGCATTGGATGAAATATATTCGCAAGCTAGCTTTGGCCAAAACATCATCGATATTCGTATTGGCACTGCCAGCGAGTTGGTGTTTCCGGAGCTGCTTGATATAACCACTAGCGCAGAAGTCACCCAGCTATTCAATCAGCACGTTGGTCCAGCCAATGTAGTTAACTTCTATTTCATCGATACCATTAGTGCCTGTGGCAGCTTTGTTCTTACTGGTATTGTTGGTTGTGGTGAGTATTTTGGTAACGACTTTGTGGTTGAGTCTTCCTATGCTGCAGGGTCTTTTGGTGGAGAGCTATTAGCACATGAACTCGGTCATAACTTAGGTTTGCCGCATAAGGATGGTGCGTTTTTGATGAACCCATCTTTGAACAATCAAACCCTGATTACGCCTGATGAAGTCACGCGTATTTTTAACAGCCCCTTGGTGCAAGGTGATGAAGATTACTATTGGATAGACATTAATCCAGTGCTGATTGTGGCAGAGGCTACCAGAGTTAGTGAGCCGCTATCGGCAGGTTTGTTTGCCAGTATTCTGTTGATGCTAGCATGGAGAAATGCTGGCTTTAAAACAAACAAGGGTGTAACAGTTTGACTGTTACACCCTTGTCACGAGGAGCTCGAGTTACTTTTCTAGTTTAAGAAAGTAATCGAAAATCTCTGGTACATTGCCGTTGCCTAGGCCTGCATCTAATGCAGCGGCTAAGTTTGCAGAAGAACCTTCAGCAATTTTAGATTCTGTGCCTAAGTCTTTTACCATTTCTAAGAAGTAGCCAAGGTCTTTGTTTGCGTTAGCAATAGAGAAACCTAAGTCACTTACACCATCTACTGCGTAGTTTTTACAAAACTGCATGAACGGTGAGTTAGAAGGACCTGCTGACATAATGTCGAATAACTGTTGGCGGTTTACACCAGCGCGATCGGCTACAGCAAATGCTTGCGACATAGCAACAACAGTAGTCATACCCATAAAGTTATTTACTAACTTAGTAGTGTGACCAGCGCCAAGAGCACCTAGGTGGAATACATTTTCACCTTGCTCGTCTAATACCGGTTTAACTTTGTTAAAGGTATCGATATCGCCAGCTGCCATAATGTTTAGCAAGCCATCTTTAGCGTGAGCAGGAGTACGACCTAATGGTGCGTCAATCATGCCGGCACCTTTAGCAGCTAAGTCTTCACCAATCTTACGGGTAGAGGCTGGAATAGAGGTTCCAAAGTCTACTAATACTGCGCCTTCTTTAATGCCGGCTAAAATCCCGTCGTCAGCGTAGATAAGTTTTTCAACTACTGCAGAAGTGGTTAAACAAAGCATTACAATGTCACTAGCTTCTGCTAGTTCTTTTGCTGAGCTTGCTTCTTTAGCACCACGAGCAACACACGTTGCAACAGCCTCTTTATTTAAGTCCATTACATTTAGTTGGTAACCGCGCTTTTGCAGGTTTTCAACCATGTTGCCGCCCATAAGACCAAGGCCGATGAAACCGATGACAGGCTTTGTCATATTCAACTCCAGTAAATCATATTGTATTATTAATTAGCCTAAGCATATACCTCAGTCACTTTTTAAGCAATTGGCTAGTGGCTTTTATTTGTCTTAAAGTATTAATAATTTGATTTTGATCGTGCTAACGATAAATCCTTGCTTCATTGCTCATGCTGTATATACTAACAGTGTGCTGTATAAACTTACAGGTAGACTATGAAGCCCTTAACACCCCGTCAAACAGAAGTATTTGAATTAATTCGTCGTCATATTTCCGAAACGGGTATGCCGCCAACCCGTGCAGAGATCGCTAAAGAATTAGGCTTTCGCTCCGCTAATGCGGCGGAGGAGCACCTACGAGCTCTTGCTAAGAAAGGGGCTATTGAGATGATCCCTGGTGCTTCGCGTGGTATTCGCATTAGTGAAGAGTATTTGCCAGCCAGCGCTAATGAGTCAGTAGCCGAAGACTTAGAACCCGGTTTACCTTTAATTGGCCAAGTGGCTGCAGGCGAGCCTATTTTGGCGCAGGAGCATGTAGAGTCACACTATGCGGTAGATGCTAACTTGTTTAATCCTCATGCTGATTATTTACTGCGGGTGCAGGGAATGAGTATGAAAGACATCGGTATTATGGATGGTGACCTGTTAGCAGTGCATAAAACCAATGATGTTCATAATGGGCAAGTGGTGGTGGCACGTTTAGAAGACGATGTTACGGTTAAGCGTTTTGAGCGCGACGGTAAAATGGTTTACTTGCACCCAGAGAATGAAGAGCTCTCAACTATTGAAGTTGATTTAGAGTATCAAAGCATCGAAATCGAAGGCTTGGCGGTAGGTATTATTCGCACTGCCGATTGGATGTAAGCCTTACATAGCAATAAGTTCCGCCCTTTTTAAGCCCAAATCAGCCCGATTTGGGCTTTTGTCGTTAGCATCACATCTTTTGTGTTTATCTATAAAAATTTCAACAATATATTTACATTTCTTTAACTTAGGGGTTAATTTATAAGCAGTAGCTTGTATTTAGCTGTTGCTGTCTACTACTTTTTGGGGGGAGATTTCCCTTTTTCTGCAGCTACTTTCCTAGTTTGGAAAGTTGTTGTCGTTGGCTACTAGCAAAGGAGAGCGCTGTGGGCCGATGGATTCAGCTAATAATGCTGACATTCTTTTCGTCGCAAGTATTTGCGCAAGAAATGTCATTCAACTTACGTCCGGGTGTTACCGCCATTAGTGAGCAGGTTTATGGCCTGCACATGACAATTTTTTATATTTGTTGTGCTATTGGGGTGCTGGTGTTTGGCGCCATGTTCTGGGCTATTTTTCATCATCGCAAGTCTAAAGGGGCCAAGCCGGCTCAATTTCATGAAAGTACCAAAGTAGAAATTATTTGGACCATCGTTCCTTTCATTATTTTGATTGGCATGGCGATTCCTGCCACTAAAACTCTTTTGGCCATGGAAGATCCTTCCGATGCCGATATCACCATTCAAGTAACAGGGTCCCAGTGGAAGTGGCATTACAAATACTTTGACCGTGAACTGGAATTCTATAGCGTGCTGGCTTCTGATATGGATGAAGTTAACGGCAAGCTGGAAAAACGCAAAAACTACTTGCTTGAAGTAGACCGACCGCTGGTATTGCCCATCGATAAAAAAGTACGCTTTTTGATGACTTCGGAAGATGTTATCCACTCTTGGTGGGTACCCGATTTTGCAGTTAAAAAAGACGCCAACCCAGGCTTTATTAATGAAGCTTGGACCATCATTGATAAACCCGGCATATACCGCGGCCAGTGTGCAGAGTTGTGTGGTAAGGACCACGGCTTTATGCCGATTGTGGTTATTGCTAAAACGCAGGCCGATTACGATGTTTGGTTAGCCGAAGAAGAAGCCGCTTATCAAGCCAAACAGGCCCAAGAGTTAGAGCTGGTTGCTATGACTATGGAGCAAGACGAACTGATGTCGCTGGGCAAAAAAGTCTACGACAAAAGCTGTGCGGCTTGCCACCAAGTTAACGGTGAAGGCTTACCAGGTGTGTTCCCTGGCTTGAAAGACAGCCCAATCGCTATTGGTGATGTGGGCAAACATATTGAAGTAGTTGTGAATGGTGTACCGGGCACTGCGATGCAAGCCTTTGGTAAACAGCTAGGTTTAAAAGAGCTGGCTGCCGTAATTACTTACGAGCGTAACGCTTGGGGTAATGATACCGGTGATTTAGTGCAGGCCAAGGATGTTGTGGCCGTGCAAAACGCAGCGCAGTAGGGAGAGAGATAATGAGCACGATTAGTGACGTTCATGCTGACCATGATGAGCACCATCACGGTGCCCCGCGCGGTTTAATGCGTTGGGTATTAACCACTAACCATAAAGACATTGGTTCAATGTATTTGTGGTTTAGTTTTGCCATGTTTATTACCGGTGGCGCAATGGCGATGGTGATCCGCGCCGAGCTGTTCCAACCAGGTTTACAATTAGTTGAACCTAACTTTTTCAATCAAATGACCACCATGCACGGCTTAATCATGGTGTTTGGTGCAGTAATGCCGGCCTTTACCGGTTTGGCTAATTGGCTGATTCCGATGATGATTGGCGCGCCAGATATGGCCTTGCCACGCATGAATAACTGGAGCTTTTGGATTTTACCTTTTGCTTTCACCATGCTGTTAGCCTCGCTGTTTATGGAAGGTGGTGGCCCTAACTTTGGCTGGACTTTCTACGCACCGCTCTCTACTAACTACAGCCCTGATAGTACTGCCTTGTTTGTATTCTCGGTGCATATTATGGGGATTAGTTCGATTATGGGGGCGATCAATGTGATTGTGACCATTATGAACTTACGTGCACCCGGCATGACTTACATGAAGCTGCCGCTATTTGTGTGGACTTGGTTTATCACTGCATTTTTGTTGATTGCTGTGATGCCGGTATTAGCGGGTGCAGTGACCATGGTGCTTACCGATAAGTATTTTGGCACGTCATTTTTTGATGCCGCCGGTGGGGGAGACCCTGTACTGTTCCAGCACATATTTTGGTTTTTTGGCCACCCCGAAGTTTACATTATGATTTTGCCGTCATTCGGCATTATCTCGGCGATTGTTCCTGCCTTCTCTCGTAAAAGATTGTTTGGTTATGCCTCGATGGTTTACGCCACTGCATCTATTGCTGGTTTAAGCTTCATTGTGTGGGCGCACCATATGTTTACTACTGGTATGCCTGTTGCGGCTGAGTTGTTCTTCATGTTTTGCACCATGCTGATCTCGGTGCCTACTGGGGTGAAGGTATTTAACTGGGTGGCCACTATGTGGCGCGGCTCAATGACCTTTGAAACGCCGATGTTATTTGCACTGGCCTTTATTGTGCTGTTCACCATTGGTGGTTTCTCGGGATTAATGCTGGCGATTACGCCAGTAGATTTCCAATATCACGACACTTATTTTGTGGTGGCGCACTTCCATTATGTACTGGTAACAGGCGCAGTATTCTCGATTATGGCTGCTGCTTATTATTGGCTACCTAAGTGGACCGGTAATATGTACGACGAAGGCCTGGGCCGGCTACATTTCTGGTGTTCGCTTATCTCGGTAAATGTGTTGTTCTTCCCTATGCACTTCTTAGGCTTAGGTGGCATGCCACGGCGTATTCCAGACTATGCGCTGCAGTTTGCCGATGTTAACGCCATAGTGAGTATTGGTGGTTTTGCCTTTGGTTTGTCGCAGTTCATCTTCTTGTACATGGTGATTAAATGTATTCGTAGTGGTGAACCTGCTCCGGCTAAACCTTGGGAAGGCGCAGAGGGCTTAGAATGGGATGCATTGCCATCGCCAGCGCCTTACCACAGTTTCTCTACTCCGCCGGAGATTAAATAATATGCTTGGCCATGGCCGTTTAGTCACAAAGCTGCTGCTTGTAGTAGTGGCTATGTTCGGCTTTGGTTACGCCTTGGTGCCGCTGTATGACGTATTTTGTCAGGTTACCGGCATTAACGGCAAAACTGCTACAGAAGCCAGCGAACTAAGCCTTGTTACTGACCAACAGCGCACCGTAACCGTGGAGTTTATTAGCTATGTGCCGCAAGGGCTTAATTGGAAGTTTGGCCCTAAGGTTAACCAAGTAAAAGTCCATCCAGGTGAGACGCTACAGGTTGATTTTAGTGCTAGTAACCTTACTCCCAAACGTGGCACGGTGCAGGCGGTTCCTTCGGTTAGCCCTGGTTTGGCGGCCAATCATCTGAAAAAAGTCAGCTGTTTTTGTTTTGAGCAGCAAACCCTAGCTCCGGGTCAACAACAAGACATGCCATTGTTCTTCTACGTAGATCCTGAGTTACCTAAAGACATAAATACCTTAACTTTGGCTTACACCTTATTTGCCGTAGAGGGCGAGCCGATTGAATCTGAAACTGCACAACTAAGTGCCGATGGAGAGGTGAGCAATGACGCAGCCTTATGAGAAGTATTACGTTCCTGCGCAAAGTATATGGCCAATTGTTGGCGCGGTGGGTTTATTCCTAATCGCCATGGGCGCAGGTTTTTCTGTTCAACAAATGGGCAGTGAGCAAAGCTACGGCCTTTGGATATTGTCATGTGGCTTTGTGGTAATTGTTACCATGATGTTTGGTTGGTTTGGCAATGTTATCCAAGAGAGCATGGATGGCTTATATAGTGCCCAAATGGACCGCTCTTTTCGCCAAGGCATGAGTTGGTTCATTTTCTCTGAGGTAATGTTCTTTGGTGCATTTTTCGGAGCGTTATTCTACGCCAGAATGATTGCTGTGCCTTGGTTGGGCGGTGCTGGTAATAATGAAATGACTGGCGCGGTGTTATGGCCAGAGTTTACTGCCATGTGGCCACTAGTTGAAACGCCCGGCGGTACAACAACCCAAGCGATGGGCTGGTTCGGCTTGCCATTGTTGAATACCGTAATACTGGTGATTTCGTCAGTAACTTTGCACTTTGCTCATGTGAGTTTAGAGAAAGATAAACGTGGGCCACTTAAAATGTGGTTAGCCATTACCTTGGTGCTAGGTTTTGCTTTCTTGTTTTTCCAAATTGAAGAATACATTCATGCATATCAGGAATTAGGCTTGCGCCTTGATTCAGGTATTTATGGCAATACCTTTTTCTTACTCACTGGTTTTCACGGCTTACACGTTACGTTAGGCGCCATCATGCTTACGGTGATGTTTTTGCGGGTACTAAAAGGCCACTTTACCGGTAAGAGTCACTTTGCATTTATGGCATCGAGTTGGTATTGGCACTTTGTAGATGTGGTGTGGTTGTGTCTGTTTATTTTTGTCTATGTGCTTTAGTAAGGGCGTGGGTTGGGCTGAATAATGCCCAACGCCATGGCGAGTAAAACTAATAGGATAACCAATACGCTAAAGATTAAGCGTTTTCCCAAATAATGGGTCATTGGTTTTTCTCCGCCCTTTAGCATTACCCGTAAAGCAAACAGCATGTTCACCACCACAAACAGGATTAACGCGGTAATTAGCAGTTTTATGACCATAACTAAGCTCTCTCAACAGGCTGATAAAAAAACAGTTTCTTACCGCTTGATACTGTTTGTTGTGCTTATGGTTGCGCTGATAGGGCTAATGGTCAAGCTTTCCTTGTGGCAATGGCAACGCAGTGAACAAAAACAGCAGTTATTAGACCAATACCAGCAGCAATCAATTATCGAAACCAGTTTAGAACAGGCCCTTGCTTCGGGTGTGCAGCCGTTTCAATTAGTTACGCTAAGTGACATTGCAAGCACGGATAAGTTTTTGTGGTTAGACAATAAAGTAAATGAAGGAGTAGTGGGGTACGACGCCTATACCTTAGCTGATACCCCGCAAGGCAATGTATTAGTGCGTCTTGCTTGGCAGGCCGCTGGAGCAGATAGGCGTTTGTTACCAGATGCCATAACTGCTCAAGAGCTGCCTTTGCGCTATCGATTAAGAGAAATTAGCTTGCCAGTGGTACTTAATCAGCAGCACTGGTTAGAAGAGCTGCCGCAGGGACTGCGGGTTCAGCAAATCAATATTGCGGCTTTGTCCGATTATTGGAATCTTGAATTATTGCCTTTTGTGCTAGATAGCCAAGTTGAGCATAGTTCTGAACAGCTAGTGTCAATATCGCCGCAAAAGCACCAAGGTTATGCGCTGCAATGGTTGTTAATGGCCTTAGTTGCCACTGGCTTAACCGTTTATTTTTGCGTGCAGAATGGAAACAAGGAAGGTTTATGAGAAGTCACCAAAAAACCATGTTGTTACTTGCTTCGGTATTTTTAGTGCCGCTTATTTTGGCTTGGGTGGTACTTAAAATGGGCTGGTATGAACCGGGTGCACTTAGTCATGGGGAGTGGATGGAGCCGCCAAGACAGTTGGAAAACTATCCCATAGGTAAGTGGTCGATTGCTCAGGTTATTGATGGCGACTGCTCGCAAGCTTGTTTGCAACAGCTTAGCAAACTCAATAATGCTTGGTTAGCTTTGGGCATCGCCAAACAGCAAACTCAAAAAGTTGCGCTTACTTCCGGCGAACAGCTTAGTCAAATAAACGACGGCCTTGAGCAAATGAGGCTGGGACAAGCTAATCAACAACTGACCGATTACGATCAACAGTGGTTAGTGATAGACCCAACAGGTTGGGTGATATTGAGCTACCAACCCGCTCAAGGTGATGAGCAGATCAAAGGGCTAATCACCGATTTGAAGCGACTGATTAAAAACTCTCGGTTTCAATAGAGTCTAAGGACAGCGTATGCAAAAGGGATTAATTGCCGCTATTTTACTTGCCGTTGTTGTCATTGGTTTAGGGGCGTTTACCCGCTTAACTGATGCTGGTTTAGGTTGCCCCGATTGGCCTGGCTGTTATGGGCAGTTTGCGGTTCCACAAAGTGAAGAACATATTCAACACGCGGCTAGTGCTTACCCTGAGCGGCCGCTAGAAGCCCACAAAGCCTGGAACGAAATGATCCATCGTTATTTTGCGGGAGCATTGGGTTTGCTGGTGGTGGGATTAGCTGCCTTGGCATTTTGGCAAAAGCAAAACCGCTTAATTGCGCTGGCCTCAGTGCTGCTTATTGGCTTTCAAGCCATATTAGGCATGCTTACGGTGACACTTGGTTTAATGCCCATTGTGGTTATGGGGCACCTATTGGGTGGTTTTTCGATGCTAGCTTTATTGTTTACTTGGCTAATGATTGCCAAGCGCCCTATTGGTAAGCCTCAACGCAGTGGTCGTTGGTTGTGGCTAGGTTTGTTGGTATTAGTTGTGCAAATAGCATTAGGTGGTTGGACATCGGCTAACTACTCGGCCATTTCTTGTCAGGGCTTGCCGCTTTGCCATGAAGAGTGGTTAAGCTCTTACCAGCTGGATGCATTTGATCCGCTGCCTCATGCTACTGGCAATGATTACGAATTTGGTGTGCTTAGTCATGAACAGCGTAAAACCATTCATGTCACTCATCGTATTTGGGCAGGCGTAACAGCCATTTACTTGTTCATTCTGGCGCTAAGTTACATTCAGCGACGACATAGTGATATGGAACGAGGACGTGCCTCTAGGCTGATTTTTATATTGTTTACTCAAGTCGGTTTAGGCGTTGCCAATGTGCTTTGGCAAGTCCCCTTGGCGATAGCGGTGGCGCATAACTTAGTGGCTGCCATGCTGTTGTTAAGTCTAATAAGTTTAATCTTGGCTCACTATCAGGGTGCGGCCGTAGCAACATTCGTTGAGCAAAAGGAGACGCATTATGGCGAAGTTGAACACGCTTAACCCGCCAAGTTCACTCAACAAAGGCATTAATTGGCGCGCCTTATACAAACTCACCAAACCCAAAGTGGTCGCCCTTATTGTGCTCACCGCGGTGGTAGGAGCATGCTTGGCAACTTCTGGTTTGCCGCCTTGGCAAGCTCTGCTAGTAGGTAACTTAGGCATAGGTTTTATGGCTGCGGGCGCTGCCGCCTTTAATCACTACATTGATAGTGAAGCAGATGCCGCAATGGCACGCACTCACAAACGCCCTTTACCTACTGGTGCTATAGCTAATTGGCAGGCTTTGTTATGGGCCTCACTGTTATCGGTGGTGGGCTTTGCCATGCTGTATTGGTGGGTTAATCCACTGACTGCTTGGTTAACTGCAGCTAGCTTAGTCGGGTATGCGGTGATTTATACCCTTTGGCTTAAACGAGCAACGCCGCAAAACATAGTGATTGGCGGCTTAGCAGGTGCTATGCCTCCATTGTTGGGATGGACGGCAGTAAACAACGCCATATCGGCTGAGCCCTTATTGCTAGTCATGCTGATATTCACTTGGACTCCGCCACACTTTTGGGCCTTGGCAATTGCTCGCCGTGAAGATTACGCCAAGGTTAATATTCCAATGCTGCCGGTTACCCACGGTGTTGGCTTTACCAAAAAGTTGATAGTTCTTTATTCTCTGCTGCTGTTCGCCGTTGCTTGGCTACCCTTTTTAGTAGGCATGAGTGGGGTGCTTTATCTCGTATTAAGTTGTGCACTTAACCTGCGTTTTATGCACTTAGCTTGGCGGCTGTATAAGGGGGATAACCAGCGTGACGCAATGCGCCTATTTGCCTTTTCGATAGTGTATTTGATGTTGTTGTTTGTTGCCTTGTTGGCAGACCATTGGTTGTTTGCTTTGCTATAAACAGCCCCTAGCTTTTAAAGGCTTGCCGAGAGTGTAACTAACTCTTACACTCTCGCTATAGCCTGCTTAGTTTCCCTTTCATGTCTGTTTCGCGTTTTTCCGCCATTGCGGCCATTGCCGTGCCAATGATTTTATCTAACATCACTATTCCTTTATTAGGGCTGGTGGACACGGCTGTTATTGGCCATTTAGATCATGCTTATTATCTTGGTGGAGTCGCTTTAGGCTCAATGATGATTAGCTTGGTGTATTGGTTATGTGGCTTTTTACGCATGTCGACCACAGGCTTAAGTGCGCAAGCTTTTGGTGCAGATGATCGGCAAGCTTTGCAAAGGGTGGGATTTAACTCTGCCTGTATTGCGTTAATCATTGGCCTGGCTTTGCTTTTGTTAAAACAGCCGATATTGCAACTTGGTTTGGCTTTAGCCGGAGGCAGTGAACAAGTTCAATATTATGCGGCGCAGTATTTTTCTACCCGCATTTGGGGCGCGCCTGCGGCATTGTTAAACCTGGTGTTGCTGGGGTGGTTATTGGGCATGCAAAATGCTCGAGCCCCCATGTTACTGCTGATTGTGGCTAATACCACCAACATTGCCTTGGATGTGCTGTTTGTTGTGGGGCTAGATTGGAAAGTGCAGGGTGCTGCTTTAGCCAGTGTGATTGCCGATTATTTTTCATTGGCAGTTGGCTTGGCGTTGTGCCGCAAGCAGTTTTTAACACGATTTAATGCCTTACCGTCATTAAAGGATTGTTGGGCCGATTTTAATCGCCAGCATTTGGCGGGACTATTCTCGCTAAACCGAGACATATTTTTGCGCTCACTGGCCTTGCAAGCTTGTTTTGCCTTCATCACTTTTCAAGGCTCGCGTTTGGGCGACCACATTGTTGCGGCCAACGCAGTATTACTTAACTTCTTGATGTTTGTTTCTTTTGCTTTAGATGGTTTAGCTTACGCCGTAGAAGCCTTAGCGGGTAAAGCAAAGGGCAAAAATGACCGCGCCTTGTTTGTGGTAACTATTAAACAGTGTTTGCAGTTAGCCTTAGTGGCGGGCATTGGCTTTAGTTTGGTATTTGGAGTACTGGGTGAGCAATTAGTTGCGTTGCTTACCGATATACCTGAAATTCGCAACACTGCGGCTAGCTATCTTTATTGGATGATTTTGCTGCCGTTAGTCTCGGTGTGGTGCTTTATCTTAGATGGGGTTTTCATTGCTACTTCTGAGGGGCGGATTATGCGTAACTCGATGCTGTTGGCCAGTCTCGCCGGGTTCTTTCCGCTTTGGTGGTTTACTCAAAGTTGGGGGAACCATGCCCTATGGTTAGCGATGTGCGGTTTTATGGCTATTAGAGGATTGAGCTTGGGGTGGGTTTATTACCAGGCTCTAAAGAGCCAGCGCTGGTTTAAGCATGAAGCTTAACTGAGCGCAGCATTTCGTTGGCAATTACAGCAACGCCATTGTAGCTGGTTTGAAAGGTTGTAAATGTTAATAATGGTGTTCAGATCGCTGTGTTGGTAATTACGTATTTGCACGGCCTGAACACCTTTAGTATTAGCTTAGTTATACACCGTCTACATAGCCTAGTTGGCGCCAAGCTTCGTAAACAAATACCGATACTGCATTAGATAAGTTCATGCTGCGGCTATCGGCCAACATTGGAATGCGCAGCCTAAATTGACCATCTATCTCATTTAGCACTTCATCGGGTAGGCCGCGTGTTTCAGGGCCAAACATTAGATAATCACCCGCTTCAAAAGCAAAGTCACTATGAAAACCGCTGCCTTTGGTGGTACAAGCAAGCAAGCGCTTAGGCTGTTCGCTGTTTAAGAAGGCTTGGTAGTCGGGGTGGCGTTTTACCTCGGCAAACTCGTGGTAGTCCAAGCCGGCACGTTTAACTTTTTTATCATCCCAGGCGAAACCTAAAGGCTCGATAAGATGTAAGTTACAACCGCTGTTCGCCGCTAAACGGATAATTGCGCCGGTGTTTTGCGGTATTTCTGGTTGATATAGCACAATGTTAATCATGATTAATCCAAGTGGCTGCGAAAAGCGCTATTGTAGTGGCAAGCGTAGGCTAACTTCTAGCCCTTTACGCGAATGATTGTTGGCACTAATGCTACCACCGTGTTGGCGAATCGCCGATTCGGCAATCGCCAAGCCTAAACCCACCCCGCCACTGTCACGGTCTCGTGCTTCACCGCTACGATAAAATGGTCGAAAAATGCTATTTAATTCGTCATCTGGAAGGCCTGGGCCATCATCTCGCACAATCAAGGTAAGTAGGTTGTCTTGCACACTAGCGCTTAGTTTAACCTTACGTTCTGCGTATTTAAGGGCATTGCGACAAACGTTCTCAAGTGCCGATGCGAGTAGCTCTGGGTAACAAATTACACTCAGTTGCTGGGGATAGTTGGCACTAAACCGTTTGTTTAACTGTTCTGCTTCAAACTCACAATCGCTAACTAAGTCTTCAATGAGTTCCTGCAAAGTCATTTTTTGTTGTTTGGCGTTAACTTGCATGCGCGATAAAGATAGCAAGGCGTCAATCATCTCGGCTAGGCGTTGCGATTCTCGCTCTATTCGCTCCACTTCGGGGGTCACTTGCTGGCGCTTTTTATGTAGCGCGAGAGCCATGTTTAAGCGAGTCAGTGGCGAGCGCAGCTCGTGAGAAATATCACTAAGCAGGCGTTGTTGGTTGCTAATGGCTTGATTAAGGGTGTCCACCATTCTCTGCAAGCTATCAGACAGTTGGCCAATTTCATCACCACGATTGATCTCCGGCAACGGTGTATCTAGATACCCGAGTGACACCTTATTCGCGGCAGATTGCAGTTTTTTAAGTGGTCTTACGATGTGACGAGTAAGTAAGAAACAAAGCGCTAAACTCAAGCCCACGGCTACTAGCGATAAAAACCACGGCGATATGCCAAAGTTACGGATAGCATGCAGCTGTTCTGGGTTACTTCGGCGTTCTATGTAGAGCAGGTAACGCTGGTTATCGATGGTAAGCGCTTGCGGACCAATCAAAATATGCTTTTTATCGAGCATTATTCGAGGATCTGCAACATTATCGTGGTTAACTAAAAAGCGTCGCATCCCCCGGCTGATGTTTTCATGATTTACCACTTCGCCTTCGCTATTAACGATAAACGGCTTTCCAAAACGTGATTTAAGATGAGGCTCTAAACGCGGGCTTAACATGCGTTCAGGGTTACGCTCTATTCGTAGGGCAAACTCCTGTAGGTTTTTTACTGCCCATTTAGGCGCCTTGAAGTTGTCTTCACTAAGCATTCTGGAAAGGTTAATCGACACAAAGGCCGTAACCAGTAAAATCATCCAAAATGAGATGAAGATTTTTACAAATAGGTTGTTGATTAAGCGCTTCATGATTACCACTCTAACCACATGTAACCTTTGCCTCTAACGGTCTTGATCCGCGGAAGTTGGTCTTTTCTAGCAGGGATCTTTTTGCGTAAGTTACTAATATGCATATCTAAACTGCGATCAAATGCTTGTAGGCGCTTGCCCAATACTTTTTGATTTAGGCTGTCTTTTTCCAACAGTTGACCTGGCTGCTCAAGAAGTTGCTGTAGGAGTAAAAGCTCTGTACTGGTAAGTTCAAGCTCCCGACCGTTACAGTGCACCTGCTGTTTAGCAACCGATAAACTTAAATCTTGGTGGCTAATCAGCTCTTGGTTAGGATCTGTTGGTTGCGTAGTTTGGGTGCGGCGTAAAATAGCCCTAATGCGTGCCAGTAGTTCGCGTTCACTAAAAGGTTTGGCCAGGTAATCGTCGGCGCCTAACTCTAAACCCAACACTCGGTCTATCTCATCACCTTTGGCGGTAAGCATTAATACCGGTTGCTGGTTGTCTTTACGTAATTCTTTTAATACTTCGAAGCCGTTTTTACCCGGCATCATTACATCGAGCAGTACTAAGTCGTAGCGTTTTTCCGCTAGCTTGGCTAGGCCGCTTAAACCATCGTTGCATACCTCGCAACTAAATCCTTCTAGCTCTAAGAGTTCGCCGAGTAACTCGGTAAGTTCTTTGTCATCATCTATAAGTAGTAAATTCACAGGGCGATTCTCTATTCAACATCAATAAGCAAATTGTACAAAACTCACAGCGCTTTGCCGTGCTTGAGGTTCGGCTTTTACATAGCTTTACACTTCATTGCCATTACTTTGCGTTTACTCTCGTAGACTATAAATGACCGAATAGACCCGAGGAAAGAAAATGAAAAAGTTACTCGTTACTACCCTTGTTAGTGCTTTAGTTATCGCGCCTGCTGCTTTTGCTGCCAAAGGAGATAAGCAGGAAGGAATGCAGCGTGGCGGCCATCCAGCGATGAAGATGATGAAGCAGCTAGATTTAACTGCTGAGCAAAAGGCCCAAGTAAAAGAGATTATGCAACAGCATAAACCTAAGGCTGATCCAGAACAGCGCCAAGCAATGTACCAGCAACGCATGGAAGTGATTACAGCCGCCACATTTGATGAGGGTGCAGCGCAGGCTTTAATTGATATCCAGCAAGCTAAACATCAAGCACGGATGATGAGTATGTTGCAAGCACAGCAGCAAATTTATCAACTATTAAGCCCTGAGCAGCAGCAGAAATATCAAGAGTTAAGCGCTAAAAAGATGGAAAAACAGCAAAAGCGTATGCAGAAGGGCGATAAAAAAGCTCAACTTTAACATGCACTAAACGTTATACTTTGCAAAACCTTTCAAAGAATTTGTAAAGTGGAAAAGCAACGTTATCAGCGCTTGGTCACCTTAGCTACATGGGTTGCAACTTGTGTAGCGGTGACCTTGCTTGTTATTAAAAGCGCCGCATTTTTATATACTGGCGCGGTAAGTATTCTTGCTTCCTTAATTGATTCACTAATGGACATAGCCATGTCTTTAGTGAACCTACTCGCGGTGCGTTATGCCCTGCAACCTCCCGACAAGGAACATAGTTTTGGCCATGGTAAAGCGGAACATTTAGCCGGCCTTGCGCAAGCAGCCTTTATTGCTGGCTCAGCCTTAATGCTAATGTTTGGTGGTGTTAGCGAACTGTTGCACCCTAAAGCCATTGAACACAGTACTGTGGGTATTACGGTCATGATTGTTTCTACCGTGATTACCTTTGCTTTGGTGATGTTCCAACGCTACGTAATTGCTAAAACCAATAACGCGGTGATTAAAGCTGATTCTATGCACTACGCCATGGATATATATATGAATATTGCAGTGCTGGTGGCTTTATTGCTTAGTTTCTATGGTTGGTTCTGGGCAGATGGTTTATTTGCTGTGCTGATCGCCCTGTATATTTGTTATGGCGCTTTTGGTATCGGTAAAGAGTCAGTGCAGAATTTATTGGATAGGCAGCTTCCAGAGGCCTTTCAGAAACAGGTAATTGACTCTGCGTTAGCGGTTGATGGCGTATTGGGGGCTCATGATATTCGCACCCGTCAGTCTGGACAGACTAAATTTATACAACTTCATTTGGAGCTAGATGATAAACTTAGCCTGTACGACGCGCATAAAATTGCCGATGAGGTAGAGGATGCAATGATGGCCGAGTGGCCAGAAGCTGATGTATTAATCCACCAAGACCCTCAATCGGTGGTTCCGCAAGAAAAGAAATTAGAGCTCGAGTAAGGTGAGGCAGTGGTAAAGGTAATGGACTATCAAATAAAGCAAACACTAGCAGACACGGTTTGGTTGCAAATCCGCGACGAAGCGCGTCGTATGGCTGAAGACGAGCCAATGCTATCGAGTTTTTTTTACTCTACTATTCTTAATCATTACAGCTTAGCCTCGGCGCTAAGTTTTCAGCTTGCCAGTAAGCTAGATAGCTCAACAGTTCAAGCGATTTTGTTGCGTGAGTTTATTGAAGAGGCCTTACAGGCCAATCCTAGTATTTTAGAGGCGGTTGCTGCCGATATTGTGGCGGTTAAAGACCGAGATCCAGCGGTGAAGTATTACGCTATTCCTTTGCTTTACTTAAAAGGCTTTCATGCTTTGCAAGGATATCGGGTAGCAAATTGGTTGTGGCAGCAAGGGCGGTTAGCCTTAGCCCGTTATATGCAAAACCAAATATCGGCAGTGTTTGCAGTAGATATTCACCCTGCGGCTACTATTGGTAAAGGCATAATGCTCGATCATGCCACCGGTATTGTAGTGGGTGAAACAGCTGTAATTGAAGACGATGTCTCTATTTTGCAGTCGGTAACTCTAGGTGGCACCGGTAAAGAGCGTGGTGACCGTCACCCGAAAATTCGCCAAGGGGTTTTGATTGGTGCAGGAGCCAAAATTCTCGGTAACATCGAGGTAGGTCGCGGCGCTAAAGTTGGCGCAGGGAGTGTGGTTCTTGAGGCTGTGCCTGCTCATACCACTGTAGCTGGCGTACCAGCAAAAGTGGTTGGCACACCAAGTTGTGAAATGCCAGCCATCGATATGGGGCAAAATATTTAGCCTGCCTACTCTAGGGGCTGTTTCTCTTTCGCGGTTAAGTTTTGTTCGTGAAAAAATCAGCTCGAAAGGTCAACTGCTCCTAGCGCCTCGATAAATGCAAACCGAGGCACTTGCTTACCTTCAAACTCTACGTTTTCAAAAAACATATCGTAAGGCCTTACCCACAATTTTCCTTCGCCGTATAAAGGCTTGTAAAGCACTAACAGTTCTTCGGTTTCAGAATGAATCGCAGTATCAATAACTTGGTATTCTGGGCCTTTGTAGTGGCGATAACGACCTTTTTGTAAATTCATGATTATTTATTCAACAACTAGTTAGGGAAATACATTTCTACTCTTGTTGGCTATAGATGACAAGAGTATGCTGCTTTAAAAGCAGCCATCATCAGTAGGTGAACACTAACTAGCGTTCATATATCCATGATGACTGACTTAACAAAAACAAGCTAAGTTGGCTTTGAGACGGAATTAACGGGAGAAATATTAATGTCTTTTGATGTATTAGAAAAATTAGAAGCAAAAGTTCAGGTTGCAGTTGATAGCATCGAACTATTACGTATGGAAATTGATGAGCTTAAAGAGCAAAACAGCAAGTTAAACGACGAAAACGGCCGTTTAGTGCAGGAGCAACAAGCTTGGCAAGAACGTCTTAAAGCCTTACTAGGCCGTATTGAAGACGTTCACGCCGAATAATGAGTTGCTTGAGCGCTTATTCTATATCTAGCGGCTCTGGCGATAAAATTACCCCGGTGGTGTCAGCATAAATGTGATCTTCTGGAAGGAAGGTCACGCCACCAAAGTTAACTGGAATGTTTACATCGCCAGTTTCATTTTCGGCATCCGCACCTACTGGAATAGAGGCTAGCGCTTGAATGCCTATATCTAGGTCTTCGAGTGCATCTACATCGCGCACACAACCGTAAACAATAATACCGTCCCATTCGTTGTCGGCTGCCGTTTCGGCGATGCTTTCGTCCACCAAGGCGCGGCGTAAGGAACCTCCGCCATCAATTAATAATACTCGGCCAGTTCCAGACTCTTGAACTACCTGAGCAATTAAGCCGGCATTTTCAAAACACTTAATGGTGGTAATTTCGCCCCCAAAAGCGTTTCTGCCACCGTAGCTGGCAAACATAGGTTCAACAACGTCAACCGTATCTGCATAAAGGTCACAAAGTTCAGAGGTATTATATTCCATGGTCTGGATCCTAAATTGGCCCGAATAATCGCTACCAGTATAAACCCTAAGTTGCGGTTTTCAATTAAGAAATATTAAGTCTTTTACTTAGGGCTGTTTATCTTGCGCGGTTGAATTTTGTTCATCGAAAAATCGAATTGGGCGCGGCAAGGGGTTTGCGGCCTAGCGTTCTAGGTAAAACGCCTTAACTTAAATTCAACTTAACACAGCATAAAACGATTTTATGCGATCCCTTCGGGCAGCGTTTGTGGCTTATTTCTAATGGGTTATCAGCTTTTCATGTAGGCTCACTGCATATTAAAGCTTCTGCCTTGTATGAATAAGCCACAAAGCGCTGCAAAAATCAGCCCGAAAGATAAACAGTCCCTTGGACTTAATGAACGCTGATGTAAATGGCAGGTGCAAAAAAGCCGCCAATCTGGCGGCTTGGTAAATAGCTAAAGTAGATGCTTACAAAATAAAGCGGCTTAAATCTTCATCGGCTACTAGGTCGTCTAAGTGCTTAGTCACGTAGTCAGCATCAATTACAATGGTTTGGCCAGAATTGTCTGAGGCTACAAAGCTGAGTTCTTCCATCAGTTTTTCCATGACGGTGTGCAAACGGCGAGCACCAATGTTTTCGGTACGCTCGTTGACTTGCCATGCAGCATTAGCAATCCGGCGAATACCGTCTTCGGTAAATTCGATATCTAAACCTTCGGTGGCCATTAAGGCTTTGTACTGCTCAGTTAAAGAGGCATTTGGCTCGGTAAGAATACGCACAAAATCTTCGGCGCTTAGTGCGCTAAGGTTCACGCGTATCGGCAAACGACCTTGTAGTTCAGGGATTAGATCTGAAGGTTTGGCCACTTGGAAAGCACCAGAGGCAATAAACAATATGTGGTCGGTTTTCACCATGCCGTGTTTGGTACTTACCGTTGAACCTTCTACCAAAGGTAATAGGTCTCGCTGCACACCTTCGCGGCTTACATCTGGGCCTGAGGTATCGGCGCGTTTACAAATCTTATCAATTTCATCTAGAAACACGATGCCGTTGTTTTCTACCGCATGCAGGGCTTTTTCTTTAAGCTCTTCTGGGTTAACCATTTTGGCTGCTTCTTCTTCAACCAACAGCTTAAAGGCTTCTTTGATCTTGAGTTTGCGCTTCTTGCGGTCTTTGTTGCCTGAAAGGTTTTGGAACATACCTTGCAGCTGGTTGGTCATTTCTTCCATACCAGGAGGCGCCATGATCTCTACACCAACCTGTGGTTGAGCAAGGTCAATTTCGATCTCTTTATCATCTAACTGGCCTTCGCGCAGTTTTTTGCGAAATGCTTGTCTAGTCGAGTTTTCTTTGGTGTCGTCTTCGTGACCAAAGGTATCTTTCGCGGGGGGAAGTAAGGCATCTAGGATGCGGTCTTCGGCTTGATCTTCGGCGCGGAAACGGAATTTTTCAGTTTCTTGTTCGCGGGTAATTTTAAATGCTACATCTGCTAAATCGCGAATAATAGTTTCAACTTCTTTACCCACGTAGCCCACTTCGGTGAACTTAGTCGCTTCTACTTTGATAAACGGCGCGTTGGCTAGTTTGGCTAAACGACGAGCTATTTCGGTCTTACCTACGCCAGTTGGACCAATCATTAAGATGTTTTTTGGGGTCACTTCTTGGCGCAACTCGTTATCAAGTTGCATACGACGCCAGCGATTACGCAGGGCAATTGCTACCGCACGCTTAGCGTCACTTTGGCCAATAATGTGGTTGTCTAATTCTGAGACAATTTCTCTTGGGGTCATTTCCGACATAATTTCTTCCTGCAAAGCCTTAGGCTTTGGCGTCTAATTCTTCAATAGTGTGATTTAAGTTGGTAAACACACAAATGTTTCCGGCGATGGTAAGGCTTTTTTCCGCAATTTCGCGTGCGCCTAGCTCGGTATTTTCAAGTAGTGCTAATGCAGCAGACTGGGCAAATGGACCGCCAGAGCCGATGGCAATCAGGTCATGTTCTGGCTGCACTACGTCACCGTTACCGGTAATAATTAGTGACGCTTCGCTGTCGGCTACTGCAAGCAGCGCTTCTAACTTGCGTAGCATACGGTCGGTGCGCCAGTCTTTGGCAAGCTCTACTGCTGCTTTTGTTAAGTGGCCTTGGTGCATTTCTAGCTTAGCTTCAAAACGCTCAAATAGGGTAAAGGCATCTGCAGTACCACCTGCAAATCCAGCGAGTACTTTTCCGTGGTATAGGCGGCGCACTTTTTTGGCATTGCCTTTCATTACGGTGTTGCCAAGGGAGACTTGGCCATCGCCAGCAATGATCACTTTGCCGTTGCGGCGTACGGAGACGATAGTAGTCACATTATTTCCTCAGTTTGTTGAGCTAACTTGCTGCGTTAGCTTGGTTATAACTGTGAAGTGGGGGGGGCGAGCAGGATTTTCAAGGTGTAATCTAAAAAACAGCAAGGTTTTAGCGCTATTGGCTCTCGTCTAATAGGGCTTGTTGCTGTTCATGGCTAAGAGAGTTGAATTGCTTTAGTAGCATTCTCAGTAGCTTAGACTTAGCCACTTTGTGTTGCTCGGAGGCGTGCTGTAAGTGGGCAATTGCCGATGCATCAAAGGTAAAAGTGCAGTGGCGGAAGTTAGTTGTTGGTTTCGCCGTGGTAGTGAGTTTATCTACAGCGCTAGGTTTACCCTGTGCATAGTTATCAGCGTCTTCAATAAACTGGTCAACACTGACCTTATTGCGCTTAACGGTTTGTTTAGTGCGCTTTTTTAAATCAGTTAAACTCATGAGAGTCTTCTTGTTGGATCGCAAATAACTCATCAACTATGGCGGCAATTTCTGTTGCGGCTTTACCATCTTGTTCTATTTCAATCACCGAGCGGCCACTTTCTTCGCTGTCGTCATAAATATTACGTGAGAAGGTGACTGAATCCAGCACATGTAGCCCAAACGAGCGGCAAACGTCTTTTGCATCGAGTATGCGTTGTACTTGGCTAGGTAAAGCGGGGCATTGAGTGATAACAAAGCTGGCGACCATTTTCGGATTAACCATTTTACAAGTACTAAGCATATCTTCCATGTGCGGTAAGGTTTTTAAATCGCGGCGTTTTGGACGCAATGGAATCAGTACATATTTGGCTACCGACATGGCCGCACGCATGGCAAGGTTATCCTGCCCGCCACAATCAACAATAACAAAGTCGTAGCCGCCTTCGAGGCTTAATAAATCTTTACGAATTTTTCCGTAAAGTTGAATGCAGTTGATGCTTGGCAGGGACTCATCTTCGTTGCGCGCTTGGATCCAATCGGAGGTGGTGCGCTGTGGGTCGCAGTCCACCATTAGGATATTGGCGTTTAAGCTGGTTTTAAGGTGTACAGCAATGTTTTGTGCGAGGCAGCTTTTTCCACTGCCGCCTTTTTCTCCACCTACTAGTATTAGCATGGCTGCTCCTTATTATTGCTACTTGTTGTTTTTATTAGCCGTTGAAATCGCTACAAGTAATAATAAGTATAAGACAGTTCGCCAATTTTGCTCGTGCAGGTGGTTTTTCTATAGTAATAACAAAAACATATGATAGCTGGAAAAGTTTTTACGGTGGCAACGTGCTACTTTAGCTTTCATTTCTGAGATGTCGCCACTCCCGGGAGAAAACTGGACTTTTAACTTGGTGCCTATTTGCAAATCCTTACTATGTTTCACCAACATGCCACGTCGAGAAATATCTATGCAGGTTGCTTCAATGCTTTGATCTTCGCCTTCGCCGTCTTGCCACGTTAGTTGCACTGGTTCATTCTCTAAATCCAGGCGCATTGAGCGTCGGCGGTCGAGTTGCTCTAGTTCCGTGTTTTCCATTTCATCGCGTTCCTATTACGAGTCGCGGATTGAAGCTTATAGAATTTCCGCATTTTAGTTATTTCTAACATACTAGCCTAGCTACATTTTTATAACATAGTTGAGAACTAGTTCAAATAACTAATATTTTTAATTGCTTAGCGTTGTTTTTTTCTATCTTTTTCACTAAAGAGTGAGGTTGTTTTGCTGAAATAATGCCCTAAAGTAGTTGTTTTAACGGTCGATTGTTAATACAAAACTTTAATACTACTTTGGTTATAACTAATTAAAAAATAAGCTGAATTAGGATTATTCAGCTTATTTAGTGTGGGAGGTGTTTTAGAAGTTCCAATGCCAAATTTGGCAGCCATTAATTTTGGCTCGCTGCAGAATGTGTCGAGCACGTTCTGCGTCGCGTTTAGTAGGATAAGGGCCTAAAACCACTCGATACCATGCGCCATTTTCCCCTTCGGTGCGTCTAATTTGGCTTTCTAAGCCGGCAAAGGCGATAAGCGCTTTGCTTTCTTCGGCTTTATCGCGGCTGCGAAAAGAGGCACACTGCATTTGATAAGGCTTGCTTGGTTTAGAGGGCTGCTCGGCAATCTCTACTTCAACCTTTTTCTCTTCCAGCTCTTTAACGTAAGTTCGTTCTTTTGGCGGCTCGGGCAGCGTTGTTTTGGGTTTAGTGGGCGTGGCTGGTTTAGGTTTAACGATCTCGCTTAGCTCAGGTGCGGGGGTTGGGGCTGTGCCCTTAATATTAAACAGCAAAGCTGCAAATCCCACGATAGCGGCAATTACCGCTAATGCTAGCGGTAAAGGGAAACGTTTATTGTTAGATACCGCGCGGCTAGGCTTAGCCGCGCGCTTCTTGGGCTTGCTACGCCCTACGTAATCCTTGGCCATGCTTACATACGTTCCAGGGTTTCAATTCCTAGTAGTGATAGGCCTTGGTCTAGTACTTTGGCGGTAAGTGAGGCTAGGCGTAAGCGGCTAGATTTAGTATCGGCTGCTACGTCGTCTTTAAGTATTGGGCAGGCCTCGTAGAAGGTCATGAAGGCGCCTGCTAGCTCGTAGAGGTAGTTACACATCATGTGTGGCATACCTTTGTTAGCCACGTTGTGTACCGCATCGCTAAATTGAATAAGCTTTTGTGCTAACGCAATTTCTGCATCTTGCTCTAAGCTAATTGCTTGCTGCAAATTAGCTACATCCACTTCCGAGCGGCGAATAATTGATTGGATACGGGTATAAGCGTACTGCAAGTAAGGAGCTGTATTGCCGTTAAAGGCCAGCATGTTTTCCCAATCAAAAATGTAGTCGGTAGTACGGTTCTTTGATAAGTCGGCGTATTTAACTGCACCCATAGCAATTGCTTTAGCGGCTACCACTTGTTGCTCTGCGTCTAAATCGCGAGATTTTTCTGCCACGATGGTTTGCGCGCGTTGCTCGGCTTCTTCTAATAAATCCACTAGCTTAACAGTGCCGCCACTACGGGTTTTAAATGGGCGACCATCTTTACCCAACATCATGCCAAAGGCGTGGTGCTCTAATGGAACTTCCTCTGGCACGTAACCGGCTTTGCGAACAATGTTCCAAGCTTGCATAAGGTGCTGGTGTTGGCGTGAGTCAATGAAGTACAACACGCGGTCTGCATTAAGGTTTTGGTAGCGGTATTTAGCACAGGCGATGTCGGTGGTGGTGTACAAGAAGCCGCCATCTTTTTTCTGGATGATTACACCCATTGGGTCGCCGTCTTTGTTTTTGTACTCATCAAGGAATACCACGGTAGCGCCATTATCTTCTACCGCTAAACCTTGTTGTTTTAAGTCGGCTACCACGTCGTTAAGCATGGGGTTGTACATGCTTTCGCCCATAACATCGTCTTTAGTTAACGATACATTTAAGCGGTCGTAAACGGCTTGGTTGTGGCTAAGGGTAATGTCTACTAACTTGCGCCACATTGTGTTGCAGTATTCGTCGCCACTTTGCAGCTTAACCACGTAGTTACGGGCACGTTCGGCAAATACTTCGTCGCTGTCGTAGCGTGCTTTAGATTCGCGGTAAAATACTTCTAAATCGGCTAATTCAATATCGCCAGCATCGGTGCCACGCGCCTCTACTTCCTCTAGGTTGGCGATTAGCATGCCAAATTGAGTACCCCAGTCGCCAATATGATTAGCGCGAACCACTTTGTGACCTAAAAACTCTAAGGTGCGAACAACTGCGTCGCCAATAATGGTTGAGCGCAAGTGGCCTACGTGCATTTCTTTGGCTACGTTTGGCGCCGAGTAATCCACCACAATGGTTTGAGTCTTTTCTGCGGGCTTAACGTTAGCGGTTGGTGAGCTAGCCATGGCTTCAACTTGCGATGCTAACCAATCGTTGTTTAGGTAGAAGTTAATGAAGCCTGGTCCCGCAATCGCCGTTTTCTCTACCAAGGCTGAAGCAGGTAGGTTATCCACGATCAGTTGAGCCAACTCACGTGGGTTTTTGCCCGCAGGCTTAGCAGCCATTAGCGCAAGGTTGGTGGCTAAATCGCCGTGAGCTTTATCTTTGGTTCGGTCTACTTGGATACGTGGTTCGAATCCTTCAGGCAGCACCTGCTGTTGTTTTAGGGCTGTGACCGTTTGTTCCAAAAGTTGTTGAATAAGCTCTTTCATGTAGGTTGGCACCAATCTTGGGTAAATAATTTATACAAAGCGGGCATTTTACCGACAATTTGTGATGAAAACTATCTCTTATCTGGGCTAATTAGCCTTAGTTTTGGGAGCTAGGGGGAATCACCGAAGATCCTAGGTGCTACTTGGCGAGAGATTGATCTTTTAAGCCTTACAAAAAGCCTTAGATTTATTGCATGTCGTAAGGGTCGATATCCAGTGACCAACGTACTTTTCGGCTTAGTTTTAAGCTTTCTAGTTGAGGCAACAGGCGATAAACCAATTGGTGCAGTTGCGGGCGTTGTTCGGCTTGAATCAACAGTTGCATACGAAACTTACCCGCACGGCGCGCTTGTGGTGCAGGGCAGGGCGGAAATACCCAAGTTTCGCCTTGCTGTAGCGGTTGAGCAAGTTGGTATAGCTGTTGGCTAAGCTCGTTAACGGCGTTGCCATCGGCGGCTTCAAAACGAAACAGCGCCTGAAAGCTAAAGGGCGGTAGTTCGGTATCTTTACGCTCGTTTAAGGCAAAGCGAGCAAAATGTTGGTAACCGTTGTTAATAAGATCTTGCAACAGCTCGTGTTCAGGGTGGTGAGATTGCAACAACACCTTGCCCAGTAAATTGGCTCGACCAGCTCGGCCAGCTACTTGAACGTAAAGTTGGGCTAAGCGTTCTGGCGCGCGAAAATCAGAGCAAAACAACGCGTGGTCTATGTCTAATAAGGCAACCAAGGTTACATTTGGAAAATGGTGGCCCTTGGCCAACATTTGGGTGCCAATTAATATTTGGTATTGGTTGTTGTGAATATCGTCCAGCAACTGTTCTAAGCTGCCTTTGCGGCGGGTGCTGTCGCGGTCGATGCGCGCCACTTTGTATTCGGGGAATATTTCCAGTAAGGCTTCTTGCAATTGCTCGGTGCCTAAACCTGTTGTTACCAAGTTGGTTGAGCCACATTTCTCACATTGGTGTGGCACGGCTTTTTGGCTGCCACAGTGGTGACAAGCCAAGTGGCGAGGTTGCTGATGATAGGTAAAGTAGGCCTCACAGCGCTCACATTCACATACGTGGCCACACTCATGGCACAGTAAGGCAGGGGCGTAACCTCGGCGATTTAAAAATAGCATTACTTGGCGGCCAGCTTTTAACTCGATGCGCATGGCTTTAATCAGTGCCGGTGATAAGCCCGAGGATAAAGGTTGCTGGCGAATATCCAGTAATTGTTGCTCGGCCAATACCGCATTCCCGGCGCGTTGTTTTAGCTCTAAGTGTGAGTAACGGCCGCTTAGCGCATTGTGCAAACTTTCTAGCGATGGGGTGGCAGAGCCAAGCACCACCGGCATTTTTTCTAAGCGGGCACGCACTATGGCTAAATCGCGCGCGTGGTAGCGAAAGCTGTCTTGCTGCTTAAAAGAGCTGTCGTGCTCCTCATCGATAATAATTACCCCAGGGTTTTTCATGGGGGTGAATACTGCCGAACGCGTGCCAATAATAATGCCTGCTTCACCTTGTTTGGCTTTAAGCCATGCGGTAAAACGCTCGGTGTCGTTTAAACCAGAGTTAATCGCATAAACCGGCACTTTAAAGCGCTCGGCAAAGCGCGCTAAGGTTTGTGGTGTTAAGCCAATTTCGGGCACCAATACTAAGGCTTGTTTACCTTGGGCGAGCACTTCGGCAATAATATTTAAATACACCTCGGTTTTGCCCGAGCCGGTAATACCCTCGATAAGAAAGGCCTGAAAACTGCCAATGCTTTGATTAACTGCCGCCACTGCAATGGCTTGTTCTGCATTAAGCTTTAGCGAGGCTTGGTTGTTGGTATCGCTTTTCGACCACAGCGCCGGCGCGGGTGTAATCTCATGTTTTTCGATAAAACCTTTATCTACTAGCGCTTTAATGGCAGTACGAGATAATTCTTGTTGCTTGCATTGTTCGTCACTCAGCTGGCCATCTTCTTGCTGTTGCAAGCTGCCTAATACAACCCCTTGCTTGGGGGCGCGGGTAAAGTTTGCTAGATCGGCCGCTTTGCCTTGCTCGCTTAAACGCCACACTACAATGCTTTTAGCTTTGGCTGGCTCACCTTTGCGTAAAAGTGCCGGCAAGGCTTGGCTTATAACATCTCCCAAGCTGTGGTGATAATAAGAGCTAGCCCAATTAAGTAGCTTAAATAGGCTTTCTGGTAATAATGCTTGTTGATCGAGTGATTCACTAAATGGTTTGAGTTTATCTTCGGCAATGTCGCTGTCGCTGGGGTGTTCTATTACCAAACCCACTTTTTCGCCTTTACCAAAAGGCACCTTTACGCGAGTACCAATGGCTGGCATTGGGGTGTTTGCTGGCACGCTGTAATCAAAAAGGCGACGCAGGGGAATAGCTAAGGCAACACGAACAATCGACACTAATCAATAAACTCAAGCAAAAAACCTGTCTCATTCTACTGGCAGAGCACCTTGCGGAGCAAATTAAGCGTTTGGCGGTTTTTTGCTCGCTTTTTGTTGTTGGGTACTTGCTATGCTAGGTGGCTTCTTATATGATCCGCCACCTAAAATTTATAGGCTCTGATAGAGTTGCTTTCGTATGGTGTTTGGTGTCAATTGTGGCGACCAGATGGCGATACGGCCCAAGTATTGAGGTAATCCATGAAAACTGATATCCACCCAACTTACGAAGTACTTACTGCTACTTGTTCTTGCGGTAACGTAATCGAAACTAAATCTACTCGCACTGGTTCTATGTTCCTAGACGTATGTGACAAATGTCACCCGTTCTACACTGGTAAGCAACGTAACGTTGATACCGGTGGTCGTGTTGATCGTTTCAACAAAAAATTCGCTGTATTGGGCAAAAAATAAGCCAGCCTTATTTACGCTACACAGCAAACAAAAAGCGCCTAAGGGCGCTTTTTTTGTCAGTTTGAACTGTTTAGCTTCTAAATGGAATGTTTCTTTTGCTTCGTTTTCTTTGGTTGTTCAAAGAAAATGACGTCGCCGAGAGGCGAAACCGGAGTGCTCTACTAAAGACTTGGTATATAAGTTAATCGGTACACGCTTTGCTCTTGCTTTATCAAGTTTGTGTAACAAAAAACCGCTCGGTGAGCGGCTTTGTATAATACTAATCTTCTTTATCCAATTCCGCCTGGGCGGCTTTTTCCAAAGCCGGGTCGGGCTTGTCTTTTTGCAAGTCGGCGTCGTCGGGGAGCGGTTGGCCTGTGTAGGCGTGCAAAAATGCTTCGCAAAGTAGCTCACTGTTGGTGGCGTGGCGTAGGTTATTTATTTGTCTACGGGTTCGCTCATCGGTCAATATCTTTAGCACTTTTAGTGGGATAGATACTGTGATTTTTTTTACTTGTTCGCTTTTTTTACCGTGCTCAGCGTAAGGGCTGATCCACTCACCATTCCAATCTGTAGACATTCTGCAATACACACCAAACTAAAGAGACCCTATTGTAACGGGGGAAATGCGACTTAGCAATCCAACAGCAAAGACATTTAGACGTCTAGAAGTGTTGACGTCTTTTTTGCTGGTGGTAAAGTGGCAGGATAAATTGAGGGAGTAAATCAGCAATGTCTTTAAAAGATCTACAAGCGGCTACTATAGCAGTGCGCAGCGGTATTGAAAGTGATACCCAACACGGTGCGGTAGTGCCGCCTATTTATTTGTCGAGTAACTACAGCTTTGCTGATTTTAACCAAAAACGCCAGTTTGATTATAGTCGTTCGGGTAACCCTACTCGCCACATTTTGGCCGAGGCGATTGCCGATTTAGAACATGGCGCTGGTGCGGTAATTACTAACACCGGTATGTCGGCGGTTAACCTTGTTACAGCCTTGCTTGAGCCGGGTGATTTGTTGGTTGCGCCGCATGATTGCTACGGTGGTAGCTACCGTTTATTCGACAGCCTAGCCAAGAAAAATGCCTTTGAAGTAGCTTTTGTTGATCAAAACGATGACGCTGCTCTAGCTCAGCTATTGGCAAAGAAGCCTAAATTGGTGTGGTTAGAGACCCCAAGTAACCCTTTGCTTCGAATTGTAGACATTAAAGCGATTACCGAGCAGGCTCATGCTGCAGGCGCATTGGTGGTAGTAGACAACACCTTTTTGTCGCCTGCTTTGCAAACGCCAATTTTGTTAGGGGCCGACATTGTGGTGCATTCGGCCACTAAATACATTAACGGCCATTCGGACGTGGTTGCCGGTATGGTGGTGGCGGCTAATGAAGAACTGGCCGAGCAATTGGCTTGGTGGGCAAACTGTTTAGGTTTAACCGGTTCGGCTTTTGATTCTTACCTTACTTTGCGTGGTTTGCGTACCCTTAAAGCACGTATGAATGTGCACCAGCAGAATGCTCAAGCCTTGGTGGCGTGTTTGCAACAACAAGAGGCGGTGGGCGCGATTTACTACCCTGGTTTGCCAGAGCACCCAGGACATGCTTTAGCGCAAAGCCAGCAAAAAGGCTTTGGTGCTATGTTCAGTTTTGAATTGAATTTAGAAGAAAGCCAAATGGTTAAGTTTTTAAAGAGCTTACAGTTGTTTTCTTTAGCAGAGTCATTAGGCGGCGTAGAGAGTTTAATTGCTCACCCGGCTACTATGACGCATGCTGCAATGTCGAGCGAGGCCTTAGCTGAGGCGGGAATTTCTAATCAGTTATTACGTGTATCGGTAGGTTTGGAAGATGCACAAGATTTAGTGAATGATTTACAGCAGGCCTTTGCCCAACTGTAGTTTTACCAGCGTTGTAGAGAGGTAAGTCATGTCGGTAAATAGACATGTGCATAAATTTGGTGGCAGCAGCTTAGCTGATGCAGGGTGCTTTAAGCGGGTGGTGGCCATTGTGGCCGAGCATACCCAAGCACAGGATTTAATTGTGGTATCGGCAGCGGGTAAAACCACTAACCGCTTAATCAATATTATTGAGTTGGCTAAACAGGCCGATAATGCCGCAGCCGATGCGTTAACCGGTTTAATTGAATTCCAAAGCAAGTTGGTGAATGAGCTTCTTGATGAAGCTGCTGCCAAACCTATCCTAACAGCGCTTGACGGCGAACATCACCAAATCGCTAGTATTCTTGAAGGAGAGCTTACTGCTTTTACCTGCAATGAAGTATTGTCTTTTGGCGAGCGTTGGTCTGCACGTTTATTAGCTGCTTTGTTAAGTGCTCAAGATTGCCAAGCCGAGTGGTTAGATTCTCGCCAGTTTTTTAAAGCGGAGTTATCTACCCAACCGCAAGTGGATGTTGCGCAAAGTGCACCGTTATTAGCTAAATGTTTAGCTGGAAAAGCCGCTTGTCGCATTGTAGTAACCGGGTTTATTTGTAGTGATAGTGAGCAGCGTACCGTGACTTTAGGCCGTAATGGCAGCGACTACTCGGCCACCGAGCTTGCGGCCTTGGCCGATGCTGTTTCAACCACTATTTGGAGTGATGTAGCTGGTATTTACAGTGCTGACCCTCGTTTAGTGAGAGATGCGGTATTGCTCGAAAATCTTGCCTTGAATGAAGCTGCAGAGTTATCGCGAATTGGTACCTCGGTATTGCATGCGCGAACTTTAGAGCCACTGGCGCGCTCTCGCCAAAAAGTGAACTTGCGTTGCAGCTACGCTCCCAACGATGGACAAACCTTAATTCACCGTAAGGGCGCAAACAGCCACAGCGCTAAAATAGTTACCTCGGTAGACAATGTGGTACTGCTGGAGCTTACTTTTACTGAAGATTTTTCTCACAATGCCACCGCGTTGTTAGAGGCTTTGGCCTGTAGCCATTTAGCGCCAGCAACTCGCCATAAACACAGCGAAACTGGCTCTTTGCGTATGGCTTACACCTGTGAGCTTGTGGATGAAGCCTTAGCAAAAATAGACCAACTGGCGAGCCAATTTCATATTCAAAAAATAGAACGTAGCGAAGGTTACAGTTTGGTGGCCTTAGTGGGCGCGGGCGTGTGTGACAACCCGCAGCAGTGCTACCAGTTTTTTCAGCATCTTGCCGAGCAGCCGCTGGAGTTTATCCACTCGAGTGCTGATAAACTTAGTTTGTGTGCTGTGGTGAGGAAAATCACCTTAGAGCCACTATTAAAAGATTTACATAGCCACTTATTTAAACAAAAAACCAAGTTGGGTTTGGTGGTATTTGGTAAGGGGAATATTGGTAGCCAATGGCTAGATCTGTTTAGCCAACAACAGGCTAAGTTGCAGCAACAACATCAAATTGATTTGTGTTTGGCGGGTGTTTTTTCTAGTAAAGCTGGGCACTTAGACTTTGCCGGCCTGAACCTAGAGCTGCTTGATAGTACTGAAGCCAATACGCCGCTTATTTGGCCAGAGCTATTCGATAAGCTAAAACGCCATCCTTATGACGAGCTTGCTGTGTTAGATATTACCGCCAGTGAGGCACTAAGCGCTTATTATGGTGAGTTTGCTCGACATGGCTTCCATCTTATTACCGCTAACAAACATGCTGGTGCAAGTGAGCAAGCTAATTATTCAGCCTTGCAGCAAGCCTTCAGTGACCATGGTGCGCAATGGCTAAGTAATGCCACAGTAGGGGCAGGTTTACCAGTGCAAAAAAGTATTCAAAGCTTGCGTGACTCAGGCGATGAGATCCATGCCATCTCAGGAATATTTTCTGGCACCTTGAGTTGGTTGTTCCAGCAGTACGACGGAACCGTGGCCTTTTCTGAATTGCTCGCTGATGCCTTAAATCAAGGTTTAACCGAGCCAGATCCTCGCGAAGATCTCTCTGGTAAAGATGTGCAGCGTAAGTTGCTTATTTTAGCTAGAGAGGCGGGTTTGGAGTTGGAGCTAGCCGATATTGCGCTTAGCTCATTAGTGCCAGAGCATTTAGCGGCCTTAACGGTAGAGCAGTTTTTAGACTCTATGAGCGAGCTAGACCAAAGCATGTTAGAAGCCTTTAATGACGCTAAGCGCCAAGGCAAAGTGATTCGCTTTTTAGCTAAAGTGAATCAAAAGGGAGAGGCTGAAGTTGGCCTATCGGCAATTGATGCGCTGCATCCTTTTGCTAATCTTAAACCTTGTGACAATGTGTTTGCCATTGAGAGTTTGTGGTACAAGCAAAACCCCTTAGTTATTCAAGGGCCTGGCGCGGGCAGAGAAGTGACTGCAGGGGCTATTCAAGCTGATTTAGTTAGCCTATGCAAAAGCCTTAAATAAGCTGATTTTTGGACAAAAAAGGCCTCTTAAATTAAGAGGCCAAATAGGATATTAAGGGTGTTTACAAACGAGAGAAGGTATTTTACTCAACTAACAATAAGCGCCCACTCAAACCACTTATTGCCACTTCTAACAAGTTTCCATCTGCTGTTATTACGTCTCCACTAATAAGATCTTTTAGTTGAGAGTTATCATTTATTAAGGTTGTGGACAGATTAGCTGTTCTATCTGAAGTCGACGTATTTAGAAAGTACACAACTTGCTGAGAATCTGTTTCTTTTGAAATGACTAGCAAACTACTATCCACGTAGAGATTTTGTACGCTGCCTTCATACAATGCTGGGTTGTTTTTACGAACTTCCATTAGACTTGATAGGTAGTCCATTAAATCTTGCTGTTCAGCGTTAGGAGTGAATCCATCTGTAACACCAGCAATTTTTGCGCTAGAGCGTGCTACATGGTCATCACATAAACCTCGTTCTGCACAGTTATTAGTTGTTTTGTGCGAATAATCAGGTATTTCATCACCAATTTCTTCACCGTAGTATAATGTAATTGGTCCACTGTAAGCGGCCATGTAGGAGAACGCTGCTTTATGGCGCTCCCAGTAGTTATCTAAACCGCCACGTTGAATTAAGTCGCCAAATCGGACTAAATCGTGGTTACCTAACATTAAGTTTGGTTGGGCGTGGTCGGGGAACGTATCGTGAGAGTGCCAACTCTCGAGAAGCTTTGTAGCTGGCTTATTAGAGTTTCCACTATTTGCTACTTCTTCTTCTGCTGCTAAGGTTTGTACCAGTGCATAACGGCGACCAAAATCAAAAGCAGAAGGTAATCCTGGAGAGGCATTACTACCATACGCCTCGTTAACAATATCGCTATTGCCCTTCCAAATTTCGGCAACCATATAACCTAAGGTTCCCCATTGTGTGCCATTTACATTACAAGCACTATTTGCGGCATTTGTTGTTCCTGCTTCATTAAGTGTTTGTTGAATTTCACTCCAAGCACTTAATGGTACTTGATATGCTTGATCTAAACGCCAACCATCAAGACACAGCTCTGTAGTCCAGTATTCTGTAACTTCTTGGAAGAAGGCCAAAGTATCTGGGTCTGTATAATCTACAGGGTTGTGGCCACCCGCTGGAGTTAAGCCATTTGGGGAAGGTTGAACACCTGATTCTTTATGGTGTCCAAATACGCCATCAAAAAATACGTATAAGCCTTTTTCATGTGCTTTGGTTACTAGTTCTTTGGCTTTGTCTAAATCGCCAAAATTAGGGTCGATCTTAAAGAAATCACTGGCGAAGTAGCCTGTTGCATCTAAGCGGTCATCCCAAATACTTTGGCCGCCTACCGGGGCCGACTCAAATACAGGGGTTAGCCAAAGTGCATTAACACCCAGTCCGGCGATGTAATCAAGAGAATCAATAATACCTTGAATATCACCCATATGGTGGCTAGTTCCGTAGCCTTCACCGTGACCGATGTTCCCATCTCCGTTAATAAATGATTCGGTCATTACTTGGTAGATTCTTAAATCACAGAACTCGCCAGCTGCTGTTTCGCAAGGAAGCCGACTTTGAGCTGCTTCTTTTGCAGTGGTGATTTGTGTGGCGTTAGTTGGAGGGGCTAAATCTGAACCTCCGTCACCTGATCCGCTATCTCCACTACTACCACAAGCGGCTAAAAGTAGCGCTAAAGAAGTTGCTAGAGAAGCTCTCATAAATGTCATATGTGTTCCTTGTTAAACATCAACTGCCTGTTTTGTAGCTTAGTTAATCACAGCCCCTGTAGACTAGATACTTGATAGCGTTTTCAGGTTGGTGGAAAATTGACCTAGCTCGCATCTTTTGTTTAATTGAGGATATTGTTTTTTTATGAAATGGTTTTCATTTTGATTGTTCTGTTCATGAATCAATTCATAGTTAAAAGCTTTGGGTTGTGAAGATTTGCATTGTTCAATTTGGGTTTTTTATTACTCACGGTATGATAGCCATATAAATTGAAAGGAAGTGGCAGGTTTATGAGCGGCGTTAGGGCCCAGCAAAAAGAAAAAACACGTAGAGCAATTATCGATGCTGCGTTTAGTCAGCTAAGTGCTGAGCGTGGCTTGTCGAGCTTAAGTTTGAGGGAAGTGGCTAGGGAAGCGGGGATCGCGCCCACTTCTTTTTACCGTCACTTTTCCGATATGGAAGAACTAGGTCTAACCTTAGTGGATGAAGGCGGCTTAACTTTGCGCCAACTTATGCGCCAGGCTCGGCAACGAATTATTGCCAGTGGTGGCAGTGTTATTGGCACTTCGGTGGAAACCTTTATGGAGTTTGTTTATAACAATCCAAATGTGTTTCGCTTGCTTTTGCGTGAGCGCTCTGGAACATCTCCAGCTTTTAGAGCTGCGGTGGCGAGGGAGATCGCCCATTTTATTGCTGAGCTTACCGACTATTTAGAGCTGCAATATCGCTGCCCACGCGAAGATGCTCAAATGCAAGCCGAGGCAATGGTGATCATTGTTTTTAATGCGGGTGCATCTGCTTTAGATTTAGCCGAGTTTGATCGCCAATTGTTGGCCGATAAAACCATTAAACAGTTACGCATTGTTGCCAAGGGAGCGGCACTTTACAATCGCTCGGAAGCCTTAAGTTAAGAGGTGAATATGAAGGTTAGAAAATCATTATTATTGTTGGCATTTATTGCTGGTTTATGTGGCAATGCGAGTTTGGCTCTGTTTACGGTGCCTGAGCTAAAGTTTTCGGTGTTTCCAATCATTGCCTTTGTACTGGCTATTATGCAGCTGTACCACTTATATACTGAGAAAGACTTAAGTGAAGACTCACCCCTAATGAGTGTCGCCGCCTTTCTGCTGGGCGCGCTGGGGTATTCGGCTATGTTACGCACTCAATTCCCCGACATCGGTAGCAACTTAGTACTGCTAATTATCTGTTTGTTTATTGGCTTATGGTTGATGTTTAAGTTGGGTGGATTTAAACGCTAAGGTTTGAATTATTAAGTTATTGCAAAGCCTGCTGCCATGCTAAATCTGCTTGTTGTTGGTAGGCTTTCCAATCACCCTGTAACCAACGTTGGCGGCCTTTCTCGGCAAAAAATAAATACAGTTTATCGTCAAAAAACTCCCACACTTGGCCGTCGGTTGCAATTAAGCTCTCGCCTAAAGACAGTGCGTTAGCACAAAATCCGTTGTATTTAGCTTGATAGGTCTCGGGACTAGCTGCAAATTTGTCGGCGCTTTGTTGACTCGCAAACTGCCAGTTTGCCTCTTTCCATCTCACTATATATTTTTTATTGCCCTGCTGAATGTTGCGATTGGCTTGATTTTTAGCAAGCTGGTAACTGGTGATGTCAATTCCGTCGATAGCTTTGTCGCTCCAAAAATCTGGTGCTTACCGGTTCATTGGCAAAGCTGCATAAACTAATTATCAAGCAAGAGGTGGCAAATATAGTCTGTTTCATAATCTTCCCTAGGTGCTGAGTAAGCCATAAATGGAGACCGTGCTTAGCAGAGCGCTATTTCAAATAGTAAAAAGCCGCGTCAATTAACGCGGCTTTAAGTGGCAGTTGAATACTTGTACTAGCGACGCTGCAAGTACATGCCTACTTCGATGTGGTCGGTATACGGGAACTGGTCGAACAGCGCCCAATGGCTAATTTTGTGAGTACGGCTTAACTTACTTAAATTGTCATAAAGTGTATTAGGGTTACACGAAATATAAACAATATTGTCGTAGCTCTGCACCATGCCTAAGGTGGCATCATCTAAACCCGCTCGTGGTGGATCAACCAAAATGGTATCGCATTGATAAGTGCTTAAATCAACATCGGCTTCTTTTAGGCGGCGGAACTCGCGCTCACCTAACATCGCTTGAGTAAACTCTTCTGCCGACAAACGAATAATTTTTACGTTGTCGATGTTGTTATGTTTAATATTGTATTGCGCTGCTTCAACCGAAGGTTTGGCGATTTCGGTGGCCAATACCCGATTGAAGTTTTTGGCTAAGGCTAACGAGAAGTTACCATTGCCACAATACAGTTCTAGCAAATCACCTTGGCTAGTGCTGGTGGCGTGTTGCGCCCATTCCAACATGTGTTGATTTACGATTGCGTTAGGCTGGGTGAAGCTGTTTTCGATTTGCTGGTAAATGAGCTTTTCGCCATTAACTGTCAGTACTTCATCTACTCTATCTTGGTCTAAACACATTTTTTGTTTACGTGAGCGACCAATGATTTGAATCGAGAACTGCTTACTTAGTTCCACCTTTAGCTTCGCTGCTTCTACTTGCCAAGCTTCATCAATGGCTTTGTGGTAGAGCATGCTTACTATCACTTCGCCACTTAAAGTAGATAAAAAGTCCACTTGAAACAGTTTGTGGCGCAGCAGCGGGTTTGGCTTTAGCTGCTCAACTAAAATGGGCATTAGCTGGTTTATTATTTCGCTAGCCGGAGGAAAGCTGTCTACTCTAAATTTTTGTTTGGTTTGCTGGTCAAACATAATGTAGAAGAGATCGTCACCTTCGTGCCACACCCTAAATTCGGCGCGCATTCGGTAATGCTTAGTGGGTGAAGCAAATACGCTAGGCTGAGGGGGCGTGAATTCGGCAAACTGCTCTAAGCGTTTTGCCACTTTGTCGGCCAATAGTTGTTGGTACTGTTCTGGGTAGTATGCAATAGCGCTCATGGCCGTTCCTCTGTTCTAGCAAGCAGCGCAATTTAAAGGTGCGTGGCTTGCTTGTCCAGTTTATCTACAATAATAGTGATAATATTTCTAAAGTTTTAATTTTGGTCGCCGATAAGCTGTGACTAGGGTAAATCCGTGGAGGCTTTATGAACGAACTGAATGGCGTGGGCAAAACCCCCGTACAACAGTATGCCGAGCGCTTGTTGCAGCAGTCGGCACCGGCGATTGAGAAGCGCAATAACTTGGCAGATGACAAGGCAAGCTTAAACCAGCAAGGCGCGGTAGCTAGCCATGTGTTATTAAGTTCTATTGAAAAACACACCTTGTCTATGGCAACCGGCGGAGTCAGCCTCCCTAAACCCCAGCAAGTGAGCGTTTTTGATGCTGAAGAAGTCGCTCGAAACGTGCTTAATTTTGTTGCTAGCTCTTTACATAGTGCTAAAAAGTCGGGGATGTCGGAAGACAAGCTAGCTGAAATGATGGCCCAAGCCCGTAAAGGGGTGGATATGGGCTTTGAAGGTGCTCGAGAGGAACTTAGCGATGCGGGTATTCTCAATGAAGAGTTAGAAAAAGGCATCGATAAGAGTTATGACCTGATTCAAGATGGTTTGGAAAAGATTGAAGAAGGTGATTACGAAATTCAATCGGCCCCCCTTTATAACCAATTGGCAATGTCTAGTTCGCAATCCGCCACTATGGAGTTAGAAACAGCAGAAGGCGATAAGGTAACTATTAGTTACGGCTCGCAGTTAGCCGCAAGTTACAGTGAAGGGCGTTCTTCTATCCAGGCCTCTTTTGCCTCGCAGCAACAATTTAGTTTTTCGGTTGAAGGCGACCTTAATGATGATGAATTGGCGGCGATTGCCGATTTAATTAAACAGGTTGACGAGGTTGGCCAACAGTTTTTCTCGGGTGATTTAGATAAAGCCTTTGAGCAAGCCTTAAGCATTGGTTTTGACGAGCAGCAGTTAGTTGGCTTTGCGGTTAACTTTCAGCAACAACAAAGTGTCGCGGTTACCCAAGCCTATCAACAAGCTAATGAGGAACCCTCCAGCGGGTCTGAGCTGGTGCCAGAATTAAGCGAATTTTTGAGTTCTTGGCAAGATATTCAAGCCAAGGTGAGTGCTTTGTTTGCCCAACCTGAATCTGCTACCGAAAAGCTATTGGCTGGAATACTGCCTATTTCCAGCCCTAGTGACGAAGACGAAAAACAAGCAGATGTAGAGCGCTTTAAAGGTTTTGCTGACCGCATGGCTGAAGCTTTAGCTATGTTTAACAACACACCAGCTAATGTGAATAACGCAGCCGACAATATTAGTTAATTTCAAGTTGGGAAAAAGTGGGGCTTTTTGTGCTATCAATCACATTAAGCCTCACTTATAATTTCGCCCGCTGTGGTGCTTGAGTATTTAACCCTCAAGCTTAATAGGGAATCTGGTGCAAATCCGGAACTGACGCGCAGCGGTAATGAGGAACGAAAGCTCAAGGATTGGCCTTTTCCAAGGATCTCCAGACACTGTTTGTATCGCTAAACGGGAAGTCGCAGCCGTAGTACAAGTAATACGCCTCTAAGTCCGAATACCTGCCACATCGCACATGCTTATAACAGCAAAATACTACGCGAAGATTAGGATTACATCGATGAAGAAGTTCATATTACTGGCCGCAGTAGCGCCAGCTTTTGGCTATGCCCAAGCCCCACAGCAAGCCCCCCAAAAAGAACAACCCGCTACCATGGTTGTTACCGCCAACCGCATGGAACAAACCGAAGCCAGTGTTATTGCGCCACTTACGGTGGTTAATCGCAGCGACATTGAAAGCAGTGGTGCTCAAGACATTATTGATGTGCTAAGTCAGCAAGTGGGTATTAGCGTTACCCGTAATGGCGGTAAAGGACATGTTGAGAGTGTATTTATTCGCGGTACCAGCTCTGCGCAATCTTTGTTTCTTATCGATGGTGTGAGAATAAATACTGCTACAAATGGTGGCGCGCAGTTGTCACTACTGCCCTTAGAATTTGTTGAGCGTATTGAGATTTTACGTGGTGCGAGAGCTTCGATTTACGGCGCGGATGCCGTAGGCGGGGTAATCAACATTATTACTCGTCCTAGTTTTGGCAGCGAATATCTCGGCTTGAAAGCAGCAGTTGGTACTCAAGAAACCGGCAAGCTTGCTGCTCGTGCAAGCGGACAGTTAGATAATGCGACGCAGTACAATGTTATTTTTAGCAAAGATAAGAGTAATGGCTACGATATTCGTCCACAAGATAACGTAGACGAAGACTATGGCTACGATACCTTTGGTGGATTGCTAAGCTTGGACCATAAGTTTAACCAATCTTGGCGTGGGCGAGTATTCTTGCTACTCAATGATAGCGAATCCGAGTTTATTCAAGGTGGTAAAGCTTTAACCAAGCAAAAGCAAACCGTTTACGGTGCTAGTGTTAATTATGCTCAAGACCGAATTAATAGTGAGTTTGCATTAAACTCCCAACAAAACCGATCGGATACAGCCCCAGCCGATAACTTTGTTGATCCTCAGCGCTATTCTACAGAACGAGTTGCAGCTAACTGGCTACTGGGCTACCAACTTAACCAGCAATGGTTATTGCAAGGCGGGCTTGATTATCAAAAAGATGATATTTCTGGCACAAGCTTGATTTATCAACAAGAAAGCCGAGATAACAAAGCTGCCCATATTGGTACGCGAGCAGACTTCGACCAGCATACTCTCGAGGGTAGTTTACGTTATGATGACAACAAACATTACGGTGACCACACTACCTATAACCTAGGTTGGGCTTGGCAGTTCCAACCGTCAATGCGTTTTAATGCATTGCATGGCACCGCCTTTAGAGCACCCACTTTTAACGATCTTTACTATCCAGGTAGCGAAAACCCTAGTTTAAAAGCAGAAACGTCAACGAATAGTGAGTTGGGCTTAGAGCTTAATTTACTGCAAAGCCAATGGCAGCTTAATGTATTTCGTAATGACGTGGATAATCTTATTGCTTGGGGGTGTGTGGCACGTTGTGATAACGACTACTCAGGAACGCCTGATACTTGGCCATTATGGACACCAGACAATGTAAGTGATGCCCGCATTCAGGGTATCGAGTTCCAAGGTGAGTTTTCTACAGCTTGGGTAAACCATAGACTCATTGTTGAATTTTTAGATCCAAAGGATCGTAGTACTGATAAAAACTTGATTCGTCGTCCAGAGGAGCAAGTTAAGTATAAAGCTGATATGTATTGGCAGAGCCTGCAAGTTGTCGTCGATTTCCTATGGCGCGGAGATTCGTATGAAGATGCTGCAAATACTACAACCATTGATAGCCATTCCGTTTGGGATCTAAGTGCAAACTATAAGTTTGCTAGCGGGTTACGTGTTGATGCGAAACTACGAAATGTATTTGATAAGCAATATTCAACTGTAAACGACTACCAAGCTCAAGGTCGTACCTTTGAGTTGGGCGCAAGTTACCAGTTTTAAGGTTTACGCTTTAACATAGCTCTCAGCCCTAGCTTTGGTTAAACTAGGGCTGAATTATTTTAAAGGCTTATTGGTAGAGTAATGCACGTTCTTGTTTTTGATTCTGGTGTGGGTGGTTTATCTGTTTTAGAGCAACTGCAGCAGCGAAACCCTAATATGCAATACAGCTACTTGTTCGATAACCTTTATTTTCCCTATGGGGAGTTAGATGACCAACAGCTGATTACCCGTGTGGTCGAACTGCTTACTAAGGCAGTAAATAAGTTCAACCCCGATCTGGTGGTTGTAGCGTGTAATTCTGCCAGTACCTTATCCCTTCCTTCTTTGCGCGAAACTCTCTCCATACCAATAGTTGGCGTTGTGCCGGCGATAAAATCTGCTGCGAATAAAAGCATCACTCGCCACTTTGGTGTATTGGCGACCCCCGGTACCGTAGAGCGCAGTTATACTGAACAACTTATTGCAGACTTTGCTAAAGATTGTCGCGTTGAGTTACTCGGCTCTACTTTATTAGTGCAATTAGCAGAGCAAAAACTAGCGGGCGAATCTATAGCGCTTGAAGATATAGAGCAGGCGTTAGCGTCGTGGTTATTGTTTGATGATCTAGATTGCGTGGTATTAGGCTGCACGCATTTCCCCTTATTAAAGGATGAAATCCAGCAAGTATTGGGTGAGCGAGTATGTTTGGTTGATTCCGGCGCGGCGATAGCCAATCGTGTAAATAGTTTACTATCAACTAAAGAGGCCTTAGATTTAACCCAAAAAAAAGCGGAAGCTCATGCTTACTGCACTATGCGTCCCGCTAATTCTTCGTTGTTAAAACAGCTACAAGCTTATCAACTAAGTAGCTTGCAACTATTTACTTAGGCTTCTTTACGCTCATTCGCTTCACGAACCTTTAAAGTGCGTTGTTGAAACTCTTGTTCGTTTAGGGCTTCCACTGCTTTTGATGCATCTTTAGCTGCCATTTCAACAAAACCAAAGCCGCGACGTTTACCGGTTTGCTTATCTTTCAATAAACGCACTGATACTACTTGGCCGTAATCTGAGAATAATTTGCGAATAGCTGACTCGTTTGCACGATAGGGTAGATTACCAACGTATAGGGTTTGTGTTTCCACAACGTCTGATGATTCAGTCGTTGATGAACTTGCTGGTTGTTCGTCGCTAGTAGCACCGTTAGAACTTAACAATACGATGGCGCCGCCAACAATTACTGCTATAGATAGGTATAAAGGCTGTAGAGGAGCGACTGCGGCAGCGACAAAATAGGCAGCAACTGCTACCGCTATAAGTATGACAACAGATAAACTGGAATTTTTCATAATAAATTCAATGCTCAATGTATTCAGAATAATGGAAAGCAATTTTTTAACAAAATTGCGACATCATGGTAGCCAGCTTTTTGCCGATAAGCTAGAAAATGTACAATTTCTCTATCAGAAACTTGCTAAATGACACAATTACTTTTAATTCATAGGCTTGTTTAGTCGCGAACTTGGTTTTCTGTGGATAAGTTTGTGGGTATTTTGTGGCTTAGTTGGGGGTTAATTATCAATTCAAAATTAATTGTGATTTTCTTCAAAAAACGCTTGCGCCGCGGGAATCGATCCCTATAATGCACCTCCACTGACACGGCACGCAGCGCGCTAAAGCGAAGCAAGGCTAAGTCAGGGGTAGCAAGGCCTAGGGCTAAGTTAGCCGGCTCTCAAACTTCTTTTTAAAATGTTTTAAAAAGCGGTTGACAGCTACAGAGGAAAGCGTAAAATGCGCACCTCGCCTCACAAGAGGTAACGCTCTTTAACAATTTATCAAGCAATCTGTGTGAGCACTCGCAGGACCTTAAGCGAAAAAATTAAGCTTAAGTGAACTGGAGTCTTGCACTGTAAAACACAGTAATAATTTCAGTTTTTAACTTTGAGCGAAAAAACTTTTGATTGAAGAGTTTGATCATGGCTCAGATTGAACGCTGGCGGCAGGCTTAACACATGCAAGTCGAGCGGTAACAGAGAGTAGCTTGCTACTTTGCTGACGAGCGGCGGACGGGTGAGTAATGCTTGGGAATATGCCTTTACGTGGGGGACAACAGTTGGAAACGACTGCTAATACCGCATAATGTCTTCGGACCAAAGGAGGGGACTCTTCGGAGCCTTTCGCGTAAAGATTAGCCCAAGTGGGATTAGCTAGTTGGTGGGGTAATGGCTCACCAAGGCGACGATCCCTAGCTGGTTTGAGAGGATGATCAGCCACACTGGGACTGAGACACGGCCCAGACTCCTACGGGAGGCAGCAGTGGGGAATATTGCACAATGGGCGAAAGCCTGATGCAGCCATGCCGCGTGTGTGAAGAAGGCCTTCGGGTTGTAAAGCACTTTCAGTCGTGAGGAAGGGGTAGTAATTAATACTTACTATCTTTGACGTTAGCGACAGAAGAAGGACCGGCTAACTCCGTGCCAGCAGCCGCGGTAATACGGAGGGTCCGAGCGTTAATCGGAATTACTGGGCGTAAAGCGTACGCAGGCGGCTTTCTAAGCCAGATGTGAAATCCCCGGGCTCAACCTGGGAATGGCATTTGGAACTGGCAAGCTAGAGTTTTGTAGAGGGTGGTAGAATTTCAGGTGTAGCGGTGAAATGCGTAGAGATCTGAAGGAATACCAGTGGCGAAGGCGGCCACCTGGACAAAAACTGACGCTCATGTACGAAAGCGTGGGGAGCAAACAGGATTAGATACCCTGGTAGTCCACGCCGTAAACGATGTCTACTAGTTGTCTGTGAGTTTAACTCGTGGGTAACGCAGCTAACGCATTAAGTAGACCGCCTGGGGAGTACGGCCGCAAGGTTAAAACTCAAATGAATTGACGGGGGCCCGCACAAGCGGTGGAGCATGTGGTTTAATTCGATGCAACGCGAAGAACCTTACCTGCCCTTGACATACTGAGAATTTACCAGAGATGGTTTAGTGCCTTCGGGAACTCAGATACAGGTGCTGCATGGCTGTCGTCAGCTCGTGTCGTGAGATGTTGGGTTAAGTCCCGCAACGAGCGCAACCCCTATCCTTATTTGCCAGCACGTAATGGTGGGAACTCTAGGGAGACTGCCGGTGATAAACCGGAGGAAGGTGGGGACGACGTCAAGTCATCATGGCCCTTACGGGCAGGGCTACACACGTGCTACAATGGCATGTACAGAGGGATGCGAACTCGCGAGAGCAAGCGGACCCCAAAAAGCATGTCGTAGTCCGGATCGGAGTCTGCAACTCGACTCCGTGAAGTCGGAATCGCTAGTAATCGTAGATCAGAATGCTACGGTGAATACGTTCCCGGGCCTTGTACACACCGCCCGTCACACCATGGGAGTGGGCTGCAAAAGAAGTGGGTAGTTTAACCTTCGGGAGGACGCTCACCACTTTGTGGTTCATGACTGGGGTGAAGTCGTAACAAGGTAGCCCTAGGGGAACCTGGGGCTGGATCACCTCCTTATTATGATGCTTAGGTTTTGTGACGTGTTCACACAGATTGCTTGATAGAAAGTAAGAGAAAGTTGGCACCTATTTAGGTCTGTAGCTCAGCTGGTTAGAGCGCACCCCTGATAAGGGTGAGGTCGGCAGTTCAAGTCTGCCCAGACCTACCAGGGTCCAACTAAAGTAAGAAATGGGGCTATAGCTCAGCTGGGAGAGCGCCTGCCTTGCACGCAGGAGGTCTGCGGTTCGATCCCGCATAGCTCCACCACTTCTTACCTAAAAACCAAAGATAAGTCGCCGACATCTGGCCATTTAGCTTTGGTTTTTTTATGAACCAATGCTCTTTAACAATTTGGAAAAGCTGATAAAAAAATATCTCAAGAATATGAGTTTAATAACAAGTGTTCTTGGTATTCAAAAATAAGGTGATCGTACTCGAATGGCAGGATTTATACAGCCTGACCATTCAAGTGATTTAAGCGACAACATTTAGGTGTTGTATGGTTAAGTGACTAAGCGTATACGGTGGATGCCTTGGCAGTCAGAGGCGATGAAGGACGTGTTAATCTGCGATAAGCCATGTTAAGTCGATAAAAGACGTAATAGACATGGATTTCCGAATGGGGAAACCCACTGCATTTTATGCAGTATCGTAACGTGAATACATAGCGTTGCGAGGCGAACCCGGGGAACTGAAACATCTAAGTACCCGGAGGAAAAGAAATCAACCGAGATTCTGGTAGTAGCGGCGAGCGAACCCGGATTAGCCCTTAAGCTTTTAGGTGATTAGTGGAACATTCTGGAAAGGATGGCGATACAGGGTGATAGCCCCGTACATGAAAATCTACTTTAAGTGAAAACGAGTAGGACGGCACACGTGATATGTTGTCTGAATATGGGGGGACCATCCTCCAAGGCTAAATACTCCTGACTGACCGATAGTGAACCAGTACCGTGAGGGAAAGGCGAAAAGAACCCCTGTGAGGGGAGTGAAATAGAACCTGAAACCGTATACGTACAAGCAGTGGGAGCCCCTTCGTGGGGTGACTGCGTACCTTTTGTATAATGGGTCAACGACTTAATTTCAGTAGCAAGGTTAAGCGAATAGCGGAGCCGTAGGGAAACCGAGTGTTAACTGCGCGCATAGTTGCTGGGATTAGACCCGAAACCCGGTGATCTAGCCATGGGCAGGTTGAAGATTGGGTAACACCAATTGGAGGACCGAACCGACTAATGTTGAAAAATTAGCGGATGACTTGTGGCTGGGGGTGAAAGGCCAATCAAACCGGGAGATAGCTGGTTCTCCTCGAAAGCTATTTAGGTAGCGCCTCGAGCGAATACTGATGGGGGTAGAGCACTGTTAAGGCTAGGGGGTCATCCCGACTTACCAACCCTTTGCAAACTCCGAATACCATCAAGTACTACTCGGGAGACACACGGCGGGTGCTAACGTCCGTCGTGGAAAGGGAAACAACCCAGACCGTCAGCTAAGGTCCCAAAGTGTATGTTAAGTGGGAAACGATGTGGGAAGGCTTAGACAGCCAGGATGTTGGCTTAGAAGCAGCCATCATTTAAAGAAAGCGTAATAGCTCACTGGTCGAGTCGGCCTGCGCGGAAGATGTAACGGGGCTAAACATACCACCGAAGCTACGGGAGCATGCTTGCATGCTCGGTAGAGGAGCGTTCTGTAAGCCGTTGAAGGTGTGTCGTAAGGCATGCTGGAGGTATCAGAAGTGCGAATGTTGACATGAGTAACGATAAAGGGGGTGAAAAGCCCCCTCGCCGAAAGACCAAGGTTTCCTGTCCAATGTTAATCAGGGCAGGGTGAGTCGGCCCCTAAGGCGAGACTGAAAAGTGTAGTCGATGGGAAACAGGTTAATATTCCTGTACTTCGTATAATTGCGATGGGAGGACGGAGAAGGCTAGGCCAGCGTGGCGATGGTTGTCCACGTGAAAGGCAGTAGGCGGTAAACTTAGGCAAATCCGGGTTTACAATACGCTGAGAGTTGATGACGAGTGTCTACGGACACGAAGTGGTTGATGCCCTGCTTCCAGGAAAAGTCTCTAAGCTTCAGATTATACGAAACCGTACCCCAAACCGACACAGGTGGTTGGGTAGAGAATACCAAGGCGCTTGAGAGAACTCGGGTGAAGGAACTAGGCAAAATGGTACCGTAACTTCGGGAGAAGGTACGCTGCCGGCGGTGATGGAACTTGCTTCCTAAGCTGCTGGCAGTCGCAGATACCAGTTGGCTGCAACTGTTTATTAAAAACACAGCACTGTGCTAAATCGAAAGATGACGTATACGGTGTGACGCCTGCCCGGTGCCGGAAGGTTAATTGATGTGGTTAGCGCAAGCGAAGCTATTGATCGAAGCCCCGGTAAACGGCGGCCGTAACTATAACGGTCCTAAGGTAGCGAAATTCCTTGTCGGGTAAGTTCCGACCTGCACGAATGGCGTAATGATGGCCAAGCTGTCTCCACCCGAGACTCAGTGAAATTGAAATTGCCGTGAAGATGCGGTGTACCCGCGGCTAGACGGAAAGACCCCGTGAACCTTTACTACAGCTTGACACTGAACATTGACCCTACATGTGTAGGATAGGTGGGAGGCTTTGAAGCGTTGTCGCTAGATGACGTGGAGCCGACCTTGAAATACCACCCTTGTAGTGTTGATGTTCTAACGTTGTCCCGTTATCCGGGATGCGGACAGTGTCTGGTGGGTAGTTTGACTGGGGCGGTCTCCTCCCAAAGAGTAACGGAGGAGCACGAAGGTTGGCTAAGTATGGTCGGACATCATACGGTTAGTGCAATGGCATAAGCCAGCTTAACTGCGAGACAGACACGTCGAGCAGGTACGAAAGTAGGTCATAGTGATCCGGTGGTTCTGTATGGAAGGGCCATCGCTCAACGGATAAAAGGTACTCCGGGGATAACAGGCTGATACCGCCCAAGAGTTCATATCGACGGCGGTGTTTGGCACCTCGATGTCGGCTCATCACATCCTGGGGCTGAAGTCGGTCCCAAGGGTATGGCTGTTCGCCATTTAAAGTGGTACGCGAGCTGGGTTTAGAACGTCGTGAGACAGTTCGGTCCCTATCTGCCGTGGGCGTTTGAGAATTGAGGGGAGCTGCTCCTAGTACGAGAGGACCGGAGTGGACGAACCGCTGGTGTTTGGGTTGTTATGCCAATAGCATTGCCCAGTAGCTACGTTCGGAACTGATAACCGCTGAAAGCATCTAAGCGGGAAGCAGGCCTCGAGATTAATTCTCACTAGGACTTTAAGTCCTCTGAAGGGCCGTTGGAGACTACAACGTTGATAGGCAAGGTGTGTAAGTGCTGTGAGGCATTGAGCTAACTTGTACTAATTACCCGTGAGGCTTAACCATACAACACCTAAAGGGTGTTGCTTATAGATACTTTATTTTAGAAACCATGAATGCTTGTTAGTGCTCATGAGGTGTTTCAGCTTTTTCGAATGTTAAAGACAACAGTTTTTGCCTGGTGGCAATAGCGTTGTGGACCCACCTGACTCCATGCCGAACTCAGAAGTGAAACGCAACTGCGCCGATGATAGTGTGGGGCTTCCCCATGTGAAAGTAGGTCACCGCCAGGCTCCAATTTAAAAACCCAGCTTATAGCTGGGTTTTTATTTCGCTGATATAGCTCAGTTGGTAGAGCGCACCCTTGGTAAGGGTGAGGTCGGCAGTTCGAATCTGCCTATCAGCACCATATTCAATTAAGCCCGGCACTATTGCTGGGTTTTTTTGTTTTTATCGACCAATTATTGGTCGGTTTATCTGATTAGGTTAGGGCTAATGGCTCCAACTCTAATGACCCAAGCGTGAAATTAGCCTCTTTTTAGCTGTTTTTTACTTACAGCTTGCGTGGTAACTCTTTGTTTATTATTGTTTTTTTAATTAAATTAAACAAAATTTAGACAATCCTACCAATTGAAAAATTAGGGTGTTATAATTTCGCGCCCTTTAATTAGGCAGCCAGAGATCTCAGCGCTAATTGCTGGGGTCAGTTGTAATATATAGCGGAGCACTGAAATGATCCAAATGCAATCTACTATGGACGTGGCGGACAATTCCGGCGCGCGCCTTGTACAGTGTATTAAGGTCCTAGGTGGTTCGCACCGCCGTTATGCACGAATTGGCGACATCATTAAAGTTACTGTTAAGGAAGCAATTCCTCGCGGTAAAGTTAAGAAAGGTGACGTTATGAATGCTGTGGTAGTGCGTACTAGAAAAGGCGTTCGTCGTCCTGATGGTTCTGTAATTCGTTTTGACCGCAATGCAGCGGTTATCTTGAATGCAAACAATCAGCCTATTGGTACTCGTATCTTTGGTCCTGTGACACGTGAACTGCGAAATGAACAGTTCATGAAAATTGTGTCTCTAGCGCCAGAAGTACTTTAAGGAGTCCAAAATGGCTAATAAAATCCAAAAAGGCGATGAAGTAATAGTTATTGCAGGTAAAGACAAAGGCAAACGCGGTAGCGTAACCAAAGTTTTACCTACTGGAAAACTATTCGTTGAAGGCGTGAATGTAATCAAGAAGCACCAAAAGCCAAACCCACAATTGGGTGTTGCTGGCGGTATTGTTGAGAAAGAAGCGGCCCTTGATGCATCAAACGTAGCGATTTTTAACCCTGCCACTGGCAAGGCTGATCGCGTTGGTTTCCGATTTGAAGACGACAAAAAAGTTCGTGTATTCAAATCGTCTAATGAAATTGTAAAGTAACTGGAGTTAACGATGGCGAAACTGCATGACCTATATAAGGAAACTGTAACGCCTGAACTCTTAAAGGAGTTCGGTTACAAATCCATCATGCAAGTCCCTCGGATTGAGAAAATCACCCTTAACATGGGTGTGGGTGAAGCGGTTAATGACAAGAAAGTACTAGAGCACGCAATTGCTGATCTAGCGGCTATCTCAGGTCAAAAACCACTTACTACCAAAGCTCGTAAATCTGTAGCAGGCTTCAAAATCCGTGATGGATACCCAATTGGTTGTAAAGTGACTCTACGCGGTGAGCGTATGTGGGAGTTTTTAGAGCGTTTGATTTCGATCGCTATTCCTCGTGTTCGAGATTTCCGTGGTTTGAATGCTAAGTCATTCGACGGCCGTGGTAATTACAGCATGGGTGTACGTGAGCAAATCATCTTCCCTGAAATCGATTATGACAAAGTTGATAAGGTTCGTGGTATGGATATTACTATCACTACTACTGCCGAAACCAACGAGGAAGGCCGCGCTCTGCTGGCTGCCTTTAACTTCCCATTCCGTAAGTAAGGTAGAGTTAGTTATGGCTAAACAATCAATGAAAGCTCGTGAAGCGAAACGTGAAAAAACCGTTGCTCGTTTCGCGGAAAAGCGCGCTGCGCTTAAAGCGATTATTAGCAGCGTGAACAGCTCTGATGAAGAGCGTTGGGACGCAGTGTTAAAATTGCAATCGTTACCTCGTGATTCAAGTCGGTCTCGTCAGCGTAACCGCTGTAACGTAACCGGCCGTCCTCATGGCTACCTACGCAAATTCGGCCTAAGCCGTATTAAATTGCGTGAAGCGATGATGCGCGGTGAGGTTCCTGGCCTTAAGAAAGCTAGTTGGTAATCCACTTAATTACGGAGTAAACGATTATGAGCATGCAAGATCCTATTGCAGATATGTTGACTCGCGTTCGCAACGGTCAATCAGCAAATAAAGTATCTGTTGTTATGCCTTCATCTAAAGTAAAAGTGGCAATTGCTAACTTGTTGCAAGAAGAAGGTTATATCACAGGATACGCTGTGACTGGTGACGTGAAAAAGTCATTAGAAGTTACCCTCAAGTACTTTGAAGGTAAAAAAGTTATTGAAAAGATTGAACGTGTAAGCCGTCCAGGTTTGCGCATTTATAAAGGTGCTAAAGACCTGCCTAAAGTTATGGGTGGCCTTGGCGTTGCAATCGTTTCTACATCTAAAGGCGTTATGACTGACCGTGCAGCACGTAAAGCTGGCATGGGCGGTGAAATCGTCTGTTACGTAGCTTAACCGGAGGTAGGTAATATGTCTCGCGTAGCCAAGGCTCCCGTTACAATTCCTGCTGGCGTTGAAGTAAATATCAACGGCCAAGAATTAACGGTTAAAGGTAGCAAAGGTACATTGACTCGCGTTTTTAATGACGCAGTTGTTGTAACGAAAGAAGAAAACGAATTGAAATTTGCTGTAGTTGAAGGTGCTTCTTCAGCTCAAGCAGGTACAGCTCGTGCTCTTAGCAACAACATGGTTGTTGGCGTTACAGACGGGTTTGAGAAAAAGCTAACACTATTGGGTGTTGGTTACCGTGCAGCAGTTAAAGGCTCGGTAGTTAACCTAACTTTAGGTTTTTCTCACCCTGTAGATTACACCTTACCAGAAGGTGTTACAGCAGAGTGTCCATCACAAACTGAAATCGTACTGAAAGGTGCTGATAAGCAAGTTGTTGGTCAGGTAGCAGCAGACATTCGCGCGTTCCGTCCGCCAGAGCCTTACAAAGGTAAAGGTGTTCGTTACTCTGACGAAAATGTTCGCCGTAAAGAGGCTAAGAAGAAGTAGGTTAACACTATGGAAAAGAAAATTGCTCGTCTGCGTCGTGCAACACGCACTCGCAAAGCTATGCAAGAGTTGGGTAAAACCCGCCTGGTGATTCACCGTACTCCGCGCCATATTTACGCGCAGGTGATTGCACCTGATGCACAGGTTATTGCCACAGCATCAACAGTAGATAAAGCCGTTGCTAACGGTCTTGAAAGTTTAGGTAATGTAGCTGCCGCTACTGCAGTAGGTAAAGCAATCGCTGAACGTGCTGCTGAAAAAGGCGTTACATCTGTAGCTTTTGACCGTTCAGGCTTTAAGTACCACGGCCGCGTAGCTGCGCTTGCAGAAGCAGCACGTGAAGCTGGTCTTCAGTTCTAAGGAGTGAGTCATGTCTAAATTTGAAGCACAAGCCGGTAGTGATCTGAATGAAAAGCTTATCGCTGTAAACCGTGTGTCAAAAGTAGTTAAAGGTGGTCGTATCTTCAGCTTCACTGCGTTAACAGTAGTGGGTGACGGTAACGGTCGCGTAGGGTTTGGTTATGGTAAAGCACGTGAAGTTCCAGCTGCTATTCAAAAAGCAATGGAAAAAGCGCGTCGTAACCTTACTAGTGTACAGCTGAGAGGCACTACACTGCAGCATCCTATTAAGGGTCGCCACTCTGGGTCGCGTGTTTACATGCAACCTGCATCAGAGGGTACTGGTATTATTGCCGGTGGTGCGATGCGTGCTGTTCTAGAAGTTGCTGGTGTGCAGAACGTATTGTCTAAGGCATACGGTTCTACTAACCCAATTAACATTGTTCGCGCTACTATCGACGCTCTTGAGAATATGCATTCTCCACAAGACGTTGCTGCTAAGCGTGGCCTAAGCGTCCAAGAAATTCTGGGGTAATAAGCCATGTCGAACAAAATTAAAGTAACACAGACCAAAAGTGCAATCGGCCGTTTGCCTAAGCACCGTGCGACCCTAACAGGTCTAGGTCTTCGTCGCATTAACCATACTGTAGAGCTAGAGGATACTCCTTGTGTTCGCGGTATGATTAATAAAGTTTCTTACATGGTTAAGGTTGAGGGAGAATAATCATGCGTTTGAATACTCTTTCTCCAGCTGCTGGCTCAAAGCCAAATGCTAAGCGTGTAGGTCGTGGTATCGGTTCTGGTTTAGGTAAAACCGGTGGTCGTGGTCACAAAGGTCAGAAATCTCGTTCTGGCGGTAGTGTGCGCCCAGGTTTCGAAGGCGGTCAAATGCCATTGAAACAACGTTTGCCTAAATTTGGTTTTACTTCACGTAAATCAATGGTAACTGCTGAAGTTCGCACTAGTGAGCTAGCTAAAGTTACTGCTGACGTGGTAGATTTGGACGCTTTGAAGGCGGCTGGTCTTATTACTCGCAACATTAAGTTTGCAAAAGTAGTACTATCTGGCGAAGTTAAAGCACCAGTTACCTTACGTGGCCTGCGTGTAACTAAAGGCGCACTAGCAGCTATTGAAGCTGCTGGCGGTAAAATCGAGGAATAGTACAAAACATGGCTAAGAATCCAGGAACAGCATCAGCAAGTGCACAAGGCGGCTTAAGCGAGCTTAAGAGTCGTTTATTATTTGTGCTTGGAGCAATTATCGTGTTCCGAGCCGGCTCCTTTGTGCCGTTACCTGGGATTGATGCCGCTGTACTGGCCGCGTTGTTTGACCAGCAGAAGGGTACCATTCTGGAAATGTTTAATATGTTTTCAGGTGGTGCACTTTCACGTGCGTCTATTTTCGCGTTAGGTATCATGCCGTATATTTCGGCATCGATTATCATCCAGTTATTGACTGTTGTTCACCCAACCCTTGCCGAACTTAAAAAGGAAGGCGAGTCGGGTCGACGTAAAATCAGTCAATACACGCGTTATAGCACACTGGTTCTAGCAACCTTCCAAGCTATTGGTATTGCTACTGGCTTACCAAATATGATGGCTGGTCTGGTTATTAACCCAGGCCTACCATTCTATTTCACTGCGGTGGTTAGCTTGGTAACGGGAACAATGTTCCTAATGTGGTTAGGTGAGCAAATTACTGAACGCGGTATTGGCAACGGGATCTCGATTCTGATTTTTGCTGGTATTGTGGCAGGATTGCCTTCTGCAATCGGTCAGACGGCTGAGCAGGCGCGTCAAGGAGAGTTACATTTGTTGTTACTCTTGTTCATCGTTGCTCTTGTATTTGCGGTGACCTTCTTTGTGGTATTTGTAGAACGTGGACAACGTCGTATCGTTGTTAACTATGCAAAACGCCAACAAGGTCGCAAAGTGTTTGCTGCGCAAAGCACACATTTACCACTTAAGGTAAACATGGCGGGTGTTATCCCAGCTATTTTTGCTTCAAGTATTATTCTGTTCCCTGGCACATTAGCTCAGTGGTTTGGTCAAAATGAAGGCTTGTCTTTCTTATCTGACTTATCGCTAACGCTACAACCTGGGCAACCGTTATATGTGTTCTTGTATGCAGCAGCCATTATCTTCTTTTGCTTCTTCTATACAGCGTTGGTATTTAACCCTCGCGAAACAGCAGACAACTTGAAGAAGAGTGGCGCGTTCATTCCGGGTATTCGCCCTGGTGAGCAAACCTCGCGATACATCGACAAGGTGATGACTCGTTTAACCCTAGCTGGTGCTTTGTACATCACGTTTGTATGTTTAATTCCTGAGTTTATGATGATCGGAATGAACGTTCAGTTCTACTTCGGTGGTACTTCGCTACTTATTGTAGTGGTGGTTATCATGGACTTTATGGCTCAGGTCCAAACCCATTTGATGTCTCATCAATATGGTTCGGTTCTGAAAAAAGCTAATCTTAAAGGTTACGGCCGATAGGCCGCCCTTGAGATTGGACTTTAACTTTTGCGGAGATAGCAATGAAAGTACGTGCATCCGTTAAGAAAATCTGCCGTAACTGTAAAGTTATTAAGCGCAACGGTGTTGTGCGTGTAATTTGCAGTGAGCCAAAGCATAAACAGCGCCAAGGCTAGTTAGTAGATTTCAAGACAATATTATTTGCAATGTGGTCATCTGTTGAGTATCCTTACGGGCTTTTCACAGATGGCCTTCGTTTAACACGAAAAATAGGAGTGTGCCAATGGCCCGTATAGCCGGCATTAACATTCCTGATCAGAAGCACGCAGTTATTGCTTTAACTGCAATCTTCGGCATTGGCTTAACCCGTTCACAGAAAATCTGTGCGGCAGCCGGTATCGCTGAAGATGTTAAGATCAGAGAACTTGACGAAACACAAATCGATAAACTTCGTGACGAAGTAGCTAAATTCACCGTTGAAGGTGATCTACGCCGTGAAGTATCTATGAACATTAAGCGCTTGATGGACCTCGGTTGTTACCGTGGACTTCGTCATCGTCGCAGTTTGCCCCTTCGCGGTCAGCGCACTAAAACTAATGCGCGCACCCGTAAAGGTCCTCGCAAACCTATTAAGAAATAAGGGGTGAGTGATAATGGCTAAAACTCCGACTCGCGCTCGTAAACGCGTAAAAAAACAAGTTGCTGATGGCATGGCTCATATCCATGCATCTTTCAACAATACTATCGTGACTATCACTGATCGTCAGGGCAACGCGCTTTCTTGGGCTACCGCAGGTGGTTCAGGTTTCCGTGGTTCTCGTAAGTCTACTCCGTTCGCTGCACAGGTTGCTGCTGAGCGTGCTGCTGAAGCAGCTAAAGACTACGGCCTTAAGAACGTAGAAGTGTTTGTAAACGGCCCAGGTCCTGGTCGTGAGTCTTCAATCCGTGCATTACATGCTGCGGGTTTCCGTGTGACTAACATCACCGACGTGACTCCGATTCCACACAATGGCTGTCGTCCACCTAAGAAACGCCGCGTGTAGTTTCTGGATAGATTGGAGAAAGAAAAATGGCAAGATATTTAGGTCCAAAGCTTAAACTTAGCCGTCGTGAAGGTACCGATCTTTTCTTGAAAAGTGGCGTACGTGCGATCGACACAAAGTGTAAGCTGGATACAGCACCTGGACAACACGGTGCACGTAAAGCGCGTCTTTCAGACTACGGTTTACAGCTTCGTGAGAAGCAAAAAGTTCGTCGTTTATACGGCATTCTTGAAAAGCAATTCCGCAACTACTACAAAGCCGCTGCACGCCTAAAAGGCAACACCGGTGAAAACTTGCTGCAATTGTTAGAAAGTCGTTTGGATAACGTTGTTTACCGTTTGGGTTTCGGTGCTACTCGCGCTGAAGCTCGTCAGCTAGTTAGCCACAAAGCTATTCTAGTAAACGGTAAAGTGGTAAACATTCCTTCTTACAAGGTTCTACCAGAAGACGTTATCAGTGTTCGCGAAAAATCTAAGAAGCAAGCGCGTATTGTTGCATCTTTAGAAATCGCTGGACAACGTGAAGCGGCATCGTGGGTAGAAGTAGACGCAACTAAGATGGAAGGCACTTTCAAACGCCTACCTGAGCGCGCTGACTTGTCTGCGGAAATTAACGAACAGCTGATCGTCGAACTTTACTCTAAGTAAAGTTGAATTATAGAGAGGACACAATGCAGGGTTCTGTAACAGAGTTTCTAAAACCAAGGCTAGTTGAGATCGAACAAGTTAGCCCAACTCGTGCAAAGGTTACGCTTGAGCCGTTAGAGCGTGGTTTTGGCCACACTTTAGGTAACGCTCTTCGTCGTATTCTTTTATCTTCTATGCCTGGTTGTGCGGTAACTGAAGTTGAAATCGACGGCGTGTTGCATGAGTACAGCAGTAAGGAAGGTGTTCAAGAGGATATCTTGGAAATCTTACTAAACCTAAAAGGTATTGCTGTGAAGTTAGAAGGTAAAGACGAAGTAACATTAAGTCTTACCAAGTCTGGAGCAGGTCCTGTGGTTGCAGGCGACATTCAGCACGACGCTGATGTCGAAATCACTAACCCTGAGCACGTTATTTGTCACCTTAGCAGCAACGCTGAAATCAGCATGCGCATTAAGGTAGAACGTGGTCGCGGTTACGTACCAGCTTCAGTTCGGGTTCACTCTGAAGATGAAGAGCGTCCAATTGGTCGTTTGCTAACTGATGCAGCTTATAGCCCAGTAGAGCGTATAGCTTATACTGTTGAGGCTGCTCGCGTTGAGCAACGTACTGATTTGGACAAATTGGTTATTGATATGGAAACCAATGGTACTCTTGATCCAGAGGAAGCCATCCGCCGCAGTGCAACAATTCTTGCAGAGCAGTTGGATGCCTTCGTTGACTTACGTGACGTAAGTGAGCCGGAAGAAAAAGAAGAGAAGCCAGAGTTTGATCCAATCCTGCTTCGTCCTGTCGATGATCTAGAGTTGACAGTACGCTCTGCTAACTGTTTGAAGGCAGAAGCGATTCATTACATTGGTGACTTGGTACAACGTACCGAAGTTGAGCTACTTAAAACCCCTAACTTGGGTAAGAAGTCGCTTACAGAAATCAAAGATGTATTGGCATCACGTGGTTTGTCTCTAGGTATGCGCCTAGAAAACTGGCCACCTGCTAGCATCGCTGATAAGTAGTCACTGGTTTTAACGTCTTAATATAGAAGGATAAGGTCATGCGCCATCGTCAGAGTGGTCGTCAATTGAACCGAAATAGCAGCCATCGTCAGGCTATGTTCCGGAATATGGCCAGTTCATTGGTTCGCCATGAAGTTATCAAGACAACATTGCCTAAAGCCAAAGAGCTTCGCCGTGTTGTTGAGCCATTAATTACATTGGCTAAAAATGACAGTGTAGCTAACCGTCGTTTAGCTTTTGCTCGTACTCGCGATGCAGAAGTTGTTGGTAAGCTATTTGCTGAAATCGGCCCACGATTCAAAGAACGTGCAGGCGGTTATACTCGCATTTTAAAATGCGGTTTCCGTGCTGGCGACAATGCTCCTATGGCATACATTGAATTATTGGACCGTCCTGAAGTTGAAGAAGTAGTTGAAGAAGCTGCTGAGTAAACTCAGACACCAAGCTTAAAAAGCCGGACTTAGGTCCGGCTTTTTTTTGTCAAAAATTTGCTATTGCTGAAAAGTAAGATTTAGGTCATTACAAACGTTTATTGTGGTCGAAGTAGTATGAAATGCGTGCCCGAGGGTTAAGGTATTCAAACACTGCATCGGGTAATGCGCTCGGTTTTAAGGCTTTTTCAATGGTTAAGCCTGCAGCTTCTAAATCGATAATTGGCGCTTCGGTGCGAGGAATATTGGCATCGTAAACTTGTACCGCAGGAAACAACAAGCGCTCAGAGTTAACCGACATCACCAAGCCAATTTGGCCTGAGCTAAGCTGTACTACGCTGCCTGGTGGGTAAATACCCAGCAAGCGGATCAGAATGCCTAAATCTGCCGTATTAAGCTGCTCTTTACGCTGTTTATAAAGAAAGGAAATTACTGTGAAAGGAATGCGAGTTTGTTTCACATCGCGCGGATGACACAAACTGTCGTACTCGTTAACTACTGATATAAGTTGCGACAAACGGTCGATTTGCTCACCCTTAAGTTTTTTGGGATAACCACTTCCATCTAAAAACTCGTGGTGTTGTTCAGCAATTAACTTAACTTTGGCCGGCAGCGTTTCAGAGAGCTTTAAAAAATCGGCACCGTACTTGGTGTGCATTTTTAGTAAGTTTGCTTCTTGTGCCGTTAGCTTGCCTGGCTTGCGTAAAATCTTATCCGGGATCTTCATTTTACCCACATCGTGGAATAAACCAGCAAGGCCTAAAATTTTAATGTCGCGCTCGGAGAAACCTGCTGCTTTAGCTAACATCATCGCCAGTATTGAAACATTGAGGCTGTGATAATAGAAACTGTCGGCATCTTTACTGTCGTTCATCAAATGAAGTACAACATTCTCTCCGGAAAGAAGATCGTCTGCCAAGTTGTTAATTAGGCTGGTTGCATCATCTACCGCATTTAGCGGGCGACTTTTGAGCTTAGACATTACCGCCCGCACTTGCGCCATGGAGCGATCGAACTCTTTTTCTACCTTTTGTAGATTACGTCTGTAGTTTTTAAGTTCTTCGATACGGGCGCGCTTTTCTTCCCAAAGTGCTTTTTCTGCTTTCTCTTGGGCTTTGCGGTCAGTTTTTTTACTATCGCCATTTTCTTGGTCAACGGGCAGCGGTGGTTTGTCGCTCTTTTCGGGAACAACGATGACATGTTTTAAGCCTAGGTTGTGTATCACTTCGATTTGGTCTTGGCTTTTAATCTTGAAGCTGGTGAACATAAAAGGGTGCTCGCCCCACTTAACAGGAAGCTTTACATAAACTCCTATCTGTAAGCGTTCAACATTTAGCTTTAACTCTGCCATTTTTTCTTTCTACTTCATCCGTCTAGCCTGCATTATGAAGAATTTGACGCATAAAATCAGCTGCTTTTAACAAGTTCTAGACATACTCTACAATCTAACTAAAATAGGTATCTAGATGTCTAGACATACATTGCCTGTTGTTAGCAAGGAACCTTTATATGCCAATTTGTATTCCCGATCAGTTACCCGCTGCTGAAGTCTTGCGCAATGAAAACATATTTGTCATGCCAGAGAGTCGTGCTGCTCATCAGGATATTCGTCCCTTAGAAGTGGTATTACTTAACTTGATGCCAAAGAAAATTGAGACTGAAAATCAAATTCTTCGGTTACTCTCTAACTCACCATTGCAAGTCAATGTAAAGTTGTTACGGATTAATCATCGAGTATCTAAAAACACCCCGCAAGAGCATATTGATAAGTTTTATCGAGATTTTGATAAATTGCGAGAACGTAATTTTGATGGCTTAATTATAACCGGCGCGCCGCTGGGTCAGGTGGCATTCGAAGACGTTTATTACTGGGATCAGGTAAAAGAGATTATAGATTGGTCAACTACCCATGTTACTTCTACGTTATATCTGTGCTGGGCCGCTCAGGCTGCTTTGTATCATTTATACGGTTTAGAAAAGCAAACGCGCAAGAATAAATTATCAGGCGTGTATTGGCATCAGACTAAACACAAGCATAATCCCTTAGTGCGTGGTTTTGACGATGCCTTTTTAGCACCTTTGTCGCGTTATGCTCATTTTGATTCTAATTTGATCACCGAAGAAACTGACTTAACAGTATTGGCCGACAACCCCGAAGCCGGTAGCTATCTGTTTGCCAGTGAAGATTTTCGCCAAGTATTTATAACAGGTCACCCCGAGTATGCAGCAGATACTCTGCATAACGAGTATTTACGTGACAGCCAAGAAGGTTTGAATCCTCAATTACCTGAAAACTACTACCCTCAGGATGATTGCGCTAAACCGCCGTGTGCTACTTGGCGTAGTCATGGTCATTTGCTTTACAACAATTGGCTAAATTACTGTGTGTACCAAATCACTCCGTACGACCTAACTGAGCTAAAACCAAAATCCGATAATATCTTGAAATAATTTCATATAACTTTATCGCAGCTAAGCCTTTAAAGGCAGTGTGCTACACTGCCGTCTCGAAATACCAGCGAAAGAAATAGGATGTTCCCGTGTCAGCAAGGCCTCAATTAGAAAAGCAACTTTCTCAACGCATCATGATTATTGATGGCGGCATGGGAACCATGATTCAATCTTACAAGTTGGAAGAGGCTGATTACCGCGGAGAACGCTTTGCGGATTGGCATACTGATGTTAAGGGTAACAACGATATGTTGGTCCTTTCTCAGCCTAAAATCATTGCCGATATCCACCGTGATTACTTACTTGCCGGCGCTGATATTCTCGAAACCAATACCTTTAACGCCACCACTATCGCCATGGCTGATTACGACATGGAAGCTTATTCTGCTGAAATTAACCGAGAAGCAGCCAGAATAGCACGTAAGGTGGCAGATGAAGTTACTGCGCTAAACCCAGAACGCCCACGTTTTGTAGCGGGGGTGCTAGGCCCAACTAACCGTACCTGTTCTATTTCTCCTGATGTAAACGATCCGGGTTACCGAAACGTTACTTTTAACGAGTTAGTAGAAGCTTACGAAGAGTCGACTAAGGCCTTAATTGAAGGTGGTAGCGACCTGATCCTTATTGAAACTATCTTCGATACCTTAAATGCTAAAGCCGCAGTGTTTGCGGTTAAATCAGTTTATGACGAATTAGGCATCGATTTACCTATAATGATTTCCGGTACCATTACCGACGCCTCAGGCCGTACCTTAAGCGGACAAACAACTGAGGCGTTTTATAACTCGTTGCGCCACGCTGAACCAATTAGCATGGGCCTAAACTGTGCGCTTGGCCCGGATGAGCTACGCCAATATGTAGAAGAGCTAAGCAGAGTAAGCGAGAGTTATGTATCGGCTCACCCTAATGCGGGGTTACCAAATGCCTTTGGTGAATATGATCTAGAAGCCAAGGAAATGGCTGAACATATTGGCGAATGGGCTCGCGCTGGTTTCTTAAACCTGGTGGGGGGCTGTTGTGGTACCACGCCAGAACACATTAAAGCGATGGCCGATGCGGTAGAAGGTGTTACGCCGCGCCAATTGCCAGAAATAGACGTTGCCTGTCGTTTATCTGGACTAGAACCCCTAACCATTACCCCAGAAACCTTATTTGTAAATGTGGGTGAGCGTAACAACGTTACTGGCTCGGCCATGTTTAAGCGCTTAATTAAGGAAGAAAACTACGATAAAGCCATCGAAGTTGCCTTGCAGCAGGTAGAAAATGGTGCGCAAATCATCGATGTGAACATGGATGAAGGCATGCTTGATTCTAAAGCTGCCATGGTGCGCTTTTTAAACATGGTTGCGTCAGAGCCAGATATTGCCAAAGTACCGGTAATGATCGACTCATCTAAGTGGGACATTCTTGAAGCGGGTTTGCAGTGTGTGCAAGGTAAACCTGTCGTTAACTCCATCTCTATGAAAGAAGGAGTGGAGCCTTTTATTGAGCAAGCCAAAATTCTGCGCCGCTATGGCGCAGCCGTGATTGTGATGGCTTTTGATGAAGTGGGGCAAGCCGATACGCGAGAGCGTAAGTTCGAGATTTGTAGTAAGTCTTACGACATTTTGGTGAATCAAGTGGGCTTCCCACCAGAAGATATCATCTTCGATCCCAATATTTTTGCTGTAGCTACCGGTATCGACGAGCATAACAACTATGCGGTTGATTTCATCGAAGCGGTTAAAGACATTAAAGATAACTTGCCTCACGCGATGATTTCGGGCGGTGTTTCGAATGTAAGTTTCTCATTCCGCGGAAACAACCCAGTACGTGAAGCTATTCACGCGGTATTCCTGTATTACGCGATTAAAAATGGCATGGACATGGGTATTGTAAATGCAGGTCAGCTCGCGATTTACGAAGACATTCCCAAAGAGCTTAAAGACAAAGTTGAAGCGGTTGTACTCAATACCCATGACAACGCTACAGAAGAGTTGTTAGAGATTGCCGAGAAGTACCGTGGTGACGGAACGCAGCAAGAAAGTGCTCAAGATCTAGAGTGGCGGACTTGGGATGTAAACAAGCGCCTAGAACATGCTTTAGTCAAAGGTATTACCGAATTCATCGAAGAGGATACGGAACTGGCTCGCCAAGCCGCAGAACGTCCACTGCATGTGATTGAAGGGCCATTAATGGATGGCATGAACGTGGTGGGCGACTTATTTGGCGCAGGTAAAATGTTCCTTCCGCAAGTGGTAAAATCGGCGCGAGTGATGAAGCGAGCAGTAGCCTATCTGCAACCTTATATCGAAGCCGAAAAAGGCGAAGGACAACGCTCTAACGGCAAAATTGTTATGGCCACAGTAAAAGGTGACGTACACGATATTGGCAAAAACATTGTTGGCGTGGTGCTGCAATGTAATAACTTTGAAGTGATCGACCTAGGTGTAATGGTGCCTTGCGATAAAATCCTAAAAGTAGCCAAAGAAGAGCAGGTAGACATGATTGGCCTATCTGGCTTGATTACACCTTCGCTTGATGAAATGGTGCATGTTGCTAAAGAGATGCAGCGCACAGGCATGGATATTCCATTATTGATTGGTGGTGCCACTACCTCTAAAGCACACACTGCGGTGAAAATTGAACAAAACTACCAGCATCCAGTGGTGTACGTTTCCAATGCTTCACGCGCGGTGGGGGTATGCCAGAGTTTATTATCGCAAGAGACCCGTACCGGTTTTGCCGAAAAACTGGCTAAAGAATACGACATTGTACGTGAGCAACACGCTCGTAAGCGCCCTCGAACTCCGCCAGTTACATTGGAAGCCGCTCGCGCCAATGCAGTGAATATAGACTGGAAAAATTATACGCCACCAGTGCCTAAGCAGTTGGGTGTTCAGCAATTTGATAATGTATCAATTGCTGAGATAGAGCCTTATATCGATTGGACGCCATTCTTTATGACTTGGTCTTTAGCGGGTAAATATCCACGTATACTAGAAGATGAAGTGGTGGGTGAAGAGGCTAAACGTATCTTTGCTGATGCAAAAGTAATGTTAGAGCGTTTTAAAGCTAAGGACGAAATAAAAGTGTCCGGCGTATTTGGGCTGTTCCCTGCCAACAGTGTGGGTGACGATATCGAAATCTATCGCGATGAGTCGCGCAGCGAACTGCTGGGGGTAAGCTCTCAGCTTCGCCAGCAAACAGAAAAGAGAAAAGGAGCCAACAATTGTTTGGCTGACTTTATCGCACCTAAGTCTTCTGGTAAGGCTGATTACTTTGGTGCCTTTGCAGTGACCGGTGGAATTGGTGAAGACGAATTAGCCGAAGCCTACAAACAAGATGGCGATGATTACAACGCTATTATGGTGAAGGCGGTGGCCGATCGTTTAGCCGAAGGCTTCGCTGAATACTTGCATGCGCAAGTACGTAAAAAATATTGGGGCTATGCTGCCGATGAAGCGTTAAGCAACGAGGAGTTGATTCGCGAGAATTACCAAGGTATTCGCCCTGCTCCGGGTTACCCGGCATGTCCTGAACACACTGAGAAGGGCCTTATTTGGAAACTGCTGGATGTTGAACAACGTATTGGTATGCAACTTACTGAAAGCTACGCAATGTGGCCTGGTGCCGCTGTGTCTGGCTGGTATTTTTCACATCCTGATAGCCGCTATTTTGCAGTGGCATCAATTCAAAAAGATCAGGTTGAAGATTATGCTCAACGCAAAAATATGAGCCTGGAAGACGCTGAGCGTTGGTTAGCACCGAATCTAGGCTACAATAGCTAACACTGCCCGTTATTATTGCTCCGAGGTACACATCTCGGAGCGGAAATAGCTTGAAAAAAAGCCTGTTGCCCCCTACAATTTGCGCCGATTTTATCACTGAGAATCTTTTATGAACCCGGACCCCGACAGTCGAAACTTTTATTGTTTTTTAAATCTTATACAAAAAATTTCCTTCGTGTAGTCCGTCTCGTTGATGTCTGGCTCTATGCGATAGCTGGAGCAGTACATGGCACAACTTCAACAAAAACTAGAGCTCGCCCTAGTTAATCTCGATAAACCTACTCTTCGCTCTACCCTCGATGAGTATCACTTTGCAGATATTGGCCAAGCCTTAGCAGAGTTCGAACCTAAAGAAGCCTTGCCGCTAATTTCTATGTTCTCCTTGGGTGATCGCGCCAAGGTTTTTTCTTATTTGCCGCCTTACTTGCAAGCTGATGTTGCCGGTTTAATGAAGCGTCATAAATTGGCTGCCTTATTTTCACGTATGGATGCCGATGAGCGGGCTGATTTATATAATGATTTAGACGAAGAGCAGCGCGCCATGGTGTTGCCGGGTTTAGCACAAGCTGAACGTGAAGACCTGCGCAAGCTGTCAAGTTATGCAGAAGGCACTGCAGGGGCAATAATGACCTCTGACTACGCCACCTTAAAAGAGCATTGGTTAGTTAGCCGTGCGCTTAAGCAGCTGCGCTTAGAAGCGCCAGATAAAGAAACCATTTACCAAACCTACGTGATTGACGGCCAACGCCGTTTGCGCGGCACAGTGTCTTTGCGTGAGTTGATTTTGGCCTCTCCAGATACTCAAGTGCGTGAGTTAATGCGTACCGAAGTGGTATCGGTAGGCGTTGAAGAGAGCCAAGAGCAGGCCGCTAAGCAAATTCGTCATTACGACTTACTGGCTTTACCGGTGGTTGATGAGGTGCAAAAGTTAGTGGGCATCGTGACTTACGATGACGCGATGGATGCCGCAGTTGAAGAAGCCACTGAAGATGCGCAAAAAAGTGCCTCGGTAGGTAAGTTAGATGAAACCGTTGATCGCGTGAGCATTTGGGAGCTGTATCGCAAGCGGGTAATGTGGCTAGTACTGCTTGTGTTTGGCGCAATGTTCTCGGGGGCTGGCATTGCTCACTTTGAGGATACCATTGCCAGCCATGTTGCCTTAGTGTTCTTTTTACCTTTGCTTATTGGCAGTGGCGGTAACGCAGGCTCGCAGGCGGCTGCGCTTATGGTACGTGCATTAGCAACCGGTGAAGTTGACAAAAATGACTGGTCTAAATTATTTGCGCGAGAGCTACTGGTAGGTTTGGCCTTGGGCTTAACCATGGCGGCGGCAGTGTATAGTGTTGGTGTATTTCGTGGTGGACCAGATGTCGCCATGATCGTATCTATGTCGATGGTTATTATTGTGCTAGTAGGCTCACTAGTCGGTTTAAGTCTTCCGTTCTTGCTCAATAAGATGAAGATGGACCCCGCCACAGCATCGGGGCCTTTAGTGGCAACCATTGCTGATGTATCTGGGGTATTGGTGTACTTTAGTTTAGCTAGCGTGGTGCTAGGTTTATAAGGCTAAGCACATTGTTGCCACAAAAAAGCGAGTGCTGAACACTCGCTTTTTTATTACCTTCATGGAGGCTATTTAGAGTTCTTTTCGCTGCTATTAGCCGGTTTTATTAAGCCAACACCTTCGCGAATAATCATTAGGCCTACGCTGACTAGCTTCACACAAACCCAAAGGAATACTACCAATACAATAACCTTAATAAAGGTTTGAAAAATTTCGAAAAACTCTTCGCTTACTTGCTCGGTAATCGCATTGGTATCAGCCATTAGCCATTCAAAGAAGCCCTGCATAAAAGGTGCATCATGGGGTAGTGATACTAAACTGATGGTTTGAGGCAATACATAGGCTATTACTGCAATACCCACCACAATAAGCACAATGGCAATAATCAATCGTGAGCGGTCTAACACCGTGTTCATAAACGTCCTTGAATCAATATTAATAGTTTTGTTGTTAGCTACCTTACTGTACTAACAAAATTGGTCAAGTGGCTTAATTAGCCTGCTCGATGCCAAAAGCGAGTTGTTGCTCTTCTAGCTGTTCTTGCAGGTCAAACCAGCTTAGCTCAGTTTCTTCGAGTTCGCTCTTAAGTTCTGCCTGTTGTTTTAATAATTTTTGTAGTTGATTTTTGTTATCGGCTTCGTACAGTTCTGGTTCAGCCATTTTTTGCTCGATGTCATCAAGCGTTTTTTGGGCTTTAGCACTGCGCTTTTCTAAATTTTCTAATTCTTTACGAATGCCTTTAGTTTGCTGACGAAACTCGGCTTCGCGACGCTTTTGTTCTTTGCGCTGGTTTACCGGGTTAGCGCTATTTGCTGCACTAGCACTGCTGTTTTCTAATCGATTGGCTTGGGTAAGCCACTGCTGGTAATCATCCAAGTCACCGTTAAATGGAGATACTTGTTGGCTATCTACCAAGTAAAACTCATCGGTGGTCGCACGCAGTAGCGCTCGGTCGTGCGACACAATAATCATTGCTCCAGTAAACTCTTGCAGTGCCAGTGTTAGCGCGTGGCGCATTTCTAAATCAAGGTGGTTGGTTGGCTCATCCAGCAATAGCAAGTTAGGTTTTTGCCAAACTACCAAGGCCAATACTAAGCGGGCCTTCTCGCCACCGCTAAAGGGTGCAACTTGCTCGAGCGCTTTATCTCCCTGAAAACCAAAGCTGCCCAAATACTTGCGTAGTTCAGCCTCGGTGGAATTTGGTGCTAAGCGTTGCAAATGCTGCATGGGTGTATCGTCGGGGCGCAGTGTTTCAAGCTGGTGCTGAGCAAAATAACCCACTTTTGCCATTTTGTTTATTTCAACCTTGCCGGCGAGGGCTTTAAGTTCGCCTGATAACAGCTTAATAAAGGTTGATTTACCAGCACCATTACGCCCCAACAAGCCAATTCGGCTGCCGGGAACTAAGTTAAATTTAACCTGTTCTAAAATGGTTTTGTCTTCATAACCGGCGCTCACCTTTTCCATAGTGAGCAAGGGTAGTGGCAAGTTGTCGGGCTCTCTAAAGTGGAAGCTAAACTGCGAGTCGACATGCGCTTGGCTAATCACTTCCATTTTCTCCAGCGCTTTTAAGCGGCTTTGCGCTTGCTTGGCTTTGCTGGCTTTATAACGGAAACGGTCCACAAAGCTTTGCATGTGGGCGCGCTCACGTTGCTGTTTCTCATACATGGCTTGTTGTTGAGCTAACTGCGTCGCACGCATTTGCTCAAAGTCGGAGTAACTACCGGTATATTCATTGAGCTTCTGATGCTCAATATGCACAATGCGATTAACGATGTTATCGAGAAAATCACGGTCGTGCGAAATAAGAATTAACGTTCCGGGATAGCGCTTTAGCCATTGCTCGAGCCATACAACGGTGTCTAGATCTAGGTGGTTGGTTGGCTCATCCAGTAACAATAAATCGGAGCGAACCAGCAACGCTTGAGCTAAGTTGAGGCGCATTCGCCACCCACCAGAAAAATCGCTTACGCTTTGTTGTTGGCCGTCTTCACTAAACCCTAAACCAGCCAGTAGCTCGGCAGCTTTAGTTTTAATTTGGTAACCGCCAATGGTGTCCATTTGGGTGTGTAAAGTAGCAATAAGCTCACCGTTGCCTGACTCCTCAGCGGCGGCGATATCGTGTTCCAGTTGGCGAAACTCTTGGTCGCCGTCAAGCACGTAATCAATAGCGGTGCGTTGTAGCTCTGGTGTTTCTTGGGCTACGCTAGCAATTTCCCATTTACTCGGTACTTTTAGGTCGCCTTCATCAACTTGCAGCTGATTTTTAAGCAAGGCGAATAGCGAAGACTTACCACAGCCATTTTGACCGACTAAACCCACTTTTTGACCCGCGTGAATAGTGAGATTGGTTTCTGCTAATAGAAATTTGCTGCCGCGCTGCAGGCTTATGTTGTTGGCTACGATCATGGTTGTTGCTATGTGCTGCTAAAAGTATGCAATAATGCCGCTATGATAACCGATGCGGTGAATGCCGCATAGCAACATGGTAGTGCAAACTAGAGTTAACTATGGCAAGACATCGTTTTATTGCTGGTGCAGTATGCCCAGAATGTAGTGAACAAGATTCTATTCGTTTAATCGTTGAGCAAATCGACGGTGAAGAGCGCGAGCACATTGAATGTGTAAGTTGTGACTACCACGCCGAACGCCCCAAGCAAGCTGCAGAAAAAGCAGAGCAAGATATCATTGGTTTGTTTAAGCCTTAATGAGGTTTTAACCTCAGCTACTTAAGCGGTTTGCGGCTCCATTAAGGCAGAGCTTACCCTTTGATTTCGGTAAGCTGTGAGCATAATGCTTACTTTAGTCTAGTTAGCTAACCTGACTTTAAGTGAGAGGTTTACCCAGTATCGTTAAGCTGAAGTCTTGACCATCCATTCGGGCTACATTAGGCAGTTGACCCCAACGTTGATATTCAAGCTTTTCGAATAGGGCTAGGCTAGGGGTATTGTGACTAAATATGAAGGCAAGTAGGATTTCTATTCCTAGCGCTTGGGCTAAGCTTTCGGCCTCAATTAACAACTTGCCACCTAAACCTTTACCACGCCGGCTTTCTGCTAGATATAAACTTATCTCAGCGCTATGTTGGTAGGCTGGCCGACCATAAAAATCACTAAAACTTAACCAAGCAATCACCTCTCCCGCTTGTTCTAGCACATATAAGGGGCGCTTGGGATTTTGGTGCTGTTCAAACCAAGCCTGGCGCGACGCGACAGTTTGTGGTTCGGTGTCTGCCGTAACTTTGCGTGAGGCAATTGTTGAGTTATAGATCTCAACGATGCTGGGCAGATCGGCCTGTTGGGCTAAACGAAATGAGTGAGACATAGCGGCGCTTAGTAGTGAGGAGGAGGCGTTTCTTGCTCTTGCGGAGCAACTGCTGCGCTGCCATCTCCTTCAAACAGTTTGGCGCGAATTAGCTTAAATTGGTGCTCTAAGATCTCTAATTGGCTTTGTTGGCTTTGCAAGGCAAGGTTTAGTTGCTCGATTGTGTCCTCTTGAAAGGCCAGTTTTGTTTCTAAGCGCTCGATAACACTTTCTAATTCTTGCTGATTCATACTACTTTTTAACCTGCCAAATTTCGACTAATCCACTGGAGCTTGCGCTCGCTAGCTGGCCATTATCAAGCATCGCCGCACTATAAACAACTGCGCTTTTGGGGCGGGTTTTTTTGGTGGGGGTGACTAACCAATCTTGCAAGGCTTGGCCACTGTCAACATGCCAAAGGCTAAGCTTTCTGGCAGCAGAGCCGGTGATTAGCCACTCGCCATTATTGGTAAAGCTAACGTAGGAGAATATGTTTTGTCTGGCGGTGAGCTTGAGCTTACTCACTTGCTCGCCGCTAGGTAAGGCCCATACTCGCGCAAGTTTGCCGTTGTCTGAAGTAAAGGCATACTTTCCGTCGGATTCTAAAGCCACCGAGGAAACGCGTCCTTGATGAGGGAAACGCAGAATAACTTGCGCGGTTTGGGTATCCCAAAAGAGTGCTTGGTAGTCGTTACCGCCGGTGAGCGCATAGCGCCCGTTGGCCGACAGCGCAACAGCGTTGATTTTTTCACTGTGGCCTAAAAACTCTAAGCGGCGGCCAGATACCAAGTTAAGGTGAATCACTTTGCCATCACCTAGGCCAATAAGTACCTGTTGGCCATTACTCGATAAGGCGATATCACGGATGCTTGATTCACTGAGCTTCCAATAGCCTAGGGCTTGACCGCTATTGATGTCCCACACTACAAAATCATCGCGGCTAGCGCTCACCGCAAACTGACTACCTTCGGCAATTTTAACCAGAAATACTTGGTTATTTTGCTGGTTTTGATGATCCCATTGAAACAGCTGACGTTGTTGCTTTACATCCCAAAGGCTTAAACCATGATGAATAGAAGAAACCAAACTCAAGCTACCATCACTCGAAAAATCGGCAGCATAAGCGCCGTCGGTAGCTTGTTGCCAGCTACTTAGTGGTGGAGCATCGTCACTACAACTGCTGAGCAGCAAAGCGATGCCATAAATCACAAACAACTTAATAAATGTCATTTTTTTACGTTTTTTTACGGAACTGTCACTAGGTTGTGTTGACTAATAGGGTTAGTATAAGGGCTTTGTCGGCTAAGTGTTTAATTATTCATAATGATCTTGCACGCAATGCCACAGATTTAATGCGACTCTATTGGAGATAAATGAATGAAAAAGTATTTTGCCGTGTCGGTTTTAGCCGCCTCGATTTTTGCCGTAACTGGCTGTCAGGAAGAAAAAGCTGAAGCTCCAGCGGCAGCGCAAGTTGCTTTAGAAAATGTAGACCAGCAGCAAGCTTATGCTATTGGTGCGTCGGTTTCTCGCTACATTGCGACAACTCTAGAACAACAAAAAGAACTTGGTCTTGAATTAGACAACGCATTGGTTCTTAAAGGTATGCAAGATGGACTTAGCGGCGAAGTTGCTATGTCTGAAGAAGATATTCAAGCTTCTCTTAAAGCACTAGACGAAAAACTAGCGGGTTTAGTTGAAGCAAAAGCTGCTGAAGATGCAGCAGCTGCTAAAGCAGAAAGCGATAAGTACCTAGCCGATAATGCGGCGCGTGAAGGCGTAACGGTTACTGATTCAGGTCTTCAATTTGAAGTGCTTACTGATGCAGAAGGTGATAAGCCAAGCGCTGCAGATACCGTAACTGTTCACTACAAAGGTACCCTAACTGACGGTTCTACTTTTGATAGCTCTTACGACCGCGGCGAGCCAGCAACATTTCCACTTAACCGTGTAATTCCTGGTTGGACAGAAGGCGTTCAGCTAATGTCTAAAGGTGCGAAGTACAAATTCTTCATCCCTTCTGAGTTAGGTTACGGCGAAAACGGTGCCGGTAGCATTCCACCAAACTCAATCTTGGTATTCGAAGTTGAGCTAATCGACATCGAGAAAGCTGATGCGCCAGCTGAAGAAACGCCAGCTAGCTAATTAAGCGTTAAGCTAAACAAAAAACGCAGCACTAGGTGCTGCGTTTTTTTATGGCTAAGCAAAAATAATAAAGGCCGTTATAGGCCTTTAGTTAAAGTTATTCTGCGGCGGCGCTTTGCTGGCTATGTTGGTAAAGATGATCGAGTAGCTCATCTTCGATAGCAAAGCGAACTTCCATCTCTTGACCCAGTAGTGATAAATCTTTATCAAAACTACCCAGTTCTAAATCTTCATTAACCTCTGCGTACTTGTCATTAAAAGCTAGCGCTGTGTCGGTTGTTTCGGTGATTTGAGGGAGCAATTTTTCTCCTGGAAGGGTATCTCCATCGTTGGCACATTCACTGACGATCTGCTCGTAGATTTCAAAATGTCCAGTGGAGGCGTAGTCAACCAGCTGCTGGCAAAACTGGGTAATTTGAGGCAGTGCGGGTAACGAGCGTTCATCACTGTCGTAAGGCGGCAGTCCGGCTAATTTACAATATGCGATGAGTAGCTGTTTTCTAGCGTCTAACCAAGCATCAATAACTTGACTGGCGCCTCCCCATTTGGCTTGAGCTTGTTCTAGTTTGCTTAGCATCGCTCGTGCTCCTAGTTCCCTAATTTATGTAACTATAACTAAATAAAATCGGGGCTTTCGTCAACCGATATTTAGTTTAAGTGCGGCTTGGCTAAACATTTGTCAGTCGGGAAAAGCTTGTTATGTAGTGTAAGCTTGGTCATTATTCGCTAATTGAGCAAGCGCGCGATAAAAAGGACCAACCGTGAATAAGCAATTTGGCTGGTGGTTTTTCACCTGTGGTAACCAAATATTAGTTATTCCTCAAGGGGAGCGGATCCCCTATGGCGATGTTGAAGATTTACCATTGCCAGACTTGGATTTTACCAAGGCTGAACGTTTTTCCCATTATCAGGGAGAAGCATGCCTACGGCTTGAACTTGCCGAGCCTATTGATTTAGGCATGGGGGAGTGGATAGAGCTGCGTGCCAGCATGGCGCTGCTAAATAGCCAGCTGTTTGACTTAGTGGGAAAGGCCCAACAATTTGCCTTGTTTCTTAAAACGCATCGTTTTTGTGGCAGTTGTGGAGAGACTTTAGAGCGAGTGGACTGGGAACTGGCAATGCAATGCCAACAATGTGGTTTTCGCGCTTACCCACGTATTTCGCCGAGTATTATTGTATTAATTAGCCATGGTAATAAAGTACTGCTGGCTAATCATCGGCGTCATCAAAAACAAGAACAAGCGATTTACACAGCCATTGCTGGCTTTGTGGAAGCGGGCGAAACCCTTGAACATACTGTTCACCGTGAGGTACGCGAAGAGACAGGCTTACGGATAAAAAACCTGCGCTATTGGAAAAGCCAACCTTGGGCATTCCCGCATTCTTTAATGGCCGCTTATTTTGCTGAATACGATGAGGGCGAAATACAGATAGACCGTCGAGAATTAGCCGACGCACAGTGGTTTGATGTAAGCCAACTGCCACATTTGCCACCACCTGGCACCATTGCTCGCGAAATGATTGACCATTGGAGTGAGCAAGTTACCCACAATTAGTGATAATCCAGTACAGAATTACCCATTGCTAGTGCTAAAGGCTTGAGTTGTTAAGGCAGCTAGTTACAATGCTCTAGCTAAAATTTTAGATAATTGGGAAAGGTATGTCGGAACTCAAAAATGATCGCTATTTGCGCGCACTGTTAAAGCAGCCAGTTGATGTGACACCAGTTTGGATGATGCGTCAAGCAGGGCGTTACTTGCCAGAGTATCGCGAGGTTCGTGCTGGCGCTGGTGATTTTATGTCGGTATGCCGTGACGCCGACTTAGCCTGTGAAGTTACCTTGCAGCCTTTACGTCGTTTTGATTTAGATGCCGCCATTTTGTTTTCAGACATACTTACTATTCCCGATGCTATGGGCTTAGGTTTGTACTTCTCGACTGGAGAAGGCCCTAAGTTTGAACGCCCTGTCACTAGCAAAGCGCAGGTAGAGGCCTTAGGTGTGCCAGATCCTGAGCAAGAGCTGGGTTACGTAATGAATGCAGTTCGCACCATTAAACGTGAGCTAAAAGGTGAAGTTCCTTTGATTGGCTTCTCTGGTAGTCCCTGGACTTTGGCAACGTATATGGTTGAAGGCGGTACAACCAAATCTTTTGCAGGTATTAAGAAAATGGCCTTTAGTGAGCCAAAGACCCTGCATATGTTGTTAGATAAACTGGCTGACTCAGTAATTCTTTATTTGAACGCCCAAATCGCTGCTGGTGCACAATCGGTGATGGTATTTGATACATGGGGCGGGGTGTTATCGCCACGTGATTACAACGAGTTCTCATTGCAATACATGCACAAAATCGTGAGTGGTTTAACCCGCAATGTAAACGGCCAAGCTGTGCCGGTGACTTTGTTTACTAAAAATGGTGGACAGTGGTTAGAGCAAATCGCCGCTACCGGTTGTGATGCAGTTGGCCTAGATTGGACCATTAATATTGCCGATGCTAAAAAGCGCGTCGGTGATAAGGTTGCGCTGCAAGGCAATATGGACCCATCCATGTTGTATGCACCGGTAGAGCGAATTCGTGAAGAAGTACAAACTATTCTGGCAGGCTTTGGTGAGGGGAGTGGCCATGTGTTTAACTTAGGCCACGGTATTCACCCAGACGTAAACCCAGAGCACGCTGGGGCATTTATTGATGCTGTGCATGAGTTTAGTGCTAAATACCACAAATAGGTTTTTGTGTGGCCCTGCCCACATATTACAAAGTTAAATAACACATATAAGCAGTATGCTTAGTTGTTACACTGAAAATCGCTCGCTATTGCAAGTTAATTTGCTATAGTGAGCGTCTTAGAACTCTTTACGGATGAAGTTCGTTTATACCCGTAACAGAGAGCTTAGTGTTATGAAATCCCCACTGCAAATAAGCATTGTTGTTGTATTAGTGCTGATCGTTGTTGTCACCTACAAACTAAAAAGTGTTGGTGAATCGAATCTACATCCTTATATTTCTTCGCATTTTTCTAAAAGCGAACCAGAAAATCTTGCGCAACCCTTGCGCTTAACGCAGACTGAGCGCATTAACTAAACAAATAGCGCTGTAATTGTTGTGATGTTTTTAAGCTTTCTGCTCATTGGTGCCATTGCTGGCTTAATGTCGGGACTGTTTGGTATTGGCGGTGGTCTGGTTATTGTACCGGTGTTAATTGGTAGCTTTGGCGCAATGGGCTTTGCCAGTGATTCAGCCATTCACCTCGCTATTGGTACCTCTTTAGCGTCGATTATTGTTACTGCAAGTAGTGCCAGCTACGCCCATTACTGTCGAGGCTCGATTGACTGGCAAGTAGTGAATCGCTTAGGCATTGGTTTAATTGTTGGCTCAATGTTTGGCGCTTGGCTTGCTACGCAATTACACGCCGATCACCTAAGTGCTTATTTTGCCGGCTTTTTGTTGTTTATGGCTGCGTACATGGCGTTTGGTCGCACTCCTAAGGCACAAAAAAGTTTACCCGGGCCACTTGGTACAGGACTGTTAGGCACACTGGTAGGAAGCATTTCAGCAATGTTTGGTATTGGTGGCGGTACAATAACCTTTCCTAGCCTTAGCTGGTTTGGTGTGCCAGCTCCAAAAGCAGTGGCAATTTCTGCGGTATGTGGTTTGCCCATTGCGCTGGTAGGCACGATATCTTATATCTACAATGGTTGGCATGTTGCCGAATTACCTAGCTGGAGCTTGGGTTATGTTTATCTGCCAGCATGGTGTGGCATAGTATTAACCAGTTCTATTTTTGCTCGTTTGGGTAGTCGTATGGCTTATCATTTGCCAGCGCGACGCTTGAAACAAGCATTTGCATTATTGTTATTAGTAATGGCAGTTAAGTTACTCTCCGAATAAGGTTTTAAGTATGAAGCAAGTAATATTAGGCATATTGTTATCTTTGACTAGTATTTATGCCGTTTATGCAAACGATGAGGTGTCACAAGAGTATTTGGGCGAAGTGCTGGTGGTGTCTCGAGAACAGCTTTATCAAAACCCTTCCGAGCAAGATTTTGCTCGATTAGTGGCTTTTGGCCTAGATACTCGATATGGCGTTTTTGTGAGAAGTTGGCTGTATTTTGAGTTAGAAATGGTGACCCAAAAAATAAGCCTACAACCAGACGATGAAGCGGCGAAAGCTCGCCAGCGAATTCTTTTCAACTTACGTCGTCAAATTGATTTAGAATAGGCGCAATTTCAACTAGGAGTCAGCATGTCGTTACTGTTAGCTATCAGCATTTTGGTGTGTGATGTATTTGCCATCGTAAAAATCATAAAAAGTAGCGCTGAAGTAGGGCGTAAGTATTTGTGGGTATTTTTGATTTGCTTGCTGCCGTTGGCAGGCTTTTTACTGTGGTTGATTAAAGGACCAAAAGACTAAGTCGACTTTACCTGCTCTAATAGTCGCTGCATTTGTTGGTTATTATAATCTAACACTATTAACTCAGAGCGAAACAGAGCAGGCAGTTCAACCATTGTAATTGCCACTAATAAGCATAAACCAAGCAGCCCAGCACCTAAAGCTACCAGTAGTATGGCAAGTATTGATATCACTAAGTTAACCGCACCACGTAGCCATTTCCCCAAGTAAAAATGATGCAAGCCAGCCAATAAAAGATAGTTGAGCACCGCGTAGCTGTCGGGATCTTTCACTTGTTTTTGCCAGAGCTGATAAAAGCGCTTGCGTTGATTTTGAGGCAATAGAGCAATTTGCTCACGCAATTGCTCTTGCTGTTGTTCGACTTGCTCGCGCTTCAACACGTTTAACGACCTAAAGTAACAATGACCGTTTCGCGGCTCCAAAAAAGCCAGAAACGGCGATTTTCGATTACCTGAAATACCAACTGCCAGCCATTAGCAGCCTCTTTGTTTAAGGTGGCTTCCACTTTTTGCAAGGGCATGCCCGACGCGCCTAAAAACAAGGTGCCAAGGGCGCCTTCGGTAATTGCTAGAACTTTGTATTCTTTAAAGGTCATGATTTTTCTCTTCATTTAACTTTAGCGTCGACTATAAGCTATGATTAAAAGCAAAACCATCATTAACCACTAAACAAAAGCTATGCTAATGTTAATTAACGGGTGTTGTTTTGAACAATATGTTTTAAAAGGAATTGTTAAGTGGCGTCCGGAAGTTTGTACATGGAATAAAGAGTTTAGCTAGGCTAAAGTTGTTATTTGTTGTTTGCTTGTTGCTATTGTTACCTAAATGGCTAAGCGTTAGGGAGCTACTATGAAAGTAACCATGCTTTATTACGATGAGGATAACCCGCTGTTGTTACAGCAACAGGTATTGTCGGGGCTAAATCAAAGCAGTAAAGGCCGGGTAATTATTCCTAATGAAGATAAAGTGGGTAAAATTATTATCGCTATTCTTGATGGTGAAGTGAAAGTGCTTAACTCTCTGGGAGATCGTGCGTTTGCGGCTTTCGATTTGGAAAAACACATCGCTTTTGAAGACGATTAGTCATCAGTGTTAAGGGCAGCAAGTGGCTGCTGCCTATAGCTTACCACTAATAACCCTTTGAAAAGTCTACTCTATCTGTTAGCTCTTTTCCTGCTAAATGGTCCTTCAATTTACTTGCAAATAACTCAATGATATCGCTCACTCGGCTGGGGGCAGCTACATGGGGCGTAATGATACAGTTGTCTTGAGACCATAAAGGATGGGTCTTAGGCAGTGGCTCTGGGCTGGTAACATCTAAAATAGCAGTGGCTTTGGGTTTGGCCTGCAAAAAAGCCAACAGTGCAGCTTGATCTACTGTGTCTCCGCGACCTACATTAAAAAACACCACCTCATCATCCAAGCTGGCAAAAAACTTTTCGTTCAATAAACCAAGGGTTTGCGGGGTATTGGGTAACACTGCAACCACTACTTTAGCTGTGGCACATATTTGCTTATGTTGTTCAAAATTGGCAACTTGGGTAAACGCTGCTTTGGCTGCGCCGCTATGACTTAGCGCAACTGTGCGCATGCCAAAATGATTAGCTGTAGTTGCCAAGTGTTGGCTAATGTTGCCACTTCCTACACAACAAAATGTAAGGCCCTGTAAGCTAATACTTGGTAGAGCTTGCCATAGTGCTTGCTGTTGCTGATGTTGATAAATGTTATGCTGCTGAGTGTGAGCCAATAGGAAAGAGAATACATATTCGCTCATTAACGGGCCAAATACGCCGCGGCTGTTGGTAAGCTTGTAGTGTTGAGGCAAGTGTCTTTTTAACAACGCGTCTACACCTGCAAAACTAGAATGTAACCATTGCAAGTTGGGCATTTGCTTAATGATTTTGGCCGCTTCGTTGGGAGTCGCCAATAGAATTTCACTCGTTAAAGCCGCTTGACTTAACAAGCTTGCATCTTCAGCAAAAAACCATTGGCATTGAGGAAAGCGTGGGCTTAAAGCGTTTACATACTGCTGCGCTTGAGCTGTAACAATCGTAATTTGCATACATCGCCTTTTTTTTGATAAAGAGTAAATTTCGCTAAGCAAGCACGCTGGTGTTAAGCTGCATAGCAAATTAGTCCTGATTATCTTAATCGTTTTATTGAGTGCGGAGCAAACTATGCTTACCCCTTGTGATATCGACCGTTTAGCCGAGTTAAGCAGTAAGCAACAATCGCTATATTGTTTAGCTTTATGCCAACGTATGGCGCCAAACTATTTATTGTTTTGCCAAGCTGTAGAGCTGGAACAGGGTGGCGACTTTAACAAGTTACTTAGCCTATTTTGGGAAAGTGCGCTACATCCAAAGACTAAAATCAATTTCTCTGCTCAGCGAGAGCGTTTTGATGTGTTGATTCCTGAACCACAACGTTACGACATGTATGGCGTTTATCCTGCTCTAGATTGTTGTGTGGTGGTGGAGTGTTTATTTAATGCCTTGCTTGAACCAACTGGTCGAGAAGCAGAACAAGCTAGTCAAACCTCATTAGCCAGTGTTTTAAGCTTACTTGAGCTGCAGTTTGGAGAACAAACAGAACAAGACATTTTAGCGCAAGAATTAGTGATACAAGAGTTGGCTTTTCAGGGTGAATTACTTGACCTTATTGAGCAAATTGAACTAGGTAAAGCGTCTATGCAAGCCTTGAAAACGCTGGCTGTAAACCAAGGTGTGAGTAATTTGGGGATCTGTTTAGAGGACAATGGCTAGCGAATAATCCTCTTTTTAGCGGTGTTTTTGTGACTGTTTACGCATAAATTGGTTAAAGCCCCGCCAAACAAGGCGCTAAAGGGGAAAAACTCTTTGCGCAGCGTTTTTATTTCTCTTAAAGTGAGGCTGGATTATTTAAACGAACATAAAGGATTTAGATATTATGAACAAAACTGAACTAATTGATGCTATTGCTGAAAAAGCTGATTTATCAAAAGCTCAAGCTAAACTAGCATTAGAAACAACTTTAGGTGCAGTAACTGATGCGCTTAAAGAAGGCGACCAAGTTCAGCTAATCGGCTTTGGTACATTCAAAGTTAATCATCGTGCAGCGCGCACCGGTCGCAATCCTCAGACTGGCGCTGAGATTCAAATTGCCGCAGCCAATGTCCCTGCATTTGTAGCGGGTAAAGCTTTAAAAGACGCTGTTAAATAGTTTCTTTAAACTGGCTCCCTAAGTCGGGGGCTGGTTTTTCTGTAACATCTTCTTTCCTATCTCTATACTCTTTCAGTAAGATAAGCGCACTGCCTTCAATTGCCTTGCCATTGAATTAACCACATAATTTTTAGGAAGTGTATGAAAGTCTTATTGGTCGTGGCACACGGAAGCCGCCGTCCTCAATCAAACCAAGAAGTGGTTGAGCTTGCTGAACAACTAGCTGCAAAACTAAGTCATTACTCACAAGTACATGCAGCATTTTTGGAATTAGTGGAGCCTACTATTCCGCAACAAATAGAACGGTGTTATCAAGCAGGTGCTAGGCAAATCACCTTGTACCCACATTTTTTAGCCGCGGGTACACATGTGGTAAACGATTTACCACGTATTATCGAACAAGCTACTAACCAACATCCAGATTTAACTATCGAGCTATTGCCGCATTTAGGCGGTTTTAATGGTTTAGCTGAGTTTATCAGTCAAGCGCTTTAGCTTATTTGAGTTTGCCGAGCAGTTAGTTCCGTTGACGTGAAAAGGTTAGCTAAACTTATTTGCTCATTGCTGCGCTTTTAGCCTCGGCAAAATCTCTTAAACGCTCTAATAGCTGCGATAAGTAATGAGGGTGTGCAATTTGTAATAGATCATTCCAATTGCGATAAGTGAGCGTTTCTTTTAATAACAATACCACTTTAGTTAGTGGTGCTGAACGTAAAAGCTCTGGACGGTAAAGGTAATCGCCTCCTTCTTGTACAAACCAAGAGCTGGCTTGAAAGCGCTCAAACAGCTGTTGGCGCTCAGCCGTTTCTCTAAGTATTGCAAGTTGATTTAAGTTATCAAGCGATTGGATATCTAAGCTTAGATCAGCGAGTTCATTTATGTGTTCTTGCAGAGGTAAGCTACGCAGAGAAAATAAATGTTCCATCAATGCCAGTGATGCATCAGACGGTGTTTGATTTGACGGATATTGAACTACATTATCGACATTCATCGGCTTTCTCCTAGTCTCAACCTCCTTGTTGATTAATTTTACAGCGTAATTGAAAGGATGATAGCGTTTTCATAAGCTCAATCAAGCAAATCATGGTTATTGCTGGTATGTAAAAAATGAATAAGTTAATTAAACCCAAGAAAACTTTTACAAGAAAAAGTATATAAGACTAAGGTCGAGGTGTAGATGTAATAAACTTCGTCTAGGCTGTTTGTTTATCATCTCTAAAATAACTAGAAACACCAGTTGCAGGGAGCACACAATGCAAGATTACCAAGCCAAAGACATGGAGTTGTCATTATTACCGACAAGAAGACGACGCAATAGAAGAAATTCTCTGGCTAAATCGGACTTCTATGTAAACGTTTCCACTAAGCTTGGAGACAATCAGCAAGTTAATAAGGGAGCATTTTCCACTGTCTCCGAGAGTTGTATTGTGCAGTGCTTAGACTGAAGTCTAGGTCTGTAAACTAAGTAGCGGCTACGTTTGCTGATAATACTTGGCAAAGCGGCTGCGTTTTGTTGTAGTGTGGCAACGTTTATTTTGAGAGATAGTTATGAAAGTTGCTAAAGACACAGTGGTTCGCTTTGAATATACCTTACATGAAACCGATGGTGCTCTATTAGAGAGCACTAACGGCGAAGCTGTAGCTTATTTACATGGGCACAAGTCAATGATTCCTGCCATTGAAGAGGGCTTAGAAGGTAAAGAAGCTGGTGCTGAAGTGGCCTTGAGCTTAGCCCCAGAAAATGGCTACGGAGTGCGCAACGAAGAAGCCGTGGAGCGAATTTCTGTTAAGCACTTACAGGGTGCTAAAAACTGGAAAGCGGGTATGCCAGCAGTGGTGCAAACAGAGCAAGGCCCACGTCAAGTTACGGTAGTTAAGGTTGGCAAGTTTATGGCAACTATTGACACCAACCATCCCTATGCAGGCAAGCATTTAGACTTTGCTATTAAGCTGGTTGAAGTGCGAGCCGCCAGTGAAGAAGAGATCTCTCATGGCCACGCCCATGGTGCTGGTGGTCATCAGCACTAAACTGTTTACTCGCGCAGCAAGGCTGCGCGAGCGTTAGTTTAAGCGGGTTGTGGCTGGCGTTGTTCCTCAGCGATTAGTTGCTGATTGAGTGCACACAACAGGGCTTTAAGGCTGGCGGTTAGTATGTCTTTATCAATTGCTACACCTAGGTAGCGTTTACCCGCAATGTTGGTTTCTATGTAACATACCGCTTCTGCTTCAGCGCCTTTACTCAAGGCATGTTCGTTGTAGTCTAGAACTTCTATCTGTTGCTTAAACTCGGCAGCTAATCCATTCACAAAGGCAGCTAAAGCGCCGTTACCAGTGGCTTGAATATCACAGCGCTGCTGCTTACGTTCTATAAGTACTTGGATCTGCTCTTGCTGTTGGTAGTTAACTTGATAATTAGTTAACTTGTAGCCTTGTGCTTGCTCCAAATAGTGATTGTTAAACAGTGTCCAAATTTTCTCTGGGCTGATCTCTTCACCACTTTTTTCTGCATCGGCTTGTACTATTGCGCTAAATTCAATTAAGGCCCAGCGAGGTAATTGAATGCCGTAATCTTTATTTAAAATGTAAGCAATGCCACCTTTACCGGATTGACTATTAATGCGGATCACTTCTTGGTAATCGCGGCCCAAATCAGCTGGGTCTATAGGTAAGTAGGCAACATCCCAGTGTTGATCGGCTTGTTGAATGTCTAAACATTTCTTAATTGCATCTTGATGGCTACCCGAGAAGGCAGTAAATACCAGCTCGCCAACATAAGGGTGGCGTGGGTGAACCGGCAATTGGGTGCAAAACTTCACTACTTGTACTATTTCGTCGATGTCGGCTAAATTTAATTTAGGATCGATACCTTGGCTATAAAGGTTCATTGCCATGGTTACGATGTCCATGTTACCGGTGCGCTCGCCGTTGCCTAACAAAGTCCCTTCAACGCGGTCCGCTCCGGCTAGTTGGCCCAACTCAGCTGCTGCAATGCCACAACCTCTGTCGTTGTGAGTATGCTGGCTAATAATAATGTCTTCGCGATGGGCAATGTGCTGAATAAACCATTCGATTTGGTCGGCATACACATTGGGAGTAGACATCTCAACGGTAGCGGGCAAGTTAAGAATGATCTTCTGCTGTGCTTTGGGGCGCCACTGGGCCACAACCGCGTTGCAAATATCTACGGCGAAGTCTAACTCAGTGCCGGTAAAGCTCTCGGGGGAGTACTGAAATTGCCAATTAGTGTGTGGATTTTGATCGGCATGTTTTTGTAGTTCTTTAGCGCCTTGCACTGCAATATTAATGATGCCAGCTTTGTCTAATTTAAATACCTTATCGCGCTGCACTTTGGAGGTGGAGTTGTACAAATGCACAATGGCATTTTTTGCTCCCTTCAAGGCTTCAAAAGTACGGCTAATTAAGGCTGGACGAGCTTGAGTTAATACTTGAATCGACACATCATCAGGTATTTGATTTGTTTCAATTAACCAGCGTACAAAATCATAGTCTGTTGTAGAGGCCGCTGGAAAGCCCACTTCTATTTGTTTAAAGCCTAGTTTTATTAGCAAGGCAAACAAACGCTGTTTTTGCTCTACCGACATCGGTTCAATTAGGGCTTGGTTGCCATCACGCAAATCCACACTACACCATTGTGGAGCTTGATTAATGCTGTTGTTTGGCCATTGGCGATTGGCCAAAGCAATGGGTTTAAATGAAGCGTATTTATTATGATTAAACTGAGACATTGCGACATCCTTGGTATTGGAAAGAAAATGAGAAAAGCCAGTTTGCAGCCAGCGCTTGGCTAGTTAATGCGCTGACTGTGGCTTAGTCGCAGAGTGAAGGTCATAGTGTTGAACCCAGAAAATTAATATGGGTAAAGTGTAAAGAATAACCAGGGGCGAGTGCTTGCTAAGGTTGTTTTGCTTTAAGCTTTTTAAGCAATTATTGCTTATATTTTTGCCAATATAAGCAATAATTGTCTCGTTAGGGGCTTTTTTGTAGTGTTAGAAAGACTACTGAACCGTTTTGTTGTAAACACGAACCGCTTCATCGGAGTGGTTAAACAAATAACACTCCGACAGTTCACAGCTAAGCGTAATGTCGGTAAAGCGAGCGACTTGGTGGTCGCCATTTACGTGCACTTTAATCCCATCAATATCACCCAGCTGACCAAACAAGTAGGTAGCATTACCCAGGCGTTCGCTTACTTCGTTTTTGAAGCTAAGTTTTAGTGCGCCGGTATCATCTAAACGCAAGTGCTCTGGGCGAATACCCAGCTTGAGTTCTTCGCCTACGGTTACGCTGTTATCACGTACTGTAATGCTAATGTGCTGCCCATCTGCCAACTGGATATCAGCTTGGTTGCCTTGCAAGGCATGAACTTTACAAGGCATAAAGTTCATCTTTGGTGAGCCAATGAAGCCTGCTACAAACAGATTCTCTGGGTAGTTGTAGAGCTCAAGTGGCGAACCTACTTGTTCAATGTTGCCGGCCCGTAGCACCACAATTTTGTCGGCTAAAGTCATTGCTTCAACCTGATCGTGGGTTACATAAATCATCGTGGTTTGAAGCTCTTTGTGTAACTTGGCTATTTGTAAACGCATTTCAACCCGCAATTCAGCATCTAGGTTAGAAAGAGGTTCATCAAAGAGGAAAACCCGAGGATCGCGAACGATCGCACGGCCAATTGCAACTCGCTGACGTTGTCCACCAGACAGTTCTTTGGGGGTTCTTTGTAACAAGTTTTCCATCTGCAAGGTTTTTGCCGCTAGGTTCACGCGTTTGTCGATTTCGGCTTTTTCTACGCCGTTCATTTTCATGCCAAAACCCATGTTCTCGGCAACTGTCATGTGTGGATACAGGGCATAAGATTGGAATACCATTGCCACCCCGCGCTCTGCTGGGTCAACATTGTTAACTACTTGATTATCAATGCTTAACTGGCCGCCTGAAATGTCTTCTAGACCAGCAATCATACGCAGTAGGGTAGACTTACCGCAGCCCGATGGGCCAACAAATACTACAAACTCTCCGTGTTTAATCTCTAGGTCAACGCCGTGAATCGTTTCAATTTTGGCGTAGCGTTTCACTAAGCCGGTAAGTGTTATATCTGCCATTTTCTATCCCTATCTTTGGTCGCTTTTAAATCTTAGCAACGGAACAAGCATGATGTTGATCATAAATCTTACTTTACCTTAACATTCTTCCCGTGAAAACGTTTACTTGTCACAATTTTTGATCTAAGTTTGATTATAACAATAGATAAATGATTGCTCGCAAGGGTGGTTAAAATTGCTGAAATGCGATGTGTATCAAGGGTAAAGCACCATTTATGGCTATATTGTTTGATACCTGTAGGCAAATAAGGAACATGGAATGGCGTCGAGTTCTTCAAATAAATCTCCAGAAAATGCTGTTAATTCAGCCTCTGAGTTGGTTGCGGGTAAACGATTACGCGCTAGTGATGTCGCACCTTGGATGTTTTTAGGTCCGGCATTAATCATTTTTTCCATTTATGTGTTGTTTCCAGTTCTAGAAAGTATCTGGCTCAGTTTTTTTGATTGGGATGGCCTGGGTGAAAAAACCTTTATCGGGTTTGGAAACTACATCGAATTGTTCGACAGCGATCAGTTTTGGACAGCTTTAACTAACAACATTTTGTGGATGGTGTTGTTTATGTTGGCGCCGCCCATGGGTTTAGCTATAGCACTATTCCTTAACCAGCAGGTTTATGGGATTCGCCTAGTAAAAGCCTTGTTCTTTTTCCCCTTTGTTATTTCGCAAGTTGTTGTAGGTTTGGTGTTCTCTTGGTTTTACGATCCCAGCTTTGGTGTTTTGAACAGTGTGATTACCTTCTTTGGTGGCGATCCGGTTTCTATTCTAGCTGACGAAGACTTAGTGACTTACGGCATTATCGCCGCCGGGCTTTGGCCTCAAATCGCTTATTGCATGATTTTATACCTCACGGGCCTCAATAACTTAAACCATGAGCAACTTGAAGCCGCGCGTTTAGACAACGCCAAGGGCTGGAAAATGCTGTGGTACATCGTGTTACCGCAATTAAGGCCAGCAACGTTTATTGCCATTGTGGTAACCGTGATTGGGGCGCTACGTTCTTTCGACTTAGTGGCCACAATGACCGCGGGTGGTCCGTGGGGTAGCTCAACAGTATTAGCATACATGATGTATGAAGAATCAATTTTCAACTATCGCATGGGTTACGGCGCAGCGGTGGCTGTAGTGCTATTTTTAATTATGGATATCTATATCGCTTACTTCTTGTGGCGGATGATAAGGAGTGAGAAATAATGTACCCACGTCCTATAGAAAAGGCGTCTGCCTTCACTAACATTAGCTACCGTGTGGCATTGCCGATTTCGATTGTATTGTGGCTGCTGCCATTGCTAGCAGTAATGGCAACCTCGGTGCGCTCGCTTAACGATATAAACCAAGGTAATTACTGGGGCTGGCCAAGTGAGTGGATGTTAATTGAAAACTACACTCAGGTATTTACTTCAACGCCGATGTTCCAGTACCTGATGAATAGCTTAATCATTACTCTACCAGCAGTAGCCGGTTGCGTAGCTTTGTCTACCATGGCGGGGTTTGCCCTGGCTAAGTACAACTTTAAAGCCAACATTTGGATCTTTGCTACTTTTATAGCTGGCAACTTTGTGCCGTTTCAGATTTTGATGATTCCGGTGCGCGATTTAACCATTCAGTTTGGTTTATACGATACTCACTGGGCGCTTATTTTATTCCATGTGGCCTTTCAAACAGGGTTTTGCACCTTGTTCATGCGCAACTTTATTGTTGGCTTACCTACCGAGCTGATTGAGTCTGCGCGGGTAGAAGGCGTAAGTGAATTTAAGATTTTTTGGCACATTGTGTTGCCATTGGTAAAACCGGCGACAGCGGCGTTAGCGGTACTGGTATTTACCTTTATTTGGAACGATTTTTTCTGGGCACTAGTACTGGTACAAAGCGATGAAGTGCGACCAGTTACTGCCGGTCTCAGTGCGTTGCAAGGTCAGTGGTTGGCATCATGGCAGTTGATCTCAGCTGGTGCGGTAGTAGCGGCCTTACCTCCGGTCATACTATTTTTTACCATGCAACGTCATTTTATTGCTGGGTTGACCCTCGGGGCAACTAAAGGCTAAACACACCCTCAAGCAATAATGAGGGAAGTAAATAAATCCTGCTCAAGGACAACAAAACTAAAGGAATGTAAATGATGAGTAAACTAAAACAATGTGGTCAAGCCATAGCGCTAGCTACTTTAATTGGTGGCTATGCTAACGCTGGCGAACTGATTATTAACTCTGACGCTTCTGACCCTGCACCTAAAGCCGCATTTGCAGAAATCATTGCTGAATTTGAAAAAGAGTATCCAGACATTAAAGTGAAGTACAACTTGTACGATCACGAAGCCTACAAAACTACCATTCGTAACTGGCTAGTAACCTCGCCGCCAGATGTAGTGCATTGGTATGCAGGTAACCGTATGAAAGCCTTTGTTGATAAGGGCTTGTTTGAAGATGTGAGTGACCTTTGGCAACAAAACGACATGGCTGCAGATTTTGCAACAGCTGCGCCTGCGATGACTATTGATGGTAAGCAATGGGGTGTTCCTTATACTTACTACCAATGGGGCATTTATTACCGTAAAGATATTTTCGAAAAGTATGGCATTGAAGAACCCTACCTATGGGAAGAGCTAGTTGAGGCGTCAAAAATTCTTAAAGAAAATGGCGTAGCGCCTATTGCTATTGGTACTAAGTACCTTTGGACTGCCGCTGGTTGGTTTGATTACATGAACCTGCGTGTAAATGGTTTAGACTTCCACATGGAATTGATGGATGGCAAAGTGCCTTACACCGATCCTCGTGTTGTTAAAACCATGGAAAAATGGAAAGAGATGATTGAGCCAGGTTACTTCTTAGAGAACCACGCATCATACTCGTGGCAGGAAGCACAGCCGTTCTTATACAACGGTGAAGCGGCCATGTACTTAATCGGTAACTTCATTACTCCTAACTTCCCAGATGAAGTAAAAGATAAAATGGGCTTCTTCCAGTTCCCAATTATCGACCCTACGGTAGGTGTAGCAGAAGATGCACCGATGGATACCTTACATATTCCAGCTAAAGCCAAAAACAAAGAAGATGCTAGAAAATACCTAGCGTTTATGGCTCGTCCTGAGAATCAAACTCGAATCAACAAAGCCTTGTTACAAATTCCACCTAACAAAAAAGCTAAAGCTGAAGACAATGAGTTCTTAAATAAAGGTGTGGCAATGTTAGGCTCGGCAGCTGGTACGGCGCAGTTCTATGACCGCGATACTGATCCTGCTATGGCTAAAGCCGGTATGAAAGGTTTCCAAGAGTTTATGGTACACCCAGATCGTTTAGATAAGATTTTAAAAGGTCTTGAGAAAACACGTCAGCGTACGTTTAAGTAATCCCAGATAAGTTTTCCTTAACTACATATCCATAATAAAAAGCCCTGTTTAACAGGGCTTTTCTTGTTTAGAAGTTAAAGGCTGCACCAATATACAGGCCCTTAGTGAAATCTAAATCGGGTTGGTTAGCGTAACGGAATTGAATGGCGCGATAGCCAAGGTATACATCTGCCTGCGGCATGATTGAGTATGCAATCTTGGCGTCTAAATCGTAGTAGCGGTTTAGCTCGCTGCTGGTTAATACCGAAGGAGCATAATAGGCGCTGCCCGATATTTTTAGGTTTTGGGCAACGGCAATGCTGTAATCGCCACCAATGGCAAAGGCATGTGGGTTTTCACGGTGGTTAGCCCACAGTTTGGTAAATTTTGCGCCAATGGCAAATTTATGAATGTCTTGTTGGTGAGTCGCTTTTATGCCGAAATCTGCTAAATCACCCTCTGGGCGAGAGTACATGTAGTTAGCTGACATCTCTGCGCCAGGTGCAATTTGCGTTGCAAAACCTGTTTCAAAAACGTCGTTATTAAGATCAAACTTAATTGAACTCGCCAAGGCTGCGGTACTACTTACAGCGAATAGACTCGCCGCTAACAAAGAACGCTTAAACATAATTCTCCTACAATAAGCTCTAATCAGACAAAAACGCGGCGATCATATCATTTATCTAAGTTATTATCTGATTACATTGTATTTATTGGACATAAAATCTAATAAACCTGAATTTTTAGGTGATTTGAACAAACTGCTTAAGCGCTGCGTTAAGCCTTTGTAACAAAGTAAATCACTTATCTGTAGCAATAATCAGTGACGATGCTAATTGTGGCCTATAGTTAGGCTGCAGCAAGATGACTTGCATTTGTCACTAAATGTTTGAAAAGGAGAGCAAACATGCCGTTGTTTAATCGATTAATTGCCGAAGGGATCGGCACGTTTTGGTTGGTATTAGGTGGATGTGGTAGCGCTGTTTTAGCCGCAGCCTTTCCCGAAGTAGGTATTGGCTTAGTAGGTGTCTCGATAGCCTTTGGCTTAACAGTGCTGACGATGGCTTATTCTATTGGCCATATATCTGGTTGTCACTTAAACCCTGCCGTTACCATCGGCTTAACCGTTGCTGGGCGATTTTCTAAAGTAGATGTGTTTCCTTACATTTGTGCCCAGTTACTGGGTGGCTTTGTGGGAGCGATTATTTTGTATTTAATAGCCAGTGGTAGCGGTGACTACGACCTAGCAAGTCATGGTTTAGCCAGCAATGGCTACGATATGCACTCACCGGGTGGTTATACATTAGTGGCCGCACTGGTCTGTGAGATAGTGATGACCTTTATGTTTCTATTCATTATTTTGGGTACCACCGATGAACGCGCGCCAGCAGGTTTCGCCCCTATCGCAATTGGCCTAGGTTTAACCCTTATTCACCTGATATCTATTCCGGTTACTAATACCTCGGTTAACCCAGCACGAAGCACCGCTCCTGCGCTAATTGAGGGTGGCATTGCCTTGGGGCAACTTTGGTTATTTTGGGTAGCTCCTATTATTGGTGCTGTGTGTGCTGCACTTATGTACAAGCAAGTGTCGGCTAAAAACTAGCTGTTTATTCGGTTCAACACCTTAAAGCCTTTCTTATTTGAAAGGCTTTTTTATTGTGCTCGGTTTAGGGCTTAAACGCTGTATGAGTCAAGCTAAGGCTCTGTTATCATTCTGTTAATGAAACTAAAGTATGACTTTAGTTTCTGCGACACAACATAATAATAATCACTAAAGTACTACCTACACATAAGGATTTACCATGAGAAAAGGATTGCTCTGTTTTACTGTGTTATTGGCGAGCTGTTTTTCAATTAATGCTATTGCAGAAGGCAAGGTTTATAAACTTAAGCTAGCTGAATCTTGGCCTACTAAATTCCCGCTGCTTGATACTGGGGTGCAACGTTTTGCCAAAATGGCCGAACAGATGTCGAATGGCCGGCTGGTGATTCGTGTTGATTCTGCCAACAAGCACAAAGCGCCTTTGGGTATTTTTGATCTTGTAAAAAGCGGCCAGTATGACATGGGCCACTCGGCGTCTTATTACTATAAAGGTAAAGTGCCTAACACCATGTTTTTTACCACCATGCCTTTTGGAATGACGGCGATGGAGCAACACGCTTGGTATAGCTATGGTGGTGGCAAAGAACTTATGGCGAAGGTGTATCAGCCGCATAACTTGCTAACCTTCCCAGGTGGCAATACTGGGGTGCAAATGGGCGGCTGGTTTCGCAATGAAATTAACAGTGTAGAAGATCTACAAAATCTGAAAATGCGTATCCCAGGTTTTGCTGGTGAAGTGCTGGCCAAACTAGGTGCTACGCCAGTAAACATTCCGCCAGCTGAGTTATATACCGCGCTTGAGCGTAATACTATTGACGCCTTAGAGTGGGTTGGGCCTTCGCTAGATTTACGCATGGGCTTTCACAAAATTGCTCCTTACTACTACACCGGCTGGCATGAGCCAGGTTCAGAGAACATGTTTCTTGTGAACAAGAAGAAGTTTGAATCTTTACCATCAGATTTGCAGGCCATTCTAGAAACGGCAATGCGCGCCACAGCCTTTGATATTTATGTAGAAGCCACGGCAATGAGCACCAATAACTGGGCAACTATGTTGCAAGAATACCCAGACATTAAAGTGCGCACCTTCCCTAAAGAAGTTCTCACTGCATTGAAAAAAGCCAATGATGAGTTGCTAGCGGAACACGCAGCCCGTGATCCACTAGCTAAAGAGATTATCGAGTCGCAGCAAAGCTTCACTGAAAAAGCGCGTGCTTACACACTTATTTCTGATCTTGGTTACCTAGAGAGCACTAAAGATTTGTAAACAGCAGGCAACAAAAAAGCGGCTTAAGCCGCTTTTTTTATACTTGATATTGGTTACTGGTTAATTTGGATAACAATATTACCAGTAGCACCTGCTTGCATAACTGCTTGATGGGCTAAAGTGGTGTCGGCCAACTTAAAGCTTTGGCTTATTACAGGGCGCACAAAACCTGCTGTGGCACCCGCATATATTGCCGCGTGTATTTGAGTGAGCTGTTTGCTATCGGCATTTGCCAGCGCCATACCCATTACGCAGGCGTCTCGCGCCATTAAATCACGCGGATTAATTTCTACGCTGCCGCGACTACCTATTATTACTACTCTTCCACCTTTATTAAGCAAGGGAAGGTCATCGCCTAGGTTTTGATTTGCCAGCATCTCCAAAATGACATCAACCGCTCCGGCTTGTTGTAGTACTTGGTAATGATCTGTTTGGTGGTGATTAGCCACAAGGTCTGCACCTTGTTGTTTCAATAAAGCTAAACCTGCATCACTACCTGCAGTAGCAAACACTCTGCATCCTGCCGCCTTGGCTAATTGAATTGCTGCCAAACCTACTCCGCCACTAGCGCCATGAATCAACACTGTTTCAGCAGCTTGAATCTTGGCGCGAATAAACAAAGCTCGCCAAGCTGTTGCGTAAGGTGTGCCCAAACAAGCGCCTTGTTCAAAGCTTAAGCCATCGGGAAGGGGATGAACTTGCTGTGGGCTAGCTAAACATAATTCAGCACTGGCGCCACTTATGGTGCCAGCACAATACACGCGTTGCCCTAACTCGAAGCCTGTTACCTTGGCCCCCAACTGGACAATAGTACCGGCGGCGTCTTTTCCTGGAGTATGGGGAAACGTCGCGGTGTAATTGTTAGTACCAGCAACGATGTAAGTATCTACAGGGTTCACCCCAGCGGCCTCAACCTTTATGAGGATCTGCTCGACATTTGCTTGTAAGTCGTCAATTTGGTTAAGGCTAAGTGTGTCGCCATGATGTTGAGCTTGGATAGCTTGCATTGTTACTCCTTTTACTTCGGGGCGTTGTTTTTTCCTAGCGTAGCTCAATTAATTGCAGGAAAAGCTGAGTGAAGTAACAGCTTAATGATCTTTTTGCTGTTCGTTAGCAAAGAATTTTTGAATGGCGTGCTAAGAAAAGTGTAATGAAAGTGTTTTCAACGAGGCGGTTTGGTAATTTAATTACCAAAAGCTAAATTTAATAATGTAAAAATTAAATTTCATAATACTAAATGTGCGTTGTGTCGCATAAAATTAAAACCGTAAGAGAAAGTTAGTAACAAAAAGCATCTGCTAGAGGTTATTTTCTTTCAGAATTAACTTAAACATAAAGGTGAACATATTATGGAATTATTCGGATTATATTACGCTCTTCGCGCTAAAAACGTTAACAACGAACAAACAGTAGCTCAACGTAGCCGCTAGTTAAACAACGAACAAACAGTAGCTCAACGTAGCCGCTAGTTAAACAACTAACAATAGGAAACAAATTATGTACGATTTATTTGGATTAGTAGCCCTTAACTACTTTGGATACAACAAAACTGAAGAACAAAAACTTCAAGAACGTAGCCGCTAAATTTAACACTAATATAGAGAGAATGATTATGATGGATTTTATGGGTTGGGTTGCACTAAGTTACCTACAAAACAAAAAAACTGAAGAACAACGCATTGCTGAATTAAGCCGTTAATCTCAGAACAACGCTAAACCGAAATAGTTAAATACAAATAGTTTTAAAATAAGAATGATGTAATCGCCGATCAGGCGAACCGGCTCTCCTCATCATCCCCCGAGGAAGCAATTACTTTAAGCGTATATACCAACTTTACTACACGGATAATCGCAACTCAGTTAAGAGTTACGCGTTTAGCTATGATTGGTGTTTCAATTATTCCACTTTTGCCAGCGCTACCGTCTCTTGATAAACGTGACAGCCAGCGACGTGATCATTCACCATGCCAACCGCTTGCATAAATGCATAACAAATAGTGGGGCCAACAAAGCTAAAACCGGCTTTTTTTAAGGCTTTTGACATGGCTTGTGACTGAGGGCTTTCGGTAGGGATCTCTTGTACGGTTGTGTAGCTATTTACTATGGTTTTTCCTTCCACAAATTGCCAAATATATTCGCTAAAACTTTGGCCTGCTGCTTCTATAGCCAAATAGGCTTTGGCATTTTTAACAATAGCATTGATCTTTAGTTTGTTGCGCACGATCCCAGTATTTTCCATTAAGCGTTGGCAATCTTGCTCTGTAAACAAGGCGATATTTTCGGGTTGGAACTGAGCAAAAGCTTGGTAGTAGCTTTGCTGCTTTCGCAATATAGTTATCCACGACAAACCTGCCTGCTGCCCATCAAGACATAATTTTGCAAATAGCTCGATGGGGTCATTTACAGGGCGCCCCCATACTTGGTCGTGGTAATCCTGGTAGCCTTTATCGGTTCCACACCACTCACAACGGGTAACATGCTTTGTTTGCTGCAAGCTTTATCTCCTAGCTAACATGGGAAGATGGTGTGGTGTTTAGCTCTTCATCCACTTGGCTATCTGGTACGGCGCTTTCCGCTGGTGGTTCTTCTTCGGCAGGGTTAGCTAACCCTTCAGTTGAATCACCGTTAGAAATAGAGTTGTCGGGGGGGATACTTTCGCCCTTAGTCTTGGTATCTTCAGTGGCTTCAGTTATGTTATTCAAGCCCATTTGCTCGGCATTTTTCTCAACCACTTTTTGCTTAATCTTCTCACCTTGTTGTTCAAGATCTTCAATGCTGCGGCGTTCACCTAAGTTGAAGACTGCGTACCCTGCACTAACAAATTGATCTTGAGCGCGACCCAATACTACTGCATTAAAAGGTGCATATAAGGTTTCTACTTCGTCATTAATGGGGTTGCTAATTACCCCAAGTGTTTGACCTTTATTTACTTTTTGCCCCAGTTTTACTTTGTTAATCAAAATGCCACCTTGGCGAGAACGAACCCATTCTGAGGCATAAAACACGGGTTGCGGCGATGACCAAAAAAACGAGCGCGGCAACATTTCGATTGCGCTTAAATAACTGCGCAAAGCCTTTACACCAGTTTCAACCAATTGAACGTCTACGGTAAACGGGCCTCCTACCTCCATAACAACCGCAGGTATTCCAGCAGCGGTGGCTGCACCGCGCAAACTCCCTGGTGGGGCAATACTTTGCAGCACAGGGATAGCGCCAAAATGTGCCGCCAACTCAGATACTGCGGGCAGTGTAATATCGGCGCGTAGTTGGCTAACATTTTCGCGGAACATTGAGCCAGAGTGTAAATCTATCACGCTGTCACAATGACGAATAATACTGTTGAATAAACTATGAGCTACCCGCGAAGCAGTAGAGCCATTTGGGTCACCAGGAAAGGCACGGTTTAGATCGCGGCGGTCCGACATGTATCGGTCTTTACGCCACAAGCCATCAATATTAACTACTGGCACCGAGATAATGGTGCCTTTTAGATCATCGGGTTTCAGGTTTTGCACTACTCGGCGAGCGATTTCTACGCCATTTACTTCATCACCATGAATGGCAGCTGTTAGGCATACTCGTGGGCCTGGCTCTTTGCCGTGAATAACCACTACTGGGGTGGCTAGCTCAAAACCACCGGGTAAATGCCCTGAATACCAATCTAGCGTGGCAGTACTATTGGGACTAAGTTCAGTATTGAGTAACGATAGTGGCCCCCATACATCTTGTTTTTGTTCTTCTGTAGTCTCACTCGCGCTGGCTTCGCTAGATTTACCGACAACAATCGGAATAATTGGCTTAGTTTGGTCTGGCAAGGCAAGTTCTTTTTCGGGTTTGCTTGTAGATGGTGCAACAGCTTTAGCGGCTTGCTCTTCAAGCTTTTTTGTATCTGTCGACGTTGCAGGCTCTAGCTGTTTTGACTCTGGTTCATTTGCAGCTTGTTTTTCCACTTCAGATAGTTTTGGATTATAGACTTCTTCATATTGATCCTCCTGTTCTGTCGCCAACAGATTAAAGCTGAAACATAACAAAACTAAGGCTAAACAACGTGACATAGCGTCTCCAAAAAAATTGAGCAATTAACAATGTAAACCAATAGGCAAGCATTGCACTTAAAAGTGTAAACCAGAGCTAGCTGAGTTGCGCCTGTATTAACACATTACGTGGACTAGTTTTAAAGGGAAAAAGTTCCACTAACCCAACTTGATAGCCTAGTTGCTGAAGAAATAAACAACGATCTAACAATAACCACCGTTCCATAATAGGACGAAATAGCAGTTGTACTAACTCGAGTTGCCTTACTAACAAGTGGCGTTGTTGGCCTTTTTCCAGGTAAAGCTGTTGGTCAAAAGTATCGGGAAAACCTATTTGATGTTGTTGGCAGGCCCACTGCGCAAAGTCTGCAAATCGGGCTTCTTGACTGAACCACTGCTTACCAACAGAAGGCAGCGCTTGGTAGTGATCGCTGTTAGTGAGCTCTTCGCGTAAGCTTTGATAACTGAGTCGCCAGTGTATTTCGCGCTGACGTAGAGTTTGTACTCGCTGCCCCGAGGTGACTGATTGAGCCACCGCCAGTCGCAAATCTGTTTTGCTTAAGGTAAGTACACTTTGCTTAGCCAGCTTTGATAAAGGCTGGTAGTGAGAGCTGTTGATTAAATGATAACAACAGGGGCAAATACTAAGCTTTTGTGGCTTATGATTTGCGGCTAAGCGCAGTAGCTGCAGGTGTAACTCCCCACAGGCATGCAAGGCTACCGCATGTTGCTTACTTTTGAGGTGCTGCTGGGCGCCTGGCTCAAGTACATCGCAGTGATGAAATTGTTGTGGCAGTGAAAGTTGATTAGCTTGTTGCTGGCCGCTGTCACATAAACTTGCTTGCCACTCTAAACTGGTTATTGGCAATTGATGGTGAAAGCTAATTAAACGCCCTAAATGCCCTTTGCCGGCGCACCACTCCAGTATTGGTAAGTATTCACCTTGTAGCTGTTCGCTAAAGGCTTGAATTTGCGCTGCCTTTCGCCCCTTTATTCCGTTGGTTAACCAAAAAGGGGTCTCCAAATCGGCGCTTATTGCCGCTTGGGGTTGCCATAGTGCTAAACATGGCTTTAGCTCGGGGAAGTATTTAGCAAACAACTCAACCGCTTGTTCTGGGGATTGTTCAAGTTGTTGAATTTGAGTTGTGTTTAAGTTTTTTACTTGGTCCACTAGCGCTTGGTTTTGCCAAGCTAGACTGTGTTGTTGAAAAGGGCTGAACTGCCAGTATTGCAGGTAGCTTTGGAGTAATTGGTCGTGCTGGAGAAAAACCGCTTCGAGTGATTGATTAAACATAGCGAAAGATTAAGACAACCCTTGGTAGCGACCACTTTTGTGATTAAGTGCAATTACTATGTTCAAGGCAAATGCACCAGCAATAGACCACAGTAACACGCTAAGTGGTACTAAGAAGTAAGAGGCGGTTACTATCACCACATCTAAGCCCATTTGTACATGTCCAGCACGAATTGCAAAACGCTTTTGTAGATACAGGGCCAAGATGTTCACACCGCCCAAACTGCCTTTATGGCGAATGAGAATAAGCATGCCAGTGCCGATTAAAAATCCGCCACTCAGCGCCGCATAAATTCTATTGAGGTGGGCAATCTCGATGACTAGGTGCATGTAATCGGTAAGCACCGACACTAAAAGTACACAAGCTACGGTTCTAAAAGTAAAGGCTGCCCCCATTTTGGCAAAACCTAGTACAAAAAAGGGCAGGTTAATGAGCAGGAACATTTGCCCAAAAGACAAATTCATAAATTGGCTGGCAAGTAAGGCTAATCCGGCGGTACCACCCGTAAGAAGTTGGGTTTCTTTAAAAAAGAACACGCCTAAGGCCACCATGGTCGTGCCAATAAGCAAGGCTAATATATCTTCTAGCCAATTATGTTGTTCCATAAATATCTCTAGTTAGTACCGACAAGTGAATAATAGCATTGCTCTTTGATAATTGAGATAAAGAACTGGCTGAGAGATATAAAACAAAAAAAGCCACTGCAAATTTTATTTGTAGTGGCTTGATATATCGCTTGTTGCCAAGCGGCTTGGTTTACTTAGCTTTTTTCGCGGGCGATGGCGCGGTAACCAATATCGTTACGATGGAACATGCCATCCCAAGCTACTTTTTTCACTAGCGCATACGCATTTGCTTGGGCTTCGGTAACGTTGTTACCTAGAGCGGTAGCACACAATACACGGCCGCCGTTAGTTACAATGTTGCCGTCTTTTTCGCTAGTACCGGCATGGAACACTTTAGCACTACTGGTTTCTTCGCTAAGGCTTGGCAGTGTGATTACGTCACCTTTAGGGTAAGAGCCTGGGTAGCCAGCAGCAGCTAGCACTACGCCCATTGCTGCGCGAGGATCAAACTCAGCAGTTTTAGTATCCAATTTACGATCAACAGCAGCTAAACATAGTTCAACAATGTCAGACTGCATACGCATCATAATTGGTTGAGTTTCTGGGTCGCCAAAGCGGCAGTTGTATTCAATGATTTTTGGCGAACCGTCGGCCATAATCATCAATCCAGCATATAGGAAGCCAGTGTACTCATTGTCTTCAGCGGCCATGCCTTTAACCGTCGGCATGATCACTTCATCCATTATGCGCTGGTGGATTTCTGGTGTAACCACCGGAGCTGGTGAATAAGCACCCATGCCGCCAGTGTTTAAGCCGCTATCACCATCGCCAACACGCTTGTGGTCTTGGCTGGTGGCCATTGCCAATACGTTGCTACCATCTACCATTACGATAAAGCTAGCTTCTTCGCCGTCTAAGAACTCTTCGATTACTACGCGAGAACCGGCTTCGCCAAAGACGTTATCGGCAAGCATGTCTTCAATAGCGGCAATTGCCTCGGCTTCGGTCATGGCGACAATTACGCCTTTACCTGCAGCTAAACCATCGGCTTTAACCACAATGGGTGCGCCTTGCTCTTTTACGTAGGCAATCGCTGGGGCAACCTCAGTAAAGGTTTGGTAGTAACCCGTTGGAATGTCGTGACGAGCTAAAAAGTCTTTAGTGAATGACTTAGAGCCTTCTAGTTGAGCAGCTTTTTCGGTAGGGCCAAAGATTTTAAGGCCTGCGGCTCTAAAGGCATCAACCACACCAATAACCAATGGCGCTTCTGGGCCAACAATGGTGAGTTCAACTTGGTTTTGCTGAGCAAAGCTAAGTAAAGCAGTAATGTCTTCTACGCCAATGGCTACGTTTTCTAGCTTAGGCTCTAGCGCAGAACCGGCGTTACCTGGGGCAACAAATACTTTTTCAACTAAAGGAGATTGCGCAGCCTTCCATGCTAGAGCATGTTCGCGGCCACCGCCGCCAATCACAAGTACGTTCATGTTTGTCTATCCAATACTGAGTAAACGGGGCTTGGCTTACCAAGCCGAAATACAAAACAGCCAGCGCGAGGCTGGCTGTGGTTTTTTAGTGGTAGAAGTGGCGCATGCCAGTGAACACCATGGCCATGCCATGTTCATCGGCTGCTGCAATCACTTCGTCATCACGCATTGAGCCACCAGGCTGAATTACACAAGTGATGCCAGCTTCGGCTGCTGCGTCGATACCATCGCGGAATGGGAAGAAAGCATCCGATGCCATTACACTGCCTGCTACTTCTAGCTTCTCGTCGGCGGCTTTAATGCCAGCAATTTTAGCGCTGTATACGCGGCTCATTTGGCCAGCGCCTACGCCAATAGTCATGTTGCCTTTTGCGTAAACAATGGCGTTAGACTTAACATATTTGGCCACTTTCCAGCAGAATAGCGCATCACGCAGCTCTTCTTCGCTAGGCTGGCGCTTGCTCACAACGCTTAGTTCGTCTTGAGTTACCATGCCTTGGTCGCGATCTTGAACCAATAAGCCGCCGTTAACACGCTTAAGCTGCAAACCGGTGGTTTTAGTTGACCATTCGCCACACTCTAATAAACGTACGTTTTTCTTCGCAGCAACAATTTGTGCGGCGGCTTCAGAAATTTTAGGGGCAATGATTACTTCTACAAACTGGCGAGACACAATGGCTTCAGCAGTATCGGCATCTAACTCGCGGTTAAAGGCAATAATGCCGCCAAAGGCAGAAGTTGGGTCGGTTTTGTATGCGCGCTCGTAAGCCTCTTGAATATTGCCGCCTAGCGCTACGCCACATGGGTTAGCGTGTTTTACGATTACACAGCAAGGCTCGTCGAATTCTTTCACACATTCTAGTGCTGCATCAGTATCGGCAATGTTGTTAAACGACAAGGCTTTACCTTGAAGTTGAGTGGCAGTAGATACTGAAGCTTCCTCAATGTTGTTTTCAACATAAAAAGCTGCCGCTTGGTGGCTGTTTTCGCCATAGCGCATGTCTTGCTTTTTAATAAATTGGCTGTTGAAGGTACGTGGGAACTTGCTGTCTTCGTCGCCTTCTTTGTTGTCGCCGTAGCTAGGAACCATAGTGCCAAAGTAGTTGGCGATCATGCCGTCGTAAGCTGCAGTATGTTCAAAGGCTGCAATAGCTAAATCAAAGCGAGTAGCGTGAGTTAGCGACTTATCGTTGGCTGCCATTTCGGCGAGTACGCGATCGTAGTCTGATGCATTAACCACAATGGTTACGTCTTTGTGGTTTTTAGCCGCACTACGCACCATAGTTGGGCCACCGATGTCGATGTTTTCTACCGCATCTTCAAGGCTACAATCTGGGTTAGCTACTGTTGCTGCAAAAGGATAAAGGTTAACAACAACCATATCGATAGCATTAATGCCGTGGTTGTTCATCACTTCATCATCGGTACCGCGTCGACCTAAAATGCCACCGTGTACTTTTGGATGTAAAGTTTTAACACGTCCATCCATCATTTCTGGGAAGCCAGTGTAGTTAGATACTTCAATAACTTCGATGCCGTTTTCGGCCAGTAATTTTGCGGTGCCACCAGTAGATAAGATCTCTACACCTTGTTGGGCTAAAGATCGTGAGAATTCGATAATGCCTGTTTTATCTGAAACACTAATCAGTGCACGTCGAATCGGTCGAGCGTTTTCCATTGGGGTTTTATCCTCATTAGCAGTTACATGCGCTAGCGGTACAAGTTGCCCGAAAAATAAACAACTTAGGTTTGAGGCGCGCATTTTACAGCAAAAGTGTGAAGAATGCGCCGTTTTTAACTGAGAAATGTTGGTAAATGGGGCAAATTGAGTGAAACAAAAGCTTAAATTAGCCGTTACGCCAAGCGCTTAAATGGCCTTAGTTGACCACTTGGTAAGCATTAATTGCGGGTTGGTGTAAATAATAGAGCTTAGCATCCGTTTCCTAGCTTTCATAAACCTGTTTAGCCGCTTAACTATTTACCTTGGTACTTGAGTTTGCCTCCGGCAATTTAAAGCGAAAAGTATTGCGGCCGTTTTGCTTGCTTAGGTAAAGTGCTTTGTCAGCCAAATCTATAATCTCTGTTAAACCTATATCTGCGCTTTCGGCAATTGAGACGCCCACACTAATGGTGATGTGGCTTTGCTTCTCTACCAAACTAAACTGGTGTGGAATTTCGGCCTTGTTAATGGCTTTTACGAGTCGCTTAGCCGAGAATTCAGCATAGTCGAAATCACTATTGCTCAAAATCGCAATAAACTCCTCACCGCCGTAGCGAGCGATAAGATCTCCCGGGCGTTTACAAATACCCGTAGCAATTAAGGTTTGAGCCACTTTCTCTAAACATACATCGCCAGCTGGGTGGCCATAGTGGTCGTTGTATTGTTTAAAGTGATCAATGTCGATAAGCATAATAGTAATAGGGTAGCCACCACGTTGAGCACGTCGCCACTCTTGTTCAAGAAACTCATCGGCACAGCGGCGGTTAGGTATACCGGTTAGGCTGTCGGTAACCGCCAGTTTTTCTAGCTCGCGATAGGCGGTGCGTAGTTCCTGTTGCGAGGCTTCTAAATCTGCAGTGCGTTCTTTTACTCTATCTTCCAATACCATTCTGGCTTGGCGCAGATTTTGTTTAGCATTACGTTGGCTAACGTAGAGTAATAGAAATAAACTCACCGCAACCAGCAAGGAACTAATAATTCCCAGTAGCACAATATTTCGGGTGCGATAGTAGATCTGAAAGGCTTCTGCTTGGTCGATTTCGGTGGTTAAACCAAAATCATAAGTGGGTTGCCATGTCCAAGCTCCCACTACTTGTATGCCTCGGTAGTCGGGATATCCCTTAAGATCGTAACCGGTAATTCCTTGGGTGGCGCTTTGGGCCATTAAGGTGAGTGCGTTAGGCTTTTGGTTAGCGGCTGCATTAGGAACACGGATATGCAAATTGTTGATGGCATCTTGCCCTGGCTCCAGTAACCCTAAACGATGCAGTTGTTCGTCAAAGCGACTAGCCGATAGCATTAAGCCGTTGCGATCAAAAGCGTAAGTTTCACCTGAATCCCAAATTCGACCCAATTGAGTAATTCGACTGAAATGGTCACTTTGGTTAACACTTACAATAAGTACTGCTTGTAACTGTTTATCTGAATTAAATACCGGGGCACTAAAGTACATATTGTTACTGTGTTTAGTTTGTTGAGGCAAGCCGGTAATAAACAAGGTTTCGCCTGCTAGTACTTGTTCCATTTTATCGGCTTTAAATTCAAACAAGGGGTGAGTTTTGTTTATCTCATTAGACTTATTGGAGTAGCGCACTTGTCCGTTTAGGTCACTTAGCCAATAGGCTTTATCTTGATAGGTTTCCATCATTAAGCTGAATCTTCGTTTGATGGTGGCTTCTGCACTGGCTCGCATGATTGAGGGAGCGTCTTGGTTGAGAATAATACTGGAAGACAGCGTCACCGATTCTGATTGAGCAGTATTACTTAACTCCAAAATTCGATGTTGAATCCATATATGGTGGGCTTCTTGGGTAGCTCTTAGTACCGTTTGAAGAGACTCTTTAACCTTTTGCTCTACTTCTTGTTGAATGTTTTCTAGGGCTGTGAAGACAATCGCCAAAATGGCTAAACTGAACAAGGAGACCATCACCACAACGGTTCCGAGCTTTACGTAGTTTGTTTTGAACTGTGGTGGAACGGTCGCTTTGTCGGCCATTTTACAAACAATACATATTTGGTTGATATTTAACCAGTATGAACGGCTTGGTAAAATGACTCAACTACTTGAGTAAAAATAACTTTTATATCAGTAGCTTGCGAGGAGCTTGCTGTGATTTTTGTTAATTATCTTTGCTGAGACTCTAGTTGCTCTATTTCTTTCCATAGTTCGTCAGCATCGGCACTTAACATCGAGTAAGTCATAATGTCGCCACGCCGCTGAGCCAACATTGCAGACTCCAGCAATGCATCATACTTTTGACGCTTACGCTTAAGTGGGTTAGGTTTTAGAAAACTAAACATAGACACTCCTTTGTTATCAACAATAGAACGCTTTAAGGCTGTAAATAGTTCTTAAGTATGCGGGAAAAATATGACTTTTTTATGAGAGCTGATTGTTGCGGTTTAAAATAACTGGTCCTTGTCCTTCGCTGGCGAGTTTGTCATTAGGGTTATACAGCGGGCAGCTTTTCATGGATAAACAACCACATCCGATGCAGCCTGTGAGGGCATCACGTAAATTCTCCAGCTGTTTGATACGTTGATTTAGTATATCCCGCCATTGCTGCGAGAGAGCTTCCCAGTCGGATTTATTGGGGGTACGTTGATTGGGTAGCTTGGCAAAAGCGGCTTTTATCTCTGCCAAACTTATTCCCATTTTTTGGGCAGCCTTAATGACCGATACTCGCCGTAATACATCGGGATGATAACGCCGCTGATTTCCGTGATTACGCCAACTGTTAATTAAACCTTTAGTTTCGTAATAGTGCAGCGTAGACACCTTAATACCACAGCGCTTAGCTACAAAACCAACAGACAAAGCCTGTTTAGGTTGATCTTGCATAGCTACCTCCTACAAATTTTAAAATTAGGCAAAAAATCTCTTTACCTCAACTTAGGTTGAGGTTTTAGGCTGATAAGCACAGTAACAATAAATAGCTTTAATTAGCACTAAAAGCGCAAAGGAGAACACGATGCAATTAGAACATCTGAACTTAGTGGTAAATGACATGCAGCAAACCTTGGCTTTTTATCAGGCAGCTTTTCCTCATTGGCAAGTGAGAGGAGAAGGTAAGCAAACTTGGTATGGGGTAGAGCGGCATTGGTTACATTTTGGCGATGATGATCAATACCTTACGTTTAACGATCAAGGTTATGGAGAGAATCGGCCGCTCGAAGGGAATCAAGTAGGTATGGCGCATTTTGCTTACATTACGGCTGATTTGGACGGTTTAATCACTCGTATGTTAAATGCAGGCTTTCGGATTCACCATGAAGGAGCCCAAAGTAGCCATCGTCGTAATGTGTATTTTCGCGACCCGAATAGCTTTGAAGTGGAGTTTGTTGAGTATTCTTCAGACTTGCCCGAAGAGCGTAATCGTTACGAGTAGCGCAAGGTCAAAATCACTATCCCCAAAAGCCTGATTTTTATCAGGCTTTTTTGTTTCTTTCATAAAACTCTTGACCCTATACCTAGCTACAGGGTTTATCATAAAAGAAATGGAGGATGGTTATGTACAAGATTGGTGAGCTAGCAAAGCTAAGTGGTTTAACGGTGGAAACCTTGCGCTTTTACGAGCGTAAAGGCTTAGTGCTGCCAGCGGCGCGTGGCGAGAACCTATACCGTATGTACAGCACGCAAGATTTAGCGCGTTTGAGGTTTATCCAACGCGCTAAACAAGCTGGTTTATCAATTAAAGACATATTGGAGCTACTCACTCTGCGAGAGCACGCAGAAACCGCCAGCTGCAACGATGTAAGCAATGTTGTAGGGCAAAAACTGGCTAAGGTTCAGCAGCAACTAGCAGAGCTAAAAGCCTTTGAAACAACCCTTAAAACTCTTCACGATGCCTGCTGCGGCGGAGAAGAAAGTGCACGTTCCTGTTCAATACTAAAGGCCTTAGATGATGCTATTGAATAACTTTATAAATCTTTTCTTAAGTGCAGCCCCATGGTTGTTTTTGGGCTTTGTGATTGCTGCTAGCCTTAAGTTAGGCTTACCTAGCCGTTGGTTAGCCAAGCACTTGGGTAACAGCAAAGCGAGTACCACTGTTAAAGCCGCATTTATTGGTGCGCCGTTGCCTTTGTGTTCTTGTGGGGTGATTCCTGCGGCCATGGGATTGCGCCGCGCTGGCGCCTCTAAAAGTGCCACTACCTCATTTTTAATTGCCACCCCAGAAACTGGGGTAGATTCAGTAGCCGTTTCTTACGCCCTGCTAGGGCCGGTAATGGCGATCGTAAGGCCAATAGCGGCAATAGTAAGTGCTATTGTAGCCGGCTTATTGGTTGGCAAAGGCGAGGACGAGCCAGCCAGCTCTACCAAGGTTAAAAGCTGTTGTAGTGGCAAAAATAGTTGTGCCAGTGAGGCCAAGCCTTCGCCAGCGCAGAGTCGGGCAAAAGTGAATACCAAGCAATGGCTGCATAGTTTTGTAGAGTTAGTGGAAGATAGCTACCTGTGGCTAGTGTTAGGCTTAGTCTTTGCGGCGCTCATTCAAACTTACGTGCCCGAAAGCTTTATGACTCGATGGGGGCAAGGATGGATCACCATGGTGGTAATGGTGTTGGTGGGGATCCCCATGTACATTTGTGCCACTGCTTCAACGCCCATTGCAGCAGGCTTAATTATTGCTGGCATATCTCCAGGAGCTGCTTTGGTATTTATGTTGGCTGGTCCAGCCACTAACATTGCAACGCTAATGTTGGTTCGCCAAGAACTGGGTATGCGGGCATTGGTCGCTTATTTAGTTGGGGTGGTTGCTAGCGCTATGGCATTTGGTTGGGGATTAGATTGGGCAATTGCTCAATGGCAGTGGCAAGTAAACCCGGTAGAGTGGCAAGAGCATCAATTAGTTACTAACTGGTGGGTCTTGAGTAGTAGTGCCGTAATTGCAGTTTTGATGGCTGTTGCGGGGGTTAAAGATGCACGGCAGCGCTGGTTTAGCGCTACCGTATAAACCTAAAAATTTAGCTTTTAGGTACGCGCTTAAACATTGCACCGTTGTTTAAGCGTAAGTTCTCGCCATCACTCACTAAAGATTGCTCTAGCGCTTGAACAAATTCCATTTCAATTTTGTTAGCCATGTCACCACATATTTTGCGGGTCATTCCTATTGGTTGGTTAACCTTGAGTTGCTTTCCATCCCACTCAGCTTGGCCAAAAAAGTTATTGCAGCCTGTAGTGCCAGAAATTTTAAAGCCGTTTTCATTTTCTTCTAAGGTAAATGCCGGCAGCTTAATATCTGCAATGTTGTAGAAATCACTGGTCATATACCAACGGCTATCTGCTAAATCCATGCTTGGCTCCGATTGTTTACTGGCACAGCCGACTAAACCTAGGGTTAAAGTTAAGCCAATAAGTAGCTGTTTATTCATGGTTGTTACCTCAAGTAAGCACAAAAACTATTTCAGGCTATTGTAGAACACAGCAGCCAATAAAAGTTCGATTATTGATTAATTTAATGTTTTTTTTGAGTAGGCGTTTTGATCAACACAAGCAGTAACTATTGGGCTATTTGCTGCTAAGTTCGCTTCAAATGCGAGATGTTTCACACTTATTGCTCAGTTCTCGTCCTATGCTCTGCTCATCAATCATTGGACGACATTAAGTAGGTAAACATGAACCAGCAAGCGAGTGTATTTCATCTTGGCTTAAACCCAGAGATGCTAAAAGGCGCAACTTTAGCCATTATTCCTGGCGACCCGCAGCGCGTAGAACGGATTGCCTCGTTACTAGAAGAGCCGGAGTTTTTAGCCTCGCAGCGCGAATTTACCTCTTACCTAGGTAAATTGGACGGTACACCCGTTGTAGTATGTTCAACCGGCATTGGTGGGCCGTCCACTTCAATTGCCGTTGAAGAGTTGGCGCAACTAGGTATTCGCACCTTCTTGCGGGTAGGTACTACCGGCGCTATTCAGCCACATATTAATGTGGGTGATGTAATTGTAACAACCGCTTCGGTTCGCTTAGATGGCGCCAGCAGCCATTTTGCTCCGATGCAGTTTCCTGCGGTAGCCGATTTTTCTTGTATGCAAGCCTTAAACAGTGCGGCATTAGAAGCCAAGGCAACCTGTCATGTGGGTGTAACTGCTTCTAGCGATACCTTTTACCCAGGCCAAGAGCGTTACGACACGGTGTCTGGCCGCGTAGTTAAAGCCTTCCAAGGTTCAATGGAGGAATGGCAAGCCATGGGCGTACTTAACTTTGAAATGGAAAGCGCCACTTTATTTACCATGTGTGCCTCGCAAGGCTTAAAAGCAGGCTGTGTAGCAGGCGTGATTGTGAATAGAACCCAGCAAGAGATCCCAGACGAAAGCTTGATGAAAAACACCGAACACCAAGCAGTAAACATTGTTGTTGAAGCCGCACGTAAGATGCTCGGCTAACCACAAAGTGCCAATACGTTTTGTCTGATGTATTGGCAGTCCTTTCCGAACGTTTAGCTCAATCTCTCTTCATAAGTGATTGGTTTTTTTTGTGCCAGAATCAGCGAGATGGCTGATTGGGCAAACTCACCAATGTAGCCGCTCTCGCTAATACAAACATTCGACGTCACTGAGCTAATCCCTGTATTGCCTTAGCCTGTCGCAGCCTGAAATACGATCTCCTTCAAGTATTAGGGGCTGGTTATCGTGAATATGGCGATATTAAATATCGCAAATGGTACTTTGTCTGCTGTTAAATTTGGTACGTCTGATTTGGTGGTGTTAATTATGAAAAAACTACTTATAGCTACTTCCTTGGTCATGGCTTCTGCGATGGCAAGTGCAGGTGTATTGGTGCATAAGGATGCATTTGGTGAAGAGATTACTCATATCGCTACCATCGTATCTCATGAGCGCAATATGTTGATTTTTGTTTGTTATCCCGAGGGGCACTATCAAGCAAATATGTACGGAAATCGTGCCTACCACGAACCTCGTATAGAGCTTAGCACTAAGGTTAAGCTAGCGGGAGGCGAAGCTCTTGAAGGAATTGGTAGCGCAATACGCAATAATCAGGGCGTTGCTTTAGATGTACCTTCTAGCGATAAGCTGTTGCAGAGTGGCAATGCAACCTTATTTGCCCAAGGTATGATTCACGATGTCGAGTTTGCTATAGACATCCCTCAGTCTCAGGTTGAAGAATTTAAAGCGACCTGCAGCCGTAAATTTGGTACCGAGTTTAGCTAGTTCGGTGTGTGAGAAACACAAAAAAGCCAAAGTGAAATTACCCACTTTGGCTTTTTAATCAATATGTTATGGGTGTTACATTAGTTTATGTAGTACTGTTTTTTCTTTTGGGCTACCCAATAGAAAATAATGGCGGTCACAATCGCAGAAGCAATATAAGCGGGAAGGGTTGTTTGTAATGACAACATAGCGCTATCAACTCTCTGCTCTTCGAGTAAGAAAGGTGTAGCTTGAGAGTTAAACGAATAGTTGAAAATAGCGAAGTTGGCGACAAAGTTAAGTACCGCCAGTGCTACGTAGATAAGTACAGTCTTCATATTGGTTTACTTAACCTCCCAGAACCAAATTTCACGAGATTTATTAAAGTCACTTACTCGGCTTAAGAACTCAAGTATGCTTCTTGTAATCATCTAGGAGTTGGCTACTTTGTTCTAGTTCCATAGGTTTATATTCTCATCAATACGTCTTTCGAAAGACTCATTGCCACGCTGCCAGTAATCTTTATAGAAAATGATACTGTCACACTGCAAGTATATGTAATTGGAAAACTAAACACGAAGATTGCTTTTTTGAAGCAACACCAAGTAAAGCAATGATTTCAAATGCATATAAATTGATTCATTAGTTTTCTACTGATAGTCTTGATAATTAATTTTATGGAGGCCTTATGAGTAAGGGAAGTTTTTGTCATTTGCAGGGCTTTGAGCCTAGCGATAGAACGTTACGATATATAGAGCAGATGAACGATACAGTTGAAATGGCGAGTTTGCTGGATAAGCTCATTGGCATCGTACCGTTTTTCCAGATATTTGCAGGTAGGGGGACATACAAATCGGCAGAGTTGATCTCTACGGGATATCAAATTACAACTTACAATTGGGAATTATACGCTAACGCTTTAAAAAGTATTCCTGAAATCAAACGGAGAAAGTTAGAAGATATAGCAGGCACCGCATCTATTTACACTCACGGTAAAGAAAGACGTTTTTGGGAGTGCGTATACAATGCTCTATAGGCTTAAATTATTAACAATGTGCTTAACTTTTACGTTTTCAGCGGCTGCTACCTCTGCGTCTTTGCTTACAAGCAATGAAGATCTAGCAAAAGATTTGGAGCTTAAGTACCAAGCCTTAAATGCTAAAACACAGAGTTGCAGAGAAGGCCGTAGAAGCCAAATAGAAGTAGATAAGCTAAACAATATATGGTTTGCAGACTTACCATCAGATAGTAAAAAGGTAGTACTACTCATTGCCAGCCACGAAGCGATGGAGCGTTGTACTCAAGTTCAGGTCGATGAATACTCCCTTTCACTAGTTGAATACGCAGCTCAAACTGAAGATAAGAAGAAACTCGAAGAGTGGCTGAAAATAAAACAGAACTTTAAGCCCGAAGAGCTAGTGAGTGATATTGATGCGCTTAATTCCGAACAGCTGATAGCCTTTTTACAAGAGTCTCAGCTTAACAAGCCTTTTGACTTAATTGCGATTATTAAACAACTGAATCTATAACGGTTGTGATAGTTTTCTTATCTAGAAGATCTGCGTTAGAGGTGGTTTTCTAACGCATTTCTGCACCAAAACGAGTTTGAATAAAAGATTCCACTCGTGCAAGTAATTCAATTTTCCCTTATATGCAGAACGTATGTTGGACTCTGTTGTTAACTTTAGCAAAGTGGTAAGACAACACAGTGCAGAGGTGCCACTAGTTATCAGCTAGGTTCTATAAGTCATTCTGCTTATAATACTATGAGGCATTATAATGTTGAAAAGTGCTGCTTAACTTTCTCAATCTCATCAAAGATGTACTTAAATTTATCAAAGTTGATTTTTGCTTTATTTGAGCGAACAACCTTAGTCGAAAAAATATGTTTTCCATATTGCTTGCTTATATCTATATGCTTAGCTGGAGAAAATGTTTTTCCATCAATCACAGTACCGAGAGTTGCGGTATCAAATAAGTCTTCCATAGCGGAATCTTTTCCTCCAGCATTGAGTGGAGTCAAAATAAGATACAGGTTATGGAATAAGTGAATAAAGCCGCTACTTTTTAGTGTGGCTATATCACTAGGGCATGATCTTACCTTTTTTACTAAATGATTTAATAAATCTTTGGGGCCAGTGTCGTTATCCAGTACTAGAATTACTGGATTCTTAGCTTTCTTGTCTTCAAAGCACTTTAAATCATCAGCATACCTTTGAACAAACCTAACAAAAGGTGTTGCACCATCACCCATATCGAGCAAGTACATTGTTTTACGGTTTAAATCAGGGAATTTTAGCTTGGGGGAATACTTTGCGTTAGCTGATTTAGGGTTTACTAAATTAGGGTAAGAGGCTTGAAGATGATTTAAAGCACTTTTTAAGTAAACGTTATCTGTTTTCCCTTCAGTCAATATTGTTGGGTGTTCATTCGCAAAAAAATGCTTGTATTGCAAAAATCTCCCATAAACCTTTTCTCTTGAATTTAATTTATCACGAAATTTATTAATTCCAGTGTGTATCTTTGGTTCATATTTTGGCTCTGGCTTTTTCTTTTTCTCTAGGTTGTTATAAAAATCGATAGAGTCAATAAAAGTCAATCGACCTTCTAGCTCTGATAAATGACCATTTCTATAAGAGCCATCTTGCTCAGAAATCTGAAATTTTCCTGTTTTGAATAGAGAGTGAGCCATAGCTCTGGTTATGCGCCAATATTCAGATTTAATGTTTACTTTTTTATTAACAACTAATCCAGTTGCTTCTTGTCTTGAATCTTTAAATTGTAATCTGGTTTTTTTTGGGTTTACTGAAAAACCAGAGCGTCTTATTTCGCCAAGTAATTTTGAACCTAGTGTTGTATCTTCAATTTTTTTGATAATAGCTGTGGGGAAACTTTTTTTTCTAGTCGAAAACGTTATATCGTCAGCATATCTTGTATATGAGCAGCCATTTCTCTTAGCTAACTTGGAAAGCTTAATATCAAGATTGTTAGTTATAAGGTTGGCAATCACAGGGGAGCATGGGCTCCCTTGAGGAAGAGCATTTTTATAGCATGCTATTTGGGCAATGATGGTTGCTATATGGGGATCTAATTTAAAGCTTTTGTTTGCAATAAAATACCCTCGAACCCTGCCAAAGTTAAAGCTCCCAAAGAAATCTTCCAAATCTAAATTTAGTACATTCTTTTTACCGTGGTGAATACGCGCATTCGTTATGATTGACCTTTTTCGCTCGAAGCCATGTGAAAGAGTGCATTCAATTTTGTTGTCAAGATGAATCACCTCTTTACAATCTAATAGTAAATCTGACAATTTACGTTGAAGGTCTTTTAATTCGTCTGATGGAGCACTAATTGTTCTGACACCACCCGATTTCTTGGTAATGTCAAATTGATGGTAGTGCGAATTTACGTATGATTTTACGCCCGGCCTGTACAAGGTCCTAGTAAGGAAAGCTGCTGAAACGCCTAGGATTGATGCTAATTCAGGTTTTGTTTTAGCTTGTTTAAGTAGTAAATAGTTTCTTCTATGAATCAAATTACGCTCTATTTCGTAAAACCCTTTTTAAGTCTAAATTTAGTCAATGTTACCTGTTTTACACACTTTATGGTGTGTAGCATGGTGTGTGACAAAAACAAAAAAGCCAAAGTAAAATCATTCACTTTGGCTTTTTAATCAATACCTTATGAACAGGTGTTTAGTTCATGCCGTATTTTTTCAATTTCTTGCGTAAAGTACCGCGGTTGATACCTAACATGATTGAAGCGCGGGTTTGGTTGCCGCGAGTGTATTGCATAACTACGTCAAGCAACGGAGCTTCAACTTCAGATAGTACTAATTCGTACAATTCAGACACATCTTCGCCATTTAATTGTGCGAAGTAGTTGCGCAATGCTTGCTCAACTGAATCGCGTAATGGACGTTCTTTCACTTCAGTGCTAGTTGCACTGCTAGTCATAGTAGAAAGTGTGTTTGTGGTGGTATTTGAATCAAACATACTTGACGCTCTTTTTAATTAATTAATGATCACAACTATTCGAAAAACTGTTCAATCGCGGACGTTTGTACCAGGGCTGATTCAAGCTGGTTAAACTGGCTACGAAACTCATCCGTGTCCGCTAATTGCTTCAAGTACCACCCCACATGTTTGCGAGCGATACGAACCCCTTGGTACTCCCCATAATGTGAATATAGGTTGTCTAAGTGGTGAAGCATTACTTCCTTCACTTCTTCGGCTTTGGGTGCATCTAAATGCTGCCCGGTGCTTAAAAAGTGATTAATTTCTCTGAAAAGCCAAGGGTTACCTTGCGCTCCTCGACCTATCATGATGGCGTCCGCGCCGGTGTAATCCAAAACGTGCTTGGCTTGCTCCGGTGTGGTGATATCACCATTTGCCACAATAGGTATCGAAACCTCTTGTTTTACTGCTTTGATGGTGTCGTACTCGGCTAAACCTTTATACATACACGCTCGCGTCCGACCGTGTATGGCTAAAGATTGAATACCGGCTGCTTCTGCAAGCTTGGCAATTTGCAAAGCATTGCGATGTTCTGGTGACCACCCAGTGCGAATCTTTAGGGTCACCGGCACATCCACTGCGTGTACAACAGCATCAAGAATTTGTTTCACTAACTCGGGTTGCTGCAATAGCGCCGAACCAGCTAGCTTTTTGTTTACCTTTTTAGCTGGGCAGCCCATATTGATATCGATGATTTGCGCGCCATTTGCCACATTATGTTGGGCGGCGAGAGCCATCAATTCTGGATCTGAACCTGCTATTTGAACACTGCGTATGCCACATTCATCTAGGTGAACCATGCGGTTTAGTGATTTTTGGCTACTCCAAACCCGTGGGTTACTGGACACCATCTCTGAAACCGTAAGCCCCGCACCTAAACGCCAACATAAGCGACGAAAGGGTTGATCGGTAATTCCAGCCATAGGCGCTAGTATCACCGGATTGTCCAGCTTGTAACTGCCTATTTGCATGACTGTCGTTCTTCTCAATCTCAGGGCGGCGTAGTTTACGACTTTTTAGGCACGCTGAAAAGGCTATATTTTGAACATTTTTCAAAAAAAAAGCTGGATTTTTAGCTACGGAATATGGCAGCAAACCCTTTAGTAGAGGGTTTGTGCCACATTATTGGTGAACTTAGCGCTTTGTTCCGCTTAATCGACACCATTCTTGATCAAGAACAACCGGATCCATATTGCACTGTGTTTGATAGGCGGTAACTACTTCGTCGCTTTGTTCTTCTAAAATGCCTGATAGGGCAATAGAACCTTGCGGCTTTAAATAGGCTAGGATGATTTCGCTGAGCTCTTTAAGTGGGCCTGCCAATATATTGGCCACTACAATATCTGCTTGGAAATCTTTAGGTTGGTCTTTAGGTAGGTAGAGTTCTAGCTTGTCGGCCACGCCATTACGCTCGGCATTGTCGCGGCTAGCTAAAATTGCTTGTGGGTCGATGTCTATCCCAACTACCCGTTTAGCGCCTAGCTTAATTGCGGCAATGGCTAAAATGCCGCTGCCACAGCCAAAGTCCACGACGGTTTTATTGCTAAGGTCAAGTTGGTCTAACCATTTTAAGCAAAGTGCTGTGGTTGGGTGAGTACCTGTGCCAAAGGCTAGGCCTGGGTCTAGCATTACGTTTACCGCGCTAGGATCTGGTACGTCTGTCCAGCTAGGGCAAATCCACAAGCGTTCGCCAAACTGCATTGGATGGAAGTCTTTCATCCATTCGCGTTCCCAGTCTTTGTCTTCTAGTTGGTCTAGTTTGTAGTTGCCGTCTTCTAGAATAAGCGCTTCGGTTAAGAAGTTAAGAATAGGCGACATATCGGTAGCGGCATCGTATAGGCCTTGTACATCGGTATCGCCCCATAGTGGCGTTTCACCTAACAAGGGCTCAAATACTGGCGTGTCGTGGCGGTCTAAGAATGTCACGGCTTGGCAGCCGGTTTCCATTAAAATATCTCCAATGGCATCGGCAGTATCTTTAGTGGCGTTTATTTTTAGCTGGATCCAAGGCATTTTCCGCTCCTCTACTAGATTAGGCGGCAAGTGTACTGCGTTAGATAAGGCTTATCATCTAAAAATTGAAATCCCTTAAAGCGAAGGGAGCGAAACTAGCATTTGTTGTCTCTACTGGGAGAACTTGTTTATAAGCCAAGACTGCTATTTATTGTCTTGAGTAAATAAAAAGGCTAGGGATAAGCTAACCTGGTTAATTAGATTTCTGCTGGTTAATTGGCTGGGCTTAAGCCGCGGTTGCGATACTGCGCACGTTTGTACAATAAAACTAAACCACGACATCCCGCTAAAGCTGCGACAATTAGCGCAGGGGTATTAAACGTAAGGTTTAATACCAACACGCTACTGGCAAGATATAAAAAGGGAATAAATTCGTAAACTGGCTCGGGAATGGCTTTGCTTTTGCGGGCAAAAGATTTCTTATATTTGTCGAAGCGGCGATAGTTTGAACGCATTACCCAAACAAGCGCACCCATGCAAAATAATAATGCACCACCAACATGGGCTAACCAAGGTTCAAGTAATAACATTGACCCTGTCCCTGCAGATAAATAACCGCTTGGCAGTACTTCATAGATGGCTCTTGGTAGCATTAGCTCTCCCTGTAGCAACCTTTTATTAACATTAATAAGCATAGACTTAATCAGGAAAATGGCCAAATTGTGCTTTGGTATGTTTAAAGGTTAATGGCTAGTTTCAACATTGCTCGATGCCTTTTGCCATGCGTGGCGGCGGAAGCGATGACGCATATAGAGTAGAGAGCAGCCTCGATATAAACATAAGGCGGCAATAGCGTAAGCGGCGATAGATTGCTGCGTAGAAGCTAAAGAGAGAGCTAAACCGATAAACAAAAAGGGCATAAACTCGTATAAAGACTCGGGAATGGAAAAACGTTTGGTATTATTAGTGGCTTGGTCTAAACGCCGAAAATTAGAGCGCATTACCCAAATCAATGAGCCAAGAAAAAACAACAACACACCACCTGCTACTCCTAGGGTAGAGTCTATCCATATTACCGAGCTTGAGCCGGCAGCCAAGTAAAGGCTCGGCAATATTTCATAGATTGGTTTAATAATCATAGTATTGCACTCAATTCCGTTTCAGGTGTTGGCTAAATTATCACTTCCCAAAGCATAACTTTGCTCTAACTAAGATGGTTTAAGTGTAAGACAAATTTTGGAAACTGCAGGCTCAAGCCATCGCCCAACCAGATATTGCTGTAACAACTTGCTTACATTTGACGTCTCAAAACAAAGTAAACCAATGGGTTTACTTTGGTGTTTGTTGGAAGTAAACTCCTTGGTGTAATTTAAGAGGGCGCCACGTTGAGCACACGAAACAAGGTTATTAGTTTTTGTTTGGGAGGATTAATGAGTACACCATTCGCTTCAGCCATAGCGGCTGACAACACGGTTTTTACTACCCAAGTTAATAATGGTAAGTACCAAAACGCACAAGCAATGCCAGCTAATGCCTCGGCTTGGGGTATTTTGTGGCGTTATGTGAGTGAGCAGCGGGTAGATGCTACGCCAAGTAATGGCATTCCGGTGATGCCTTTGAGCGCTTCTCAACTTGACGCATTACCTGCCGATCAAAGCAGTGTTATTCGCTTTGGTCATTCGAGTGTTTACATGCAAGTGGCTGGGCAACGCTGGTTGATTGATCCGGTATTTTCGCAGCGAACATCTCCTTTTAGCTTTATTGGCCCCAAGCGTTTTCATCAACCTCCGCTTAAGCTGAGTGAGTTAGACAATATTGATGGTGTGCTTATTTCCCATGATCACTACGACCATTTAGACAAGCACAGCATCAAGCTGTTAAAAGATAAGGTTCAGCATTTTGTGGTACCTGAAGGGGTTGATCAACACCTGCTAGATTGGGGAGTGGATAGGCAAAAGATTCAACGCTTACGCTGGTGGCAGTCGGCCAATTTTGGTGAGTTAACAGTGACAGCCACGCCAACACAGCACTTCTCTGGTCGTGGCTTATTTGACGCCAACCAAACGCTTTGGGCATCTTATGTGATTGATGCGCCGGAGCAGCGAGTATTTTTTAGCGGTGACTCTGGTTACTTCGATGGTTTTAAGCAAATTGGTGAGCGTTATGGCCCCTTTGATTTAACCATGATGGAAACCGGCGCTTATGACAAAGATTGGTCAGCGGTACATATGACGCCAGAGCAAACTTTGCAAGCTCATTTGGATTTAAAAGGGAAGGCCTTGATGCCGGTGCATAACTCTACCTTTGATTTGGCTTTCCACTCTTGGTATGAACCGTTTGAGCAAATTAGCCAGCTAACTGAGCAAGCCAATGTAAAATTGATAACGCCTAAAATCGGTGAGGTATTCACCGTTGGGCAAAGTCCAATTACAGAAGCGTGGTGGCGGGTTTTCAAATAACCTGAACTCGGGATAAGGAAATGACGATAGCTTTGCAAGTCAGTACCTAACCTAGCTTCATGTTTCTGGCGAGATAGTTTTGCTTAGTTCAAGGCGAAGCTGCGCGCCAATAGTTAGCCTATTGCAGGTAGCGTTAAATAGTTTAACCAAGCAAATAAAAAGGCCTTAAGCATTGCTTAAGGCCTTTTTTAAATCTAGCGTTGGCTACTTACAAACCAAGTTTCTTTTCTAGGTAGTGAATATTCGCGCCACCAAACTGGAAGTTCTCGTCTCGCATAATTTTTTCTTGCAGCGGAACGTTGGTTTTGATGCCGTCGATCACTAGCTCAGAAAGGGCATTTTTCATGCGTGCAATGGCAATGTCGCGGTTTTCACCATAGGTAATTAGTTTACCAATCATAGAGTCATAGTATGGCGGAACGGAGTAACCCGCATATACATGCGAATCCCAACGAATGCCCATGCCACCTGGCGGGTGGAAACGGTTAATGCGACCAGGAGATGGGATAAAAGTTTCCGGATCTTCAGCATTAATACGACACTCAATCGCGTGGCCAGTTAATTTCACTTGCTCTTGGCTAAATGATAAGGGCTGACCAGCAGCAATGCGCAGTTGCTCTTTAATTAAGTCGATGCCAGTCACCATTTCAGTTACTGGGTGTTCAACCTGAATACGGGTGTTCATCTCAATGAAGTAGAACTCGCCATTTTCATACAAGAACTCGAATGTGCCTGCTCCGCGGTAGTTAATTTCAATACATGCGCGGGTACAGCGCTCACCAATGTTGCGGCGCATATCTTCGGTAATGCCTGGAGCTGGAGCTTCTTCAACCACCTTTTGGTGGCGACGCTGCATAGAGCAGTCACGCTCACCTAAGTGAATAGCGCCGCCTTGGCCGTCTGATAATACCTGAACCTCTACGTGACGAGGATTCTCTAGGTACTTCTCCATGTATACGATGTCGTTACCAAAAAAAGCACCGGCCTCGCTACGGGTTAAGTCGATAGAGCTTTGCAGCTCTTCTTCCTTGTATACAACACGCATACCACGACCACCACCGCCGCCAGCAGCTTTGATGATAATCGGGTAGCCAATGCGTTTGGCAATGGCCGCATTTTGTTTTCTATCGTTGCCTAGTGGGCCATCTGAGCCAGGTACACATGGTACACCGGCTTTTTTCATGGCTTTAATCGCTTCAACTTTATCACCCATCATGCGGATGGTTTCAGCTTTAGGGCCGATAAAGATAAACCCGCTCTTCTCTACTATTTCAGAGAATTCGGCGTTTTCAGACAAGAAACCATAACCCGGGTGAATGGCCACTGCATCGGTAACTTCGGCAGCAGCAATAATGCGCGGAATGTCTAGGTAACTTTCGGTTGCCGCAGGCTTACCAATACAAATTGATTCGTCGGCTAACAATACGTGTTTAAGGTCACGATCGGCTGTTGAGTGCACAGCTACCGTTTTAATGCCTAGCTCTTTACATGCACGTAAAATACGCAGGGCAATTTCACCACGGTTAGCAATAACTACTTTATCTAGCATACAAATGCCTCTTTATTCGATGATGAATAGCGGTTCATCAAATTCAACGGCGTCACCGTCTTCAACCAAAATGGCTTTAATCACGCCAGATTTGTCGGCGTCGATTTGATTCATCATCTTCATGGCTTCAATGATACATAGGGTGTCACCTACGTTAACTTGTTGGCCTTCTTGCACAAATGGTTGCGCTTCTGGAGATGAAGAACGGTAGAAAGTACCTACCATTGGCGATAATAATTGGTGGCCAGAAGCTACTTCGCTAGCAGCTGGAGCAGCGGGGGCGGCTGGAGCTGCTGCAACTGGAGCCGGTGCTGCAACAGGAGCTGGAGCATATACGGCTTGTGCCGCACCGCTGAAGTTACGGCTGATTCGTACTGCCTCTTCACCTTCGGTGATTTCTAGTTCAGCAACACCAGATTCTTCAACTAATTCGATTAATTTTTTAATCTTGCGAATATCCATAAGGGCTCTCTTTATCGTATTAGGTTAATTAAATAGCTATTTCTGCAGCTTGTTGAGCGCTGCAGTTAAAGCAAATTGATATCCTTGACTACCTAAACCACATATCACTCCTTCTGCTTTGTCGGCAAGGTAAGAGTGATGACGGAAGGGTTCACGTGCATGCACGTTAGATAGGTGAATTTCTATAAATGGAATGTTCACACCCAGTAGCGCATCGCGCAGCGCTACGCTGGTATGAGTAAAAGCCGCAGGGTTGATGATGATGAAATCGATCTCGCCCATGGCTTGATGAATGCGGTTAATAAGTTCGCCTTCGACATTAGATTGGAAATCTTGCAGATTTACGCCCAGGTCATTGGCTTGCTGGCGTAGCTGTTCAACAATGTCGTCTAAACTCTGGTGACCGTAAACTTCAGGTTCACGTTTGCCCAGTAAGTTTAGATTTGGACCATTGAGTAACAAAATAGAGAATTTATCAGTCATTTTCGTTGAAAAACCAGCTTAAATTATAGAACTTGTCAATTTCTTAAGGTTAGCACATTTATCAAAGATAAATGTGCTATGTCATCGACATTTTCGACAATTATAGGGTTTTCGCAGAAAATGGCAGCATTTTTCTGGTCTAATCAGTTGGTTTCGGCGAGAGGCTCGGTAGTTAGGTTACGTAGCCATTTTTTCTGGTTCATTCGCCAAAAACACAACATAGCTTTAAATACTTCTTCACTTAACGCGATACAGAAGGCGGTGATTAAGCTTACATCGAACACAAAAATCGCAATAGAAGTAAGCATTAAACCCACACCCCATTGGCAGAATGTATCCGACATTAAGCAAAAGCTATTGTCGCCGCCGCTGCGCAAAATGCCGTTAATTAGCACCATGTTAAAAATGCGTAGCCAAGTAGAGGCTGCTAGCACTAACACCAATTGTTGGGCTAGTTGCAAAGTTTCTGATTCTAAAGCGCCAAACAAGTTCAATAAAGGATAGCTCAATAACCAAATAGCGACACCGATACCAATGGCGGCAATAGGGCTAACTAACAAGGCTAAACGTGCATCTATCCAAGCCTGCTTGAATTGGTTGGCCCCTAATTTGTTGCCCACTATGATGGAGCAAGCGCTCGAAAAGCCCATAAAACACGAAATAGCGATGCCTTCTATAGGGCTAATTAGGCTCATGGCCGCCAACGCGTTAGTGCCCAATTGACCATACAAGGTGGCAAATACAAATACACCGCTCGACCAAATACTAAAGTTAATAACTAGTGGCACAGCAAGCTTGGCGTATTTGATTAGCTCAGCTTGTTTAAACTGCCAAAAACCAATTAAACATACTTTTAGTAAAGGGTGTTTTTGCCACCAAAGGCTGGCCCACAATACAACGAGTTGCAGTAAACGTGCGATAACTGTCGCAACACCTGCGCCTACAATACCCATTGCTGGGATCGAGCCAAAACCAAAAATTAATACTTGGTTAAGCGCGATATTGGCGACCACAGCAAAAACACTAATGTACAGCGGTAGCTTGGTATTGCCACTTGCTCGTAGTGCAGACTCAAACACAATCACCGGCAAGGTGAATAGAATCATCAAGGCGGTTGCGCGAATATAATCGCTGCCAATAGCTACTAAATGAGCATCACTGCTGCCCCATTGCATAATGGTGCTAGGGCTGAAAAGCATGAAGGCTAAGGTTGCCAGGGTAAAAATAAGTCCAGCATAGAAAGATAAAGCCACCGTGCGGCCAATGGCTGTCCAGTTTTTAGTGCCCCAGTGCTGCGCACTTAAAATGGCACAAGCGGTCGAGAAGCCATTTAAGATCACAATCGCCACAAAGAATGCGCGACCGGCATAACCTACTGCGGCGACTTCGGCATCACCTAAAGTGGCAACCATTAGTACGTCTACCAAGCCTAATAAGCTTAGTAATACTGCTTGTAAAGATATTGGCCAAGCTAGGCGCCAGAACTGCTCTAGCCAAGAGCGATTCAAAGTAATAGGAGATGCGTACATAACAACCTCAAAAATGTGACTTGCATCAGATAAAAGCTATCTAGTTATAAGTGGTGGTAAATATTTATGGGCGCGATACTATCTTACATATTGGGTTTTCCACATAATTGAAGCTATCTAAAATATGTTCAAAACTATCATTTATGGCTGAGCAACATTGGCAAGACAAGTTCGAGATAGGCCCCGCCTGTGTTGAACGCTTTTTAACCACAGAGCGATTTTCTGAATTAACGAAATTGCAGATTAATCTATCTGGGGTATCGTATTTGCGGGGTGAATATTTTGTTAGCCGCAAAGCGCCACAGGAACACACCTTACTGTTTTCAATGGCGGGAGCGGGCAGTTTGCATACTTCAGAGTTTAGCCAGCGTTTAGGACCAAATGACTTAGTTATTTTGCCTGCTGGAGTTAATTACTCACTCAGCTTAGCTAGCCACTTTTGGCGGCATAATTGGTTTCAGTTTTCGCCAGATATAAGTTGGTATCGCTTTCCTAAAAAAGCCAAAGTGAAGAAAATCAACTCTAGTCAAAATATTGATAAGTGCATGAAGTTGTTATTAGATGAGGAAACAAAAGCCAAGGCAGATCCTTTAGTTGAATCGGCCTTAACCCAACTGATCAAACGCTATTTGTTGCAGTTGCTTAAGCCGCTAAAAGATGCCGAACCAAGCCCATTGCATAAACTAGAGCAGCAATTGCGCTCCTCTTTGCACTATCCATGGACAGTGGCCGACATGGCGCAACGTTTGTCGGTATCAGAAGCGCACTGCTATCGCCTATTTCAGCAAGAGTTTAAATGCAGCCCTAAGCAGTATCTAAGCCGGTTACGGTTGGAGCATGGTAGTTATTTGCTGCGCGAAAGCCGTTGGTCGATAGACGTGATCGCTAGCCAACTAGGTTACCAAGACGGTTTTGCTTTTGCACATCGCTTTAAGAAAAGTTTTGGGGTTTCTCCTGGTCGTTATCGGCGCAGCTACAACCAATAACAATCAACAGGATTGGTGCTAAGCCTTATTTATTCATGCTTTGCAAGCTGGCGGCTATTTTTGCACTGCTTACTCGCTTAAAGGTGTCTAAAGTGAGTGAAGCAACTTGCTGCAATTGTTTTTCTGTTGCGCCATTGGTAGCGTGAACATTTAAACCTTGTAACACCGTGGCCAAGTAGTGGGCTAGCGCTTCTGGATCGGCATCGGCGGTGAGATCTTTTTCTTCTTTGGCACGCTCGAAACGCTGTTGCAAGGCAATGCTGCCTTGGGCACGACGTTCCTGCAAAGCTTGCTTAATGGTGCTTGCTGACTCGCTACACGACAGAGCCCCTTGCACAATCACACAGCCTTGCGGTTGCGAGGGATCGCTTAAATTAGCCACTGCACCTTTCAACATGTAATCCACTACGTCGTAAATGGTATCTTGCTCAAGGGCGGGATAAAAATAGGCTTGAGGACGAGATTCGTAAAGCTCTATGGCCTGCAAAAATAACTGTTCTTTATTGCCAAAAGCCGCATACATACTGGGTTTATTTATGCCCATGGCTTGGGTTAAATCATTTAATGATGCCCCTTCGTAGCCTTTTTGCCAAAACACTTCTAAGGCTTTTTCCAGCGCTTGGTTTGCGTCAAAGCTGCGTGGACGACCAATCTGAGAACAGCACTTGGGGGACATTTTTCTACCTCAATTTATCATTGATCTGATCATAGCTAAGCCACGTAAACCTGTCTAGATATTTAAATACCACTTGGTACAAAAAGATCTTGATCTCGATCATGCTTAGTGATTAATATACCAACCAGTACAAAACAAAATATCACCCATATATCAATTTATCATCACTTGAGGGAACGAAGATGGCATCAGTTTTTGACCTAACAAAACTCATCGCAGTAGGTGCTTTAAGCATTTTCCTTGTGGCTTGCGGAAAACCGGAAGCGGCGACTAATCAAGCACCTCCACCCCCAAGTGTAGATGTAGCCGAAGTATTGCTTGAACGCATTACCGAAACCGATGTGTATACCGGTCGCCTGCAAGCGCCACAAACCGTGATGGTAGTGCCGCGAGTATCGGGCTACATCGAACAAGTGCTATTTGACGAAGGTAGCTTGGTAGAAAAAGGTGAAGTGCTGTTTAAAATCGACAGCCGCATTTTTGCCGCCGAAGTCGCTCGCCTAGAAGCGGAACTACAAAGTGCTAAAAGCAGTTTAGAATTAGCTAAAAAAGGGTACCAACGAGCGCAGGCCTTAAATAAACAAAATGCTATTTCTGACGAAATTTTAGATAGCCGTTTTTCGGCGCGAGAGCAGGGCGCAGCGGCAGTGGCATCGATTACTGCTGCCTTGTCGCGAGCTCGCTTGGATTTAGACTTTACCGAGGTGCGCGCCCCGATTAGTGGTCGTGTTTCTAACGCGCTTATTACCGAAGGTAACTATGTAAACCTTGGTGCTAGTCAGCTTACTCGTATCGTGTCAACCCAACACATGCACGCCTACTTTGATGTAGATGAGCAAAGCTTTTTGAAATACCAAGAGTTAAGCAACGTATTGCCGCTGCAAGGCGCGCAAGAAACTGTAGCGGTAGTGCAAATGGCTTTGGCTGATGAGCAAGCATTCAAACACTTAGGCCAAATAGACTTTATCGATAATGCTGTGGCGAGTGGCACCGGCACTATTCGCTTGCGCGCTAGCTTTGACAATCTGAGTGGTGAACTACTGCCAGGTATGTTTGCCCGCTTGCAAATTGCTGGAAGTAGCTCTTATCAAGCGGTATTAATTGATGACAAAGCAGTCGGTACCGACCTAAATAACAAGTTTGTATTGGTGCTAGATGAAAATAACCAAGTGCAGTATCGCCCGGTTGTGTTGGGTGAGCGGATCAATGGCTTGCGGATTGTTTCCCAAGGTTTATCGGGTTCAGAGCGTATTGTGGTTAACGGTATTCAACGGGTACGGCCGCAAATGCAGGTAACGCCAATTGCTACCGCGATGGCTAGCGAAGAGCTTGTTTCTGCCTTGCGTGAGTCTCAACAGTTACTCGACCAACAACATCAGCAATTAAACCTTAACGCTAAGTTGTAAGCTCAACAAGGATAGATTCGCCCATGTTTTCTCAGTTTTTTATTAAACGGCCGATTTTTGCGGCCGTTATATCGCTGCTGATGTTTATTGGCGGTGCTATTGCCGTATGGCAATTACCCATAACCGAATACCCAGAAGTGGTACCACCAACAGTAGTGGTTACCGCCAACTACCCTGGGGCAAATCCTAAAGTGATTGCCGAAACTGTGGCTTCACCGCTTGAGCAAGAAATTAACGGTGTGGAAGACATGTTGTATATGTCTTCTCAGGCCACCTCTGATGGCCGCATGACGCTGACCGTTACTTTTGCCATTGGTACCGACATCGACCAAGCTCAAACGCAGGTGCAAAGCCGAGTTGATCGCGCCACACCGCGTTTGCCGCTCGAAGTGCAGCGCTTAGGTATTGTGACTGAAAAGTCATCACCGGATCTTACTATGGTGGTTCACCTTAGTTCACCAGAAGATCGCTACGACTTATTGTACCTGTCCAACTATGCGGCGCTTAATGTTAAAGACGAGTTAGCCCGTATTGAAGGTGTGGGTGCTGTGCGTTTGTTTGGTGCGGGTGATTACAGCTTAAGAATTTGGTTAGACCCTAACAAAGTGGCAGCTCTAGGTTTAAACCCCAATCAAATTATCGCTTCGATTAGAGAGCAAAACCAGCAAGCCGCTGCCGGTAGTTTGGGCGCACAGCCTAGCGGTGAGTCTGATTTTCAGATTTTGATTAACGTGAAGGGGCGTTTAAGTACCACAGAAGAGTTTGAGAACATCATCATTAAAGTGGGCGAGCAAGGCGAAGTTAGCCGCTTGCGAGATGTTGCTCGGGTTGAGTTGGGTGCCAGCAGTTATGCCTTGCGCTCGTTACTCGATAACAAGGATGCAATTGCTATTGGTGTGTTTCAAGCATCTGGCTCGAACGCTATCCAGATCTCTGAAGATGTACGTGCGCGTATGGCCGAGTTAGCGCAAAGCTTTCCAGAAGGTCTAAACTACGACACGGTTTACGACCCAACCGTGTTTGTGCGTGGCTCTATTGAAGCGGTAGTTAAAACCTTGTTTGAAGCGGTACTGCTAGTGGTATTAGTGGTGGTGCTGTTCCTACAAACTTGGCGCGCTTCTATTATTCCATTAGTGGCAGTACCGGTTTCTTTAGTAGGTACCTTTGCCTTTATGCACCTTATGGGCTTCTCGCTCAATGCCTTGTCGTTATTTGGTTTGGTATTAGCGATTGGTATTGTGGTGGATGATGCCATTGTGGTGGTGGAGAACGTAGAGCGAAATATTGCCGAAGGCTTAAGCCCGGTAGCGGCTACCCAGCGTGCCATGAAAGAGGTGACGGGGCCAATTGTGGCAACTACCTTAGTATTGGCGGCAGTGTTTATTCCTACTGCTTTTATGTCTGGCTTAACCGGACAGTTTTACAAGCAGTTCGCTTTAACCATTACCATTTCTACCTTTATTTCAGCGATTAACTCATTAACCTTGAGTCCTGCTTTGTCTGCCTTGCTGCTAAAAGGTCACGACGAACCTAAAGACCGTTTAACTCGCATGATGGACAGCTTGTTTGGCAGGTTTATATTTGCGCCGTTTAATCGCTTATTTAATAAAGGTGCCAATGTATATGGCGGCATCATTAAAAAGACAATTCGCTTGTCGGCTTTGGTAGGCATTATTTATGTAGGTTTATTAGGGCTTACCGCTTATCAATTTGACACCACTCCTACTGGCTATGTGCCAGGGCAAGACAAACAATACTTAGTGGCGTTTGCTCAGTTGCCCGACGCTGCCTCTTTAGAGCGCACCGAAGCGGTAGTGAAAAAAATGTCTGAGATTGCCCTCGCGCAACCTGGGGTTGAACACGCGGTGGCGTTTCCTGGCTTAAGCATTAACGGCTTCACCAACAGCCCAAACAGCGCGATTTTGTTTACACCTCTGGCCGATTTTGACCAACGCCAAGACCCAAGTCTTTCGGCTAATGCCATCGCTGGGGCGCTTAACCAACAGTTTGCTGGTATTCAAGAAGCCTTTATTGCGATTTTCCCGCCACCGCCGGTGCAGGGGTTAGGCACTATTGGTGGCTTTAGATTGCAGATCCAAGACCGCGTAAACCTTGGTTATGAAGAGTTGGCCAATGTCACCATGCAAGTGATGCAAAAAGCTTGGGCAACACCGGCCCTTACTGGCATTTTCTCTAGTTACCAAGTAAATGTGCCGCAGCTTGATTTGGATTTGGATAGAACCAAAGCGATGCAACAAGGGGTGGCGATAGATGAAGTCTTTTCTACCCTGCAAGCTTACATGGGCTCAACCTATGTCAATGACTTTAATAAGTTTGGCAGAACTTATCAGGTGAATATTCAAGCCGATGAGTCCTTTAGGCAATCGCCAGAACAAATTAGCCAGCTTAAGGTGAGAAATGCCGATGGTGCGATGATTCCGCTAGGCTCCTTTGTTGATGTCTCTTATGTGGCGGGCCCAGATCGAGTGATGCACTACAACGGTTATACCACTGCTGAGATCAATGGTGGGCCAGCGCCGGGTTATAGCTCGGGTGAAGCGCAGGCAGCCATCGAGCAAATTTTGGCGGAAACTTTGCCCATCGGCATGACCTTTGAGTGGACCGAGCTTACCTATCAACAAAAGCTGTCGGGTAATACTGCAATGCTAATTTATCCCTTGGTGATTATTTTAGTATTCATGGTGTTAGCTGCTCAGTACGAGAGCTTGCGTTTGCCAATGGCGATTATTTTAATCATTCCTATGACCTTGTTATCGGCCATTAGTGGGGTATTGCTTTGGGGTGGAGACAACAACATCTTCACTCAAATTGGTTTGATTGTATTGGTAGGCTTGGCTACCAAGAACGCCATTTTAATTGTCGAGTTTGCTAAGGAGTTACAAGACCAAGGTCGCACGGTGATGGAAGCGGTATTAGAGGCATCACGCTTACGTTTACGGCCAATTCTAATGACCTCTATCGCCTTTATTATGGGGGTTGTGCCAATGGTGTTTTCTACTGGTGAGGGGGCAGAGATGCGTCAAGCTATGGGAGTGGCGGTGTTCTCTGGCATGATTGGGGTTACTATTTTTGGTTTGCTACTTACCCCACTATTTTACTATTTGCTGGCAAAACGTAATCCTAAGACCAGTGAGCAAGCCGAGCCGCTGGCGCTAGACGCAGATATATTGGCTGCTAAGTAACACAGACAGTGGCAATTACTCTAAAGCGCCGTTACAAATTATGTAGCGGCGTTTTTGTATGGGGTGTTCAATGACTCTTTGAGGCGAGCATTTCCTTTAAGCCGCCACCGTTTACCACTTGTTGATAACCCATAGCTTGTAATACTTGTAAGGCGTAACCAGAACGATTACCCGAACGGCAATAAACCACGATAGGCTGGCTTTTATCTTTGGTGATGGCGGTGATCTGCTGGGCAATCACGGTGTGCGGAATGTTATGTGCGTTATTCAAGTGCCCTTGGCTAAACTCTCCTTCGCTGCGAACATCAATGAGTATCGCGTGTTGCTGCTCTACGCTTTGCCACGCAAGGTCGGAGCGCTCTGAAGCGTGAGCTTGTGACAATAGACCTATAAAACCGCAAAGCACTAGGCTTTTAAATACATTAATCATCTTCTTCTCATCCTTGTTCAGAAGCTAGCGTGGTGATGTGAAATGGCTTAATAGTGTATCGGTAACCGATGAGAAAATGCTTGATCTGGCTAAACGATTTTTTGAGCTTGCTGTTCACTTTTGGATACAGATTGGTACTAAGTTGCATTATTTTTAGACAGAAAAAAGCCGCTAATAAAAGCGGCTTTTTGGTATTAGCAATTAAGCTGCATTCGATTTTTCTTCTATCAGTTTTTCAACCACAGATGGATCCGCTAGGGTCGAGGTATCACCTAGAGAGTCGGTCTCGTTGGTGGCAATTTTACGCAAAATTCGGCGCATAATTTTGCCTGAACGGGTTTTAGGTAAAGCCTCTGCCCAGTGTAAAATGTCCGGCGTGGCAATTGGGCCAATTTCTTTACGTACCCAGGCTTTCACTTCTTTATGTAGCTCAGCGCTGGCCTCTTCACCGGCATTAAGGGTGATGTAAGCATATATGCCTTGGCCTTTAATTTCATGAGGAACACCTACCACGGCAGCCTCTGAAATTTTAGGGTGGGCAACCAGTGCACTTTCAATTTCGGCTGTACCCATGCGGTGGCCACTTACATTTAGTACGTCATCTACGCGACCAGTAATCCAGAAGTAGCCATCTTCATCGCGGCGTGCACCGTCTCCGGTGGTGTAGGTTCCAGGAAAGGTTGAAAAGTAGGTTTGCTCAAAACGCTCATGATCACCATAAACAGTGCGCATTTGTCCTGGCCAGCTGTCTTTAATAATAAGATTACCTTCGGCAGCGCCTTCTAGCTCATTACCTTCGTTATCTACTAAGGCTGGCTGCACGCCAAAGAAGGGACGAGTTGCCGAGCCAGGTTTAAGTGCGGTTGCTCCTGGTAGTGGAGTAATTAGAATACCGCCGGTTTCGGTTTGCCACCAAGTGTCGACAATTGGGCAACGCTCGTCACCTATGGTGCGGTAATACCATTCCCACGCTTCCGGGTTAATCGGTTCACCTACCGAGCCCATAATCCGCAGACTGCTGCGATTGGTGCCTTGCACGGCGGCATCACCTTGCGCCATTAAGGCGCGAATAGCAGTTGGAGCAGTGTATAAAATGGTCACTTGGTGTTTGTCACATACTTCGCTCATGCGCGCAGAAGTGGGGTAGTTGGGCACACCTTCAAACAAAATGGTGGTTGCGCCATTGGCTAATGGGCCGTATACCAAGTAACTGTGGCCAGTAATCCAACCCACATCGGCGGTACACCAGTAAATATCGCCTGGGTGATAGTCAAATACGTATTTAAAAGTCATGGTGGCGTATAAGAGATAGCCGCCAGTGGTATGCAATACACCTTTAGGTTTGCCAGTTGAGCCAGAGGTATACAGGATGAACAGCGGGTCTTCGGCATTCATTGGTTCTGGTGGACAATCGGCAGCTTGGTTTTCGGTAATGTCGTGCCACCATACATCGCGGTTGGCATTCCAGTTTACTTCACCGCCGGTACGTTTTAGTACCACAACACTTTTAACAAACTCACAGTCTGGGTTTTCTAAGGCTTGGTCTACGTTGGCTTTAAGTGGTACGCCACGCCCGCCGCGAACACCTTCGTCGGCAGTAATCACGTATTTAGAATTTGAATCAATAATGCGACCGGCTAGTGCTTCTGGAGAGAAGCCGCCAAATACAATCGAGTGCACCGCGCCAATACGGGTACAAGCCAACATGGCCACAGCCGCTTCTGGCACCATAGGCATATACAAACACACTACTTCACCTTTTTTAACGCCTTGCTGTTTAAGCGCGTTAGAGAACTTACAAACTTGTTGGTACAGTTCGTTGTAAGTGAGTTTGCTGTCTTCTTCTGGGTTGTCGCCTTCCCAAATAATCGCTACCTCTTCACCACGCTCTTGTAGATGGCGGTCAATACAGTTGGCGCTTACGTTTAGCAGGCCATCTTCAAACCATTTGATGCTTACATGACCAGGGTCGTATGAGGTGTTTTTTACTTTTGTAAAAGGCTGGATCCAATCGAGTAACTCGCTACCGTGCTTCCCCCAAAACTGATCAGGCTGGGTGATAGATTCTTGATACATATCTAGATATTGCTGATCGTTTAGTAAGCAGTTGTCTGCAATGTTTGCTTTAACGGGGTACAGCTTTTGTTCACTCATCTTCCTCTCCTTGCTTCCTCGATGTGAGGCGGGATATCGTCATTGACGTCTCGGATATGAATCTAGACTCGCACCGACACCGGTTGTCGACAATTAGACTTTTGGTTAATTATTTGTGAAGAATAGTAAAATGCTTTATTAATCAAAGTGATTTTTTATGTTGCGAGTTGAAACTGAGAGGCGGCTCACGGCCTGTGTTGGATTAATTTGTGAACTGTAGCAAGGCTGGGTAGTCAGTGATTTGTTGATACTACATTTTGTCAGCTGGCTTAGCGCTTATTAGGTTGGTGAATCTGAACGAAAAACGCGCCAATGAAGATAGCTGCAACCCCAACAACGCTGCTGGGATTGCACATGAACTTATTCGCTGTAGTTAAGCTTCATGCCTTCTTCGCTTAGGCTAAGTACTAGCTTACCGTTAACAATGTTGGCATTGTTCGGTGAGAAGGTGACTAAGTTTGATTCAAAGCCCCAATCGCCCTTGCCCCAGCGCTTTTGGTCAAAGTTGTCAAAATCGTCACGCCAAGTTAAGGCAAACTCTCCGTTATCTTGGTATTCGTGATACTCAATCCAATCTATAACTTGGTGAAGTGGCAAGCTACTGGCTTTAAAGCGACCTACCCAGCCAATGGCTTCCGAAATCCAAATGTTCATGCGGTAGCTTTGTGGAATGTCGCGCATGGCGATAACTTGCTTTGAATTTTCGGCGGTGTCGTGACGGATTGTTTCGCCATCTACATCCCAAATAATCTCGTTTGGTGTCCAGGTAATGGCGTATTCAACAAACTCTTCTAGCTGTGGAACTTTGTGTTTCTTTTCGCTGTGTTTGCGCTTATTGGCTTGGCCAGTGATGAGGTTGGTTTGTAGCTGATGAGGCGTTTTACCAATGGCTTCAAAGTCTATTTCGCTCCACGGAATGCCATTGCCTTGCCAAGATTCATTATCGTAAGTGAAAAACGACGAAACTACACCGGGCTCGGATACTAACTTCATGCGAACCACAAATTTGCCGTATAGCACTTTGTCGTTGCTGTAAACTTCGGCGCCAAATAGCGGCGTTTTACTGCTGTTTAGCGCACCGGTTTGGGCCAAGGTATCTTGGTTTACGGGCTCAGCAATGGCCGAGTAAGACAGAGCGCTAGAGAGCAGCATTAACAAGCTAAGCTTTTTCATTAGACCTTCCAATTGGGAGAAAACTGCGCCTAATGTAGCCTTAAACATTTGCTGGTTCTAGAAGATTTGGGAGGTAAACTCTGGGGCTGTGATTAAGCGCCAATTGGCCAGATTAATGATGAAACTCGATTCACATTAGCGTTATCTTCATCAATAATATTAAGCACTTATAGCTTGAGGAATTGCGCTGGTTGGCCTTGGGCCCAGTTGTAAACGCAGGTAAATCATGGCGGCGGTGATGGCATCATCAATGGCTTGGTGACGACCCGATAGGGGAATGCCTAAGCTTTGGCAAATATGTACAAGATCTTGATTGGGACTAATGCCTACGTGGTCTACATGAACTTTGTCAGCAAACATACGGCCTACATCAACTAGCGGGTTTACCAGCTTAAAGCCATAACGTTGTTTGCAGTGCCGATTTAAAATTCGTTGGTCGTAGCCAATGTTGTAACCCACGATTGGCCGAGCACCAATAAACTGCAGCAGTTTCGGCAACGCCTCTTCAATGCTGCAGGCTTGGGCTAAATCACTGTGGCGAAGGCGATGTACTTTGATTGAGTCGCCAGCAAGTTTATCGGTAGCGCGAATTTTTATATCAAAACACTGGCTGGCCAAAATACGATTTTCACTGATGATGACCGCACCCATTGAGACAATGTCGGCCAGTTTGGTGTCTAAGCTGGTGGTTTCTAGATCTAATGCTACGTATTCATTACCGCGATAAGGCGCAAACAACGTGGCGAACTCGCTGTCTTTATATTTTCGTTGATAAAGCAAACGCTGCAACATCTAGCCGCCTAGTAATCGCGAATATTGAAGTGTAGCGCTAATAGCTGCTTAAACTTTTTCACTACGTGTAAGCCATGGCGTAATAAATCTCGCTGACTGTGATTAAGCTTGTCTAGCTTAAGCACGTGATAGTCTTGGCCCTCTTCAGCCGGGAATAGCTGTTGAATGCGCAGTTTAAAAAACAGCAATAGAGCTTCTTTAAGGTTAGCAGCACTGTCTTCGTCTATCACTTTTAATGAGGCGAGTTGTTCTATGCGCTCTAGGGTATTGGTCGCGCTAATTGCATGTTCTAGGGCTAGGGCGCGCACCCCATGCACAATAGGAAAAATCCCCCCTTTCTTAATGTCTAAGCCTGCTTGTTTGGATTTAATATTGCCAAACAGGGTGAGTGGGGTATGAAACTTTAAGGCTGGCTGGGCAAAAAATGCCAAGGTAACGCTGCGGTTGGCCATTTGTGCCATCAGATCTTTGCGTAATCTGCGCAGTAGGCTTTTATTGCCCGCAATGGCGTGGGCATCTAATACTATGGCGAGGTTCATCATGGCATCGCCGTGGCCGGTTTCTATCCAATTGGCAATGGTTTTACTCCATTGGCTTTGTTGCTGCACCCATTCTGGGTTGTTAACCATAATGTTGCCGGGGCAAGGCGGATAACCTAACTCGAGCAGGTATTCGCTAAACTGATTTAGCTGCTGTTGTCGCTCTGGCCAATCGTAACCATCTTCGATGACTAAGCCGTTATCTTGGTCGGTTTTAACGATTTGCTCGCCGCGGCCTTCACTGCCCATCACCATTAAACATATATGATTGTGATGTTGGTGAGGGATGCTCAGTTCAAACACCCGGCTAATGATTTGCTCATTCATGGTGGCTAGCAACTTCATAATAAATAAGGTGCGAATGCCGTTATTACAGAGGTTTTCTACCAGTTTATTGAGGGTGTGAGCAGCTTCGCTGAGTTCTTCAATACTAGAGGCCCGAGCAATGCGTAAAGCCAATACATGGGAGTGGGTCGAGAACAAGCTAAGCAGATGCGCCATCTCCAGTATGCCAATGATCTTTTGCTGGTCTTTTACCACCACCCGCTCGATGCTGTTGCGCGTCATTAACAGCATGGCGTTAAACAAAAAATCGCCTTTATTCACACTGATTAAGTTGAAGTTGGCTAGCTGGCAAACCGGAGTATCGAGGGATTGCTGAACCAGTACCGCAGCATGGAGTAAATCGGTACCTGTTAGCATGCCAAAGCAGCCATCGTGATTAACCAGTAATGACTCCAGCTTTTGCTCGCGCATAATTAGGGTGGCTTGCTGCAGCGAGGTCTCTCCTTCAATGACCACTGCGGGTTGTACGTTGCGTTCATCAATGGTGGTGAGGATGAATTCTGCCAAGTTCTTATTGCCTTCGCGAGACTCTACCAGTTGGTGACGGGTGGCTAAGTCGCGCTGAAAATAGTCGCCAAAATCGCTGTTTTCACTCACTAAACGGCGGAAGATTTGGCTAGGCAGGGCGTAACATAAGGTTTCTTCTAAGGCGATGTAGTCATGCTTGGCATAGCCGCCAAATTGCGAGCGTACATCAAACCAGTCTTCTAGCGTGTAGTGGGCAAATACCTCATCATTATTGTCGGCGCGCTCTTCAACTTGGCCTTTAATAATAATGAACAAACTGGAGGCTTGTGCGCCCGCTGTAACTATTTTTTGCTGACTTTGAAAGTAGTGAATGTCTAGATTGCTAGACACCAGTTCACGCTGCTTGGGCTCAAGCTGATCAAAGGGCGGGTGCTGAAAATTAAAGTCGGTACTCATTGCCTCACCTAGTCGTGTTTAACACAGGTATTTTTCGGTATTTAGCATGGTCTTTTTTACCTTGCCAACCTAGACGACTTTAGTCTAAACGCGCTTTGAGGCGGGTTTTAGCAGCAACAAATAATGGTTTTTGTTAAGTCCATGACTACAGTTTTTCTGCAATAGTTTGGTAAGCCTTTGTATTAATCACAGTTATCACCGATCTTTTTTGCTAGCGTAAATACTTCATCGCGCTGGGTATGAACTGTTTCAAGGGAATTGATTGTAAATGCAAATAGTAAGTGAAGGTTGGTTAGTTATTCCGCTGTCGTTGGCCTACCTAGGGCTGCTATTTGTGATCGCCTATTTTACCGATCAAAATGCCAGTGCCCGTTTGCGCTGGCAACCGGCTTTTTATAGTTTCTCTATCGCTGTTTATTGTACCTCTTGGACCTTCTACGGCACGGTGGGTCAAGCCAGCGAGAACTTCTTATCTTTTATTCCCATTTACCTTGGTCCGGTATTGCTATTTCTGTTTGGTTGGAAACTACTCGCTAGAGTGGTGTTAATCGCTAAACGCGAACACATCACAACCATTGCCGACTTTATCGCAGCACGTTATGGCAAGTCACAAACCTTAGCGGTAGTTATTTCGCTTATTTGTATCATTGGTGTATTGCCGTATATCGCACTGCAATTACGCGCCATTGTGATGGGTTTAGACTTGTTTGGCGGCGATGCAATGCGTGAAGCCGTGGGCAAGGGCAGTAGCTCGCAAATCGCTTTGTTTGTGAGTATCGCCTTGGCGATATTCACCATGTTATTTGGCACTCGCCATATTGATGCCACCGAGCATCACCGTGGGGTGATTGTAGCGATTGCTTTTGAGTCGCTGGTTAAGCTGGTGGCTTTTGTTTGTGTGGGTTTGCTAGCGGTATCGATACTGTGGGATTTACCGCTTAGCGCTCAGCAAGCGGTAAGTGAGTCGTTTAGCTTTAAATGGCAAGAAATTAGTGTTGCCGATGTGACCGATTTGGTAATTGCCACACTGTTAGCAATGTCGGCAGTTATTTGTTTACCCCGCCAATTTCATGTAACCGTGGTAGAAAACAACCAAGTTAATGATTTAAAAACCGCGCGTTGGCTATTTCCTGCCTATTTGCTGTTGCTGGCTATTTTTGTATTACCCATCGCCTTTGCGGGTGATGTTTTATTGCCAGCAAATACGCCTGCCGATAACTATGTGATTAGTTTACCGCTTGCGGCAGGGCATGATTGGTTAGGCATGGTAGCATTTTTAGGCGGAACCTCTGCTGCCAGTGGCATGGTGGTGGTGTCGACCATTGCTTTAGCCATTATGGTGAGCAACGATCTAGTGTTACCGCTGCTGCTAAAACAAGGTGGCTTGAGCCGTCGTAATTTTGCTCAATTTAGCGAACTACTGCTTAATGTTCGTCGCACCACTATTTTGGTGATTTTGTTGCTAGCTTGGGGCACCTTCTTGATGTTGGGTGAGCTAACAAACCTTGCCGATATTGGTTTCCTATCTTTTGCAGCAATTGCCCAATTAGCGATTCCGCTTATCTTTGGTTTGTATTGGCGAGAAGGCAATCGAACTGGTGTTTATGCTGGTTTGTTAGTGGGTATGAGCTTATGGCTACTCAATCTATTCAATATGACCGATAGCCTTAACTTGTTAATTTTCAATCAATGGATTGCCGACAGGCTTACTGCGCCGCAATTTGCTGGTCGTCCGCTGATCTCCAATGAAAATTGGGGCATTGTGCTTAGTTTATTGGGTAACTTGTTGGCGTATTTATTGGTTTCTAAGTTATCTAGCCCAGCCGTTTCTGAATGGTTGCAAGCCAGTAACTTTGTTGGTCAAACCGGTAAAAGTGATGATGCCGGCGCTCTATACCAATCAAAGGTGAGTGTAGAAGAGCTTCACATGTTGGCATCGCGCTTTTTGGGGACTCAACGCATAAGCGAGGCATTTGGTAAATATGCGAGCTCTCGAGATCTGGACCTTAGCCCTAATCAACAAGCACCAGTGGAGCTGATTGCCGAAACGGAACGCATGTTAGGTGGAGTATTTGGGTCATCGTCGGCGCGTTTAGTACTGGGGTCTGCCCTGCAAGGTAAGCAAGTTCAACTTGAAGAGTTTGCTTCGATTGCCGAAGAAGCCTCGGAGCTTCTGCAATTCAATAAACACCTGTTACAAGGCGCTATTGAGCATATTGATCAGGGCATCGCTATTGTCGATAAAGAGTTAAAATTGGTGTCGTGGAACCGCCGTTATACCGAGCTTTTTGATTTTCCCAATGGCATGATTGCGGTAGGTCGACCGATTGAAGATCTTATTCGCCACAATGCGATTAATGGTTTGTGTGGTCCGGGTGATATTGAAGAACACGTAGAGCGTAGAGTGGAGCATTTACGTCGTGGCAATAGCCACACATCTTCGCGGATCAGACGTGATGGTCGGGTTATTCAAGTGCAAGGCAACCCGATGCCCAATGGTGGCTATGTAATGACCTTTAGTGACATTACTACCTTTCGCCAAGCAGAAGACATGCTTAAACAAGCTAACGAAATTCTTGAGGCGCGCGTTGCTCAGCGTACTCAACAGCTATCATCAATTAACCAACAGTTAGTGCATGCTACCCATGCTGCTGAGCAAGCAAATCAATCTAAAACCCGCTTTTTAGCGGCGGTAAGCCACGATCTAATGCAGCCGTTAAATGCCGCTAAGCTATTCACCGGCTCTTTGCTAGAAGCCGATTTAGAAAAAGACACCAAGTTTTTGGCTGCAAGCATCGATAAGTCACTATATTCTGCCGAGGAAATTATTAGTGATTTGCTGGATATTTCACGCCTTGAGTCTGGCCGCGTGGTGGTGAGTAAAGAGCAATTTGAAATAGGCCACTTGCTTGACCATATTCATGCCGAATTTATCCCCTTAGCCCAGCAACAAGGTGTAGAGCTTAAGTTACATACCAGCAAGCTTACCGTAAGCAGCGATAGCAAATTATTACGCCGTATTTTGCAGAACTTTCTTACCAATGCATTGCGTTACAACCCTAAAGGTAAGGTTCTACTGGGGGCGCGTCGCAAAGGTAATAGCTTACGTATAGAGGTATGGGATAATGGTCCTGGTATTGAGCAAAGTAAGCAGCAGCAAATTTTTGAAGAGTTTCAACAGCTACAAATGTCTGGTCGGGCTAGAGAAGAAGGCTTAGGTTTAGGTTTAGCGATTGCCCAAGGTTTTGCCGAACTACTGGAAATTCCCATTGGTGTTGAGTCGGTACTTGGCAAAGGTTCGGTATTTTACGTTACTGTTCCTGTGGTTGAAGCAACAAACATATATAAAACTAAGCAACTGGAAGGTGCGCCCATTAGCACCACCCAAGGTGCTAAAGTGCTTTGTATTGATAATGAGCCCGACATTCTTTCAGGCATGGAAAGCCTGTTAAGCCGTTGGGGCTACGAAGTGATTTGCTGTGAAGATGCCGATACCGCTGCAGAAGTTATAGAGGGTGGTTGGGTGCCAGAACTGATTTTGAGTGACTACCATCTCGACTATGACAAAACCGGATTAGAAGCGTTGCAGCGCTTAATTCATCAAGGGCAACTCTCTTGTCATGGCATTGTTATTAGCGCTGATAGGCAAACTGATCTAATCGACCGCGTACGCGCTCAAGGCTTTGCCTACTTAAGTAAACCACTGCGTCCATTACGTTTGAAAAAACTCTGCCAGCAGCTGCTCAACAGCCAAAAAGGCGCTAATGATTGGCTAAAGCCTAGCTCTTAAGTAAATAAAATGGTTGATGTTTTTATGCATACTAGAATAACAACAGCCTTACGATGTCGCTAATTTTTCATTTCTATAAACGGGAGGGGTAGCTTGATTAGGTGGGGAGTAGATAGTTTTCTTAGCACCAATATGCGGCTGATGGCCAATTGGAATGGCAGTGCCTGGCAGGTATTCGATTGTTTTATTGTGGCTAAACCTAAAACCTTACCCGCTCCAACTTGTAAGCTATCTCCAACTGGCAGTTGGCACATTTTTGAAACAGCTGAAAGAACCTTGTATTTGTCTTTGGTTACTCGAGAGTTGCTAGTTAGTTGGGCAGAGCTCATCCCATTGATGGCTGAATATAGTAAAGGTTTTGTGCAAACGATGCTCCGCCAAGAAGTCCAGAAGCTAGTATTAGAGGCAGAGAGTAATCCCCAAGAAGTAAAACGAGCGCGCCAATTAGGAATTAATGTTCATCAACTCTGGTGGTTGCAAGCGCTGGATCAGTATCCAGAAGAGCTGGCTTATCACAGTAAAACCAGCTCACATATAGCTGAATGGCGATGTGAGCAGCTCGAACTAGCATTTGCTAAGCCACTAGTGAGCCGTGATCTACGTGCTCTTACTAAGCTCGGGTGGTTGTCGTTTGATGGAGAGCGTTATTATCGTACCAGCAAATTTATTCCTCCGGCCGCAGAGCATGTGACTAAGGGGGGGGATAATTTTGATTGAATTCTTCAAAGCCCCACTAAACTAACGCTATTGGCGTTAGTTTAGTGGGGCTTAACTCAATCTTTAATTAGACTATGTTAAATCTCGTTATCTTCTGGGCTTGGCTCTAGCTCTAATTGCTGCAAGGCTATTACTGCTTGGGTGCGATTTTTCACGTTGAGTTTGCGGAAAATGGCGGTAACGTGGGCCTTAATGGTAGCCTCCGATACGTTTAGCTCGTAGGCAATTTGTTTATTAAGCAGGCCTTCGTTAAGCATTACCAATACTTTGTATTGCTGTGGGGTAAGGCTGGCTAAGCGTTCGGCTAGAGGGTCTTCCTCAGCTTGAGCGCTAAAGCTTATGCCTTCTGGGAACCAGTCGTCGCCTTCAATAATGTGTTGAATGGCGGCAACCAATTGTTGTAGTGGGGTAGATTTGGGAATAAAGCCGGTTGCGCCAAGCTGCTTGGCTTTTTGCACTACGCTTACTTCTTCGCTGGCCGAAATCACCACAATTGGCAATTCAGGGTATTGACCATGTAAGTGGGTAAACGCCGAGAAGCCATTAGCGCCGGGCATTTTCAAATCTAATAATAGTAGGTCGGGTTCGCGCTCTAGTTCGAGCAGTTTAAGTAGGTCGTTAACATTCTCAGCTTCTAATAACTGAGCATCGGGAACGGCAGTTTGTACTGCCTGCTGAAGAGCACTACGAAACAAGGGGTGGTCATCAGCGATAATGATCTTGTAGGTATCTTCCATAACCATGATTCATCTGCCTTTTTTTTGACCATAGCACCAAGCCTTGCGGGTTTCAATTTGCAGAGGGCTTAACTGTGAAGGCCGAGCAAAGTTCCCATTCCAAGTAGGGTTGTGCCGCTAAATCTATTCACCCATTGTTGGTAGCGCTGTAGCTGAATTTGCACTTTATGATGCGACAAAATGCGCACTAATAAGTACCACAGTAATGCGGTTTCTAGTAACAAGGCTGCCCCGAGTATCAGCTTTTCGCTAAGTAGTGTTTCGCTACCAATAAACTGACTAAATACACTTACTACAAAAACTAAAATTTTTGGGTTGAGTAAGTTACATGCAATGCCGCTTAGCACCACTTTTTTTGCGCGCTTAGGTTTGCCTTGGCTGGCGAGTTCAATCAGCTCGGAGCGACTAAACAAGGTTCTTAGGCCTAGGAATACCAAAAAGCCTGCACCGCCCCAACGCAGGATTTCAAACAATAAAGGAGATTGTTTAATGATGATAGATAAGCCGCCAATGGCTAGCGCGATATGGATACTAAAGCCTAGCAATACGCCCACTACACACAATGCAGCTTGGCGTTTTCCGCTGCTGGCATGGCGCAACACCATTACCATGTCTGGGCCCGGGCTTAACATACCCAACAAATTGATTAATAAAAGTGCGCTTAATGCTTCTAACACGCGTTCATCCCTGAAAAGTAATGAGATTTAAAAACTGCGGCTAGTGTAGAAGGTACTACTGACTATAAATATAGAATTTTAGATATGTTGTATATTCCATTGTGGAATGCAGTGTTGGCCAATCATTTAAAACTGTGAGCTGGAATCTCTCAGCGCAGATTAAATTGATATTGCGTAAGTAGAAGTGTTTGGGCTAATGCTAAATTTTGTCGTCTTAGTGTTAATATGCGCGGGTAGTTTAGGCAGTAAGGTTAAAGGAAGAGCATGCAAACGGCTGAAGTATCACTTAACAAGTACCTAATGTGGTTCGCACTGGTTTATTTAGCCAGTTCCTTAGTTTTTGGCACCGTAGTGTCGTGGTTGGATTTAGAGTCTAATAGTTTTTTGGGCATCATTGTCCTTATGTTGTCGGCCTCAATTGCGGTGCAGTTGTTTGTGAAGGACCATCAACGGGCACTTATGCGTGCTGAGCTACGCTACTTGAGCTTCTGGTCGTGGCTTGCGTCGGTGTTTATCTCCGTAGCAGAGCTATTAGCGGTATTTGCCTATTCGTTTTACGAGATTTATGGCGTTATCGCCTGGCTCGATGTGCAAGCCGAGCTAGCGGCTTTATTGTTTGAACTGTCGATTGACCTGCACGCACTTTATGCAATTATTGCCGTTGTATTGCTCATCTTCTGGGGGCTAACTCGCTTAGCCTATGGCTTTGCTAATAAAGCCTTTACTAAGCAAGTAAACACCTTGGCTTAAGAGCTGTTTGCTGCTGGGCTGGTTTGAGTGTTTGCCGGGTAAGGGCAATGTCGGCAGCCATTACCGCAGCAGTTGCCTCGCTTTAAGTGATACCAAGCGCTAAAAACCATCAAGCCATCTTCCATGCTGAAGTCTAGATGTTCTTGCAAGGCTGCTCGCTGGTTAGCTGGTGTTCGGTAGCGCGCAGCTAATTCTAATAGTTCATGATGAGGCGTATTGGCTATCAACAGCGTTAATTGCTCGGCCAGTTTTTTGGATAAGCATGTTTGACAAAGACATGCCCGCTCATTGAGATCTGCGCTTACTGGCAAAATAGCTGGCATGTTCATACACCAACATTGTTCATTAGCTGTGCAGCCGACTGAGGCTCCGCAGCCAGGGCAATTTGAAGGGACTAGTTGTGCCACGAGCAGGTTTCTTGGTTAATACTTTTAACTCGAGCATAAAGTATTTAGCCTTTGCTTCCTATGTGAGTTTGCACTTAGTGGCTTTGATTTCCAATAAAACTTACCGTCTCGGCAATAACATGGGCAGTTTTTAATAAGCTAAAGTGGTCTAGCCCTTCTGTTTGCTGCTTGGATTACCCTGTTTATTTCTCCACTAGTTAGTTTTTTAAGCGGCAAACAGCAATGCGTTGAAGCGAAGCCTAGTGCCTGTTCACTGCTTAGCTAGAGTAATTTTGGCTGTTGGAAAAAAAGCTAGCAGCTCTAGTAAGCGCTTACATGCTTAAGTCATCGCTCGGTGGATTTGCTGCCTAAACCAGGCATGAGCGGGGTCATGGTGGTTACGGTGATGCCAAATCAACGAGTATTCAAAAGGGCTTACCTCAAAGGGCAAAGCAACCATTGCTAAAGGGCGCTGTTTAAGCAGTTGTTTGGCGATTTTTGCGGGCAAGGTAAGAATGAATCTTGTCTCACTGAGAATTTGTACCGTGGCAGGGTAGGAAGAGGCGCGAAATTGAATTTGGCGCTGTAAACCTTGCTGGCTAAGGTGGCGATCAATATGGCTGTTTTTGTCTGCACCGGTAGTAATGATGGCGTGCGGATAGCGGCAGTAGTCGCTCATGCTGGGGTGCGCTATCGTTAAATAAGGGTGTTGCTGGTGCATTAAACACACTAAGTGATCGGTGCCTAAGGTTGTAGCGTGTAGCTCGGTGCTATCCCGGGGGGGCAGTGTCATGCCTAGGTCTACTTCGCCACTGTGTAATAGCCTATTGGTGGTATGATCCCAGTTACAAAGCTCAATATTTAGCTGAGGCGCTTGCTGGTAGATGTCACCGAGAACTTTTGGCAGTAAGTGTTCACTTACGTAATCAGAGGTGGCAATGGTAAAGGTGCGCTGACACAAGCTAGGTTCAAAAGCTTGTTGATGAAGCAGGTTTTCTACAGAATCTAACAATGGCGCAACTTGGGCTTTTAGCTCAATTCCTTTAGGGGTGGCTTGTAATTGCCCTTTCACTCTTACCAACAAAGGATCGCCAAATATTTCGCGTAATTTAGCCAAATGTTTACTCATGGCCGATTGGCTCAAGTGCATTTTTTCTGCAGCTCGAGTAACACTCTGCTCTTGCAGTAAATAATACAATGCACTGAGTAAGTTTAAGTTAATTTTTCCAAGTTGCATACTGAGCTCGTTGTTACGCTAAGTGTTTAGCTTACTCGGCTACGGCGATTCTGTATAGCAAGCCAAAACTAATTTTATTTCATAACTAGAATGTGCATTATGCCACGACTCAGGCCTTGTCGGCTTTGCTTTTATGAGCCAAATCACCCTTTTAATCAGTAACATATTATTAACCTTAACATAAAGATCGAACAGCTCTCGAAAACGTGTTTTCGTAACTAAATATCATGAAAACATAATCTTTGGCTGTTAGTCGCACGGTTATCATGTAAGCGCTTACATACGGAAGTGAACTAATAAAAGAAGTGAGATAAAGATGCTAGTACATAAAAAATTGTCCATTACTCAGTTAATTCTGGCGACATTTTCAATGCTATGTATCGTATTGCTGGTGCTGGGTGTAGTTGCGTGGAAACAAATGCAACAAGCCGAAAACACAATGGGTGAAGTTACCACTCAAGCTTTCCCTTTAATGGGGCATACGAACCAGCTTGATCGTAGTTTAACTGCGGTAGAACGCGTGTTAAATAACACTATTCAAGAGCGCAACGCACAACAGGTGAATCAACTTATTGAGCAATACCATCAGCGGGTTGCTGACTACAAAGTTGCGGAGCAAGTATTAGTCAATTGGTTGGCGGAGAATGGCGTAGAAAGTGAAAGCTTTAGCCTCGTTCAGCAACAAAATGAACTGTTATTTGAAGACGCCGAATATCTCATTGAGTTGCACCAAGATGTTATTTCGAGCGGTACATCTTTGTCTGAACGGACTGCTACTTTCCAAGGCATTTCCTTACGTATTAATTTGTTATTAGGGCAGCTGTTTGATGAAGCGGACCCTAATATGCTTAAAGTATTACTTGATTCAGTGAGCGCTGATCTATCGGCAATGCAGTTGGCTACCATTAATGTACTCAATTCCACTGACCCGCGAGAAGTTGGACAAGTGATCACCAGTAATACTGAAACCAAAACTTATGTGGAAGAAGACTTTGGTGACCTAGTGGTGGATAAAGAGCTGAAAGGCGTTCAAGGTGAGCATGAGCTGGTAACGCAGATTCCTTGGCTACTTGATGAAGTAACCGCGTTTGGTGGCCTATTGGGTCAATATCAGCAATATCTGATTAAACAAAACAAACTAATGAAGCTCAAGGCTTCAATTACTCAACAATTGCAAGATGTGAATAGTAACCTAAGTGCGCTTACAGCAGAGAGTCGAAGTGCCACCGAGCAGCAAATTGAAGAAGCATCCGGTAGTATTTCCACGTTAATTAATAGCGGGGCTGTAGTCATACCGCTTACAATTCTATTCTGTATCGCTATGGGTCTAATTATCCAGCAGCTGATTAGAACACCGTTAAAACAATTGATTAATACTCTTAAACACTTAGCTGATGGTGATTTAAGCCAACGTTGCCAGTACCAAAGTGGTAACGAGTTTGGCATGTTAAGCAAGCAACTAAACCAAGTGATTGACCAGCAACGTGACACGGTAACGGGCTTGCGTGACAAGAGTGAAGCACTAGGGCAAGCGTCTACGGTAAATCGTCAGCACGGTAGCGATATAATGAAACAGCTAGATGAGCAGCGTAGCCAATGTATTACGGTTTCGGCAGCCATGACTGAAATGGAGCAAGCTATTCAAGATGTAGCGCGGCGTGCAGAGTCTGCTGCTCAAGGGATGCGCGAGATTAGCGATAGCACTCAAGATGGCGTGCGCCTTACAGAAGAAGCTTTAGAAAATAACCAAGCTTTGGCAGCTAATATTGCTAGTTCAACCGATAGAGTTAAACATGTCAGTGAAAGCAGTAACGCCATCTTCGGGATTTTAGAAGTAATTGAAGGTATCACCCAACAAACCAACTTATTAGCACTAAACGCTGCCATTGAAGCAGCGCGTGCGGGGGAGCAAGGCCGCGGTTTTGCGGTAGTGGCTGATGAAGTTCGTCAATTAGCACAACGCACTGCTTCATCAACCACTGAAATTCAAACTATGATCGGTGGCTTGCAGCAAGACACTGAACTAGCCGTAAAAGAAATAGAACAGTGTAATAAGAGCATGGAGCTAAATGCGAGTAACGTGAATGCGATTAACCAAAAAATTGGTGATATTGCCAGCCACATTGAGCATTTATCGCTGCTTAACGAAGAGATTAGTGTGGCGACTAACCAACAGCAAACCACCAGTGTTGATGTGTCTTGCAGTATGGAAACCATCTCTAGCGCTGCTCAGCAAAACCTCACGGTGGTGACAGAGCTAAATCGCTTGAGTGATGAGTTGGAATCGGTAGCTAAAGAGCAGGTAGACTTAGTGCAAGGTTTTAAATTTGCCTAAGCTTCACTCGCACTAATGACTAGGGTCTGTTGATCTTTGCTGATGGATTTTGCAGCAATTTATTAGCCATTTAGGCAAGGCAGTGAGTGTGCAGTTAAGTGGTCTTAATAATCACTCGCTAACGCTGAATAAATGGCTAAGAAATGCTGCCTGAAGGGTTCGGATAAGCGAACTTTACTCTTTGTTAAGCACTTCTTGCTTAGCCCACTAGGCTTCTAAGTGCTCGCCGCGATTAAAGCCCGCTTATCTTGAACAAAATTTCAACACCAAAGATCAACAGACCCTAACAGAAAGCCACCCGAAGGTGGCTTTTTTATGACTTATAGTCCGTTCAAAATAAGGTGAGCACTAAAGGCTTCGGCGTTCATGAACCCAGTGACTCGGGCTTGTTTTAACTCTTCACCCTGTTGGTCAAATAATAAGATGGTGGGCAAACCTAGCACTTCATAATGATTGAGCAGCTTAATCGCAGTGGCATTAGTTTGAGTAACATCAGCTTGGATTAACACCATCTTATCCAGCTTGGCTGAAACTTGCGGAGCGTGAAAAGTCTTGTTCTCAAAATCTTTACAGGCGGTGCACCAGTCTGCATAAAAATCCACCAAAGCAGGTTTGCCTTGCTTGGCGGCCAATTGCAATTGTTGCTGCATTTCCTCTAAGTTGGCGACCTGAATAAACTCTCCCTGCTGCTGGGCTGGCGCTGGTGCAAACCATGGTTGGGCGGCCCACAATAAGCTGATTGCCATTACAGCTAGTAGCAATAGCTGTCTAAAGGTTTGCCAGCCACTTAATAGGGCTAAGCGGTTTTGATGATAGTAATAACCACTGGCGCCAATAACTAAGGCAGCCCACAGCATGCGAATCGCTTCGCCAGACAAAAAACGCTCTAGCATTAAAATGGCAACCGCAAGCAGCATTACCCCGAAGAAGGTTTTTACGTGGTTCATCCACGCACCGGCTTTTGGCAGTAAACGACCGCTGCTCGCGCCTAACAGTAACAAGGGTAAGCCCATACCTAAACTCAAGCTGTATAGGGTAATCGCGCCTAAGGCGAGATCGCCACTTTGCGCTACGTAAATAAGTACTCCAGAGAGTGGGGCGGCGGTGCAAGGCGAGGCGACTAGGCCAGATATCATGCCCATAATGGCAGCACCAGATAACGAACCAGCCTGCTGCTGGTTACTTAAACTATTTAGCTTTTGCTGCAGGCTGCTGGGCAGTTGTAGGTTAAATAAGCCAAACATCGACAGCGCTAGCACCACAAAGAGCACGGCTAAGCCGCCTAATATGATTGGGTGTTGCAGCGCAGCTTGAAACTGTAGTCCTGCACTGGCCACCACTAAGCCTAAGGCGGTAAAGGTAGCCGCCATACCTTGCACGTAGGCCATCGATAAACTAAAAGCGCGCTTAGTGCTTAGCTGTTTACCTGCACCGGCAATAATGCCGGTAAGAATGGGATACATGGGAAATACACAAGGCGTAAAAGCGAGTCCAATGCCTAATACAAAAAACAGCAATACATTTAGCCAAATATTGTTGTTGGTGAGGCGATCGGCTAGCACCCATTGTTGGCTAATGGGCACCGAGCCTTCGTTGTTTACAATTGGTGCTGTTGTTTTTGCACTGAGCTCTTCTGTTGCAGCATTAGCAGCTGAAGATTGTGAAAGAAAAGCTTGCTTGGTTTCTGGCGGATAGCATAAACCGGCTTCGGCACAGCCTTGATAAGTGACCTGAATATTGTTGGCTTGATTTAACTCACTAAGCGGCACAGAGAAAGAGACATCTTGCGGGTAAATAAACACTTCACCAAAGTAAGCATCGTTATATAGCTTGCCTTGTGGCAGTAGCTTGCTTAGATCAATCGACTGGCCGTCTGCAACAACTTTAAACTGAGCTTGGTAAAGATAGTATTGCTCGGCAACTTGCCAACTAAGGTGCAGCGCTCCGTCTTGCTCAATAAAGTTGAAGGCAAAAGCGCTATCTACAGGTAAGAATTCATTTGCATTAGAACTAGGAGAGGCCTTTAGGCCGGGCAGTTGGTCGAGTAGGTTGTCGGCAATACTCGGTAAGCTCAAGCAGAGCAAAAATACTATTGTAAAGAATCGTTTAGCCATTTCAGGTAGTCACTCGCTCCTTGTTCAATGGGTAGCGCAATAAATTCTGGGCAATCATAGGGATGATGCTGTTTAAAATAACACTGTAAGGAATGTAAGCAGCGCAAATTGGTTTTAATTTGCAGCTGTACCTCACTACTGGATTCAATATTGTCTTGCCAGCGATAAATAGACCTGACTTGCGGCAAAATATTAACACAAGCCGCCAATTTTTTTTCTACAAGCTGCTGCGCAAAGTGCTGAGCAGCATCTACATTATCAAAAGTGGTGAGAACTAAATAGCAAGCGGTTTCCATATTGAGCCTCTGGTAAGCAGATGTCACTTTGAGTGTAGAAAGTAGCTATTGAAGCGCCATTAAATAAGCGAAATGTGCTGTTGTTTGCTGGTTTATTGAGCATAAGCCTTTAAATTTGCTCCAACTGCCCTCATATTTTACCCTTAAGGTGAAGCAGATTTTCAGCTTCTCCATGACTTTGAGGAACTACGCCTTGTTTTTATATGTATTTTTATTGTTTGCTGGCCTGTCTTACGCAGAGATTTATGTGTTAATTCAGGTGGGCAGCCAGATGGGCGCGTTAAGCGCAATTGCCTTAACCATTCTTACTGCATTGGTTGGTGCATCTCTAGTTCGTAGCCAAGGATTACAAACCGCTTTTCAGGCGCGTTCGGCAATGGAGCGAGGAGAAACCCCTGCTCAACAAATGATTGAAGGTCTAATGCTAATCATTGCAGGTGCAATGTTAGTGATGCCAGGCTTTATTACTGATTTCTTCGGTTTGCTTATTTTACTACCGCCACTACGAGCCCTATTGGCTGCTCGAGTGTTAAAATCTCAGGCCTTAAAAATGCAGTCTATGCGTTTTCAAACTCCTGGGGAGGGCAATGTGAAAGACGCCAATCCACCTAGCGGCAAGGTTGATAATAAGCCAGGCAGCACCATTGAGGGTGAGTTCGAAAGAAAAGATGACCAATAGCAAAATACGGTTATAAAAAAAGAAGGGCAATAGCCCTTCTTTTTTTATCGATAATTGTTGCTATGGCAATTAGTGCCTTTGTGTTACCACTCGAGGATTCAAGCCTTTGCTGGTAGACAAAAACGAATCAAACTCGTCGGAACGTAGATGCTCTTCGGCTTCTTTAACGCTACCTTGAAAAGGTAAGTAAACAGTTTTCTCTTTGCTTAGAAAACCACTTAAACGCTCAAATGCAATGTAGATTTGCTGCATAATCAAGTGCTCCCGCTGTTACACCAAATAAAACCAACAACTTGTTATCTGTTTGTTATCCAATTGTTGGTATAACTGTCTAGTACGACCAGTCGTTGTGATCCTGCTCAAATTTTTATCTGGGTTCAAGTGTTTTTTGTAAAATTTGTTACTGAAAATGTTTTCATTTTGATATTGGCCAAGTTTTTAAGACAAAAAACCAAAAAAAAATTGCTAGCAACCCTTGTATGCAGCGTTTACGCCCCCATCTTAAATTCAACATTAAAGCTTTGTAGCCCTTGGCTGCATTTTCATAGACAAAACACGATTGTTTTATTTAAGGAGAGATAGCAATGAACATCCGTCCGTTGCATGACCGCGTTATCATCAAACGTAAAGACCAAGAGAGTAAATCAGCTGGTGGCATCGTGCTTACTGGCTCTGCGGCTGAAAAGTCGACTCGTGGTGAAGTACTTGCTGTAGGCAAAGGTCGTATGCTTGACAATGGTGAAATCCAAGCCTTAGACGTAAAAGTTGGTGACACTGTTGTATTCAACGAAGGCTACGGCGTTAAAACTGAAAAAGTTGACGGCGAAGAAGTGCTGATCATGTCTGAGTCAGACATTCTAGCAATTGTAGAATAATCTCCCTTTTTTTCTGGTTAAGAAAAAGCTGAACGAATATTAGGAAAGGTATCATGGCAGCTAAAGACGTAATTTTTGGAAATGATTCTCGCAGCAAAATGCTAGCGGGTGTAAACGTACTAGCAGACGCAGTTAAAGTTACACTAGGTCCTAAAGGCCGTAACGTAGTGCTAGACAAATCTTTTGGCGCACCAACTATCACTAAAGATGGTGTTTCGGTAGCTAAAGAGATCGAACTAGAAGACAAGTTCGAAAACATGGGCGCACAAATGGTGAAAGAAGTTGCTTCTCAAGCCAACGATGCTGCCGGTGACGGTACCACTACTGCTACAGTATTGGCTCAAGCCATTGTAAACGAAGGCCTAAAAGCCGTTGCAGCTGGCATGAACCCAATGGATCTTAAGCGCGGCATCGATAAAGCCGTTGTAGCAGCAGTAGAAGAACTAAAAGGTTTGTCTGCTCCTTGTGCAGATACTAAAGCGATTGCCCAAGTAGGTACTATCTCTGCTAACTCTGATACTACTGTTGGTAACATCATTGCTGAAGCAATGGAAAAAGTAGGTAAAGAAGGCGTAATTACTGTAGAAGAAGGCCAAGCGCTAACTGATGAGTTAGACGTAGTTGAAGGTATGCAGTTTGATCGCGGTTACCTATCTCCATACTTTATCACCAACCAAGAAAGCGGCACCGTTGAACTAGACAACCCGTTCATTCTATTGGCTGACAAAAAAATCTCTAACATTCGCGAATTGCTTCCTTTATTAGAAGCACTAGCTAAAGCGGGTAAGCCATTACTTATCATTGCTGAAGACCTAGAAGGTGAAGCGTTAGCTACTTTGGTAGTTAACAACATGCGCGGTATTGTTAAAGTATCTGCTGTTAAAGCCCCAGGCTTTGGTGACCGTCGTAAAGCGATGTTACAAGACATTGCTATTCTAACTAACGGTACTGTTATTTCTGAAGAAGTTGGCCTAGAGCTAGAAAAAGCTACTTTAGAAGATTTAGGTAGCGCGAAGCGCGTGGTTATCTCTAAAGACAACACAACTATCATTGATGGTGTTGGTGAAGAAGCTGCGATTCAAGGCCGTGTTGCTCAAATTCGCCAGCAAATCGAAGATACTTCTTCAGACTACGACAAAGAAAAACTTCAAGAGCGTGTAGCTAAATTAGCTGGCGGTGTAGCAGTAATTAAAGTTGGTGCTGCCACTGAAGTTGAAATGAAAGAGAAGAAAGACCGCGTAGAAGATGCTCTTCACGCTACTCGCGCAGCGGTAGAAGAAGGCGTTGTGGCGGGCGGTGGTGTTGCTCTAGTTCGCGCTGCAGCTAAAGTTGCTGGCCTAGAAGGTGACAACGAAGACCAAAATGTAGGTATTCGCTTAGCACTTCGCGCTATGGAAGCTCCACTTCGTCAAATCGTAACTAACGCAGGTGACGAAGCGTCTGTAGTGGCTAACAAAGTGAAAGAAGGTGAAGCTAACTTCGGTTACAACGCTGGCACTAGCGTATACGGTGACATGCTAGAGATGGGTATTCTTGACCCAACTAAAGTAACCCGTTCAGCACTACAGTTTGCTGGCTCTGTTGCTGGTTTGATGATCACTACCGAATGTATGATCACCGACAAGCCAGAAGATAAAGCTGCTGGTGGCGCTCCAGATATGGGCGGCATGGGCGGCATGGGTGGTATGGGCGGCATGATGTAATCATCGCTCCAGCTATTCATAGAAACTCATAAAGTTTCTTAAAGCCCGTAAGGTATTGCTTTACGGGCTTTTTTTATTCCTTTAGATATTCAGTTAGTATCATACTATTTCATAAAGCGTCAAAATTGGTGGGGTACAAAGTGGGGTATCGTCTATAGTAGGACTTCAATTTATTTGCTATATTTTTGTAAATACCCCACTTTATACCCCAAAAGTACCCCACCTTATGGCCTTAACTGCTTTAGAAATTAAGTCAATATCTTGCCCAGAAGGTAAGTCTAGCTCTAAAAAATATGATGCTAATGGATTGTTTTTGTTGGTTAAGTCTAGTGGTTCTAAGCTTTGGCGCTTGCGTTTCAAATTCGCTAACAAACACCAAGAAATGGCTTTGGGAAAGTACCCCAATGTCAGTTTAGTTGAAGCAAGGAGCTTAGCTAAAGATGCTCACCTAATGCTCGCTCAGGGTATTAACCCCATGGACGAAAGACGTAAAGCGAAAAAGAAGCATAGCTCACCCGAAAAAACGTTTGAGTGGGTTGCTTTACAATGGTGGGAAAAACAAAGAGAAGCATGGTCCGAAGAGCATGCTAATAGAATAAAGCGTTGGCTAACCCGAGATGCAAAAGAGATATGCCAATTAGCCATAGAAGAAGTTGATGCTGGGCACATCACCGAATTGATGCTTTCGATTGAAGCCTCAGGAGCTCCAAAGAAAGCTCCGACCATTTTATCTGTAGTTAATCGAGTATTCGCTCACGCTTTAGCTCATCGTTTGATTCGAAGTAATCCTGCTCAGGGGTTATCACTAAGAGATATCATCGCACCTTTACCCAAAGTCAAACATCAAGCCGCTATAACAAACGAGAATGAACTAGGTGCTCTCATCAGGGATATCGACAGCGATCGTTCTAGCGGTTATTGCACGATAGAAGCATTACGTCTGATTCCAAGGTTATTTTTAAGGCCAAAGGAAATTCGACATTTAAAGTGGTCGTATATAGATTTTGAAAACAAAATTATCCGGATCCCGGCTGAAAATATGAAGCGAGGGAGAGAGCATTTGGTGCCATTAGCCACGCAAGTGGTTGAGCAACTTAAGAGTATAAGGCTTGTCACTGGATACTCTGAATTTGTGTTTCCTAGTGAGAGGGATGGCAATAAGCCAATGAGTAAAAACGTAATGACAAATAGGCTTCGGTCTTTAGGTTACTCAGCCGATGTTATCTCTGCGCATGGTTTTAGAAGTACAGCATCAACATTACTGCACGAGCAGGGGTGGAAACATGACGTTGTTGAAGTGCAACTTGCTCATCTAATCGGCTCGGCTACTTCCAGAGCTTATAACCGTGCATTGTATTTGAAGAAGCGAAAAAAAATGATGCAGAAATGGGCGGATTACTTAGATTCACTCAAATAAATCGATGTTTGGGAACTAACCAGTACAATCGTACTGGTTAGTAACGAGGGGAGTTGTTGCTTAGAAGCTGTAGGTGATGCCTACACGGCTTCTTAGTTGACGGTCGCTGCTTTTTGATGATACTGAAACATTACCAAATTCTGCGTATGGGCGAAGATTCCAATCTTTGCCTTTATAGCCAATTTGGAAAAGTAGATCCCAATTCGTATCATCGTTGTCAAAAAGTACTTGGTCATCTAGGCCCTTTTCAAAGTTACCTTCCAAGCCAAATTGGAAGTAGTTGTAGTTATAGTTTAGGTTTGCGGTAATTTTACTTTTTTGTTCTCCGCTTTTGTCCTTCTCATCCGTAAAGCGGCGAAACTCATGGCGGTAACGTAATTTTGCTGTTAAACCAGAATCAAATTTGTATTGAACACGAAGCTGAGGTTTAAACGTTACGTGACCTGGGAAAAAGGTAATTGGCATGCCTGGGATTAGCATCCATTTCTCATCTATTTTGTATTTATAGCCAAAGTCAAATTCATTCCCCTTTGACTCCCAGTCAGAAAAAATATGGCCATGTTGCATGGCCTCTACCCCAAAATAATAATTACCTACACCAGCACCTAACTTAATACGACTAGCGTATTTTTCAGTATCGTGTTTATATTCCTGACGAAAGTCTAATGAAGCTGCAGACACGGAACCTGCCGATAATAATAGGGTAGTGATTAGTGCTATTTGTTTGATTTTCATACTGTGCTTTCCTTGTACGATTTATATTTATTGGTTATTTAAATAATAAATTTTGGATGTTTTTCTGATTGGCTTTGTCTTTTTTCAGTTCGCTAATAGCGTCTGAAAAAATAGGGTCGTTATAGGCTTTATTTGCATAAAGCATATTGGTGTAGGCTTTGGAGGCTTGAAATCCTTTTAGCTCTTTATAGTCCCACTCCTCAGGGGCTATGGTGTATTTAGCTACGTACTGATAACCTTTTTTAAGTGAGTGTTTGTCTACTTCATAATTCCAAACATCTATACCAACTACATCGCCGTAATGGCCCAACAAGCTATAGGCTTGCAAATTGAAGTTTGAATAGTGCCAAGGCTTGGTGCGCTCTAATTCTGCGTGTTGTTGGCCGTGCATGTTGAATTGAGTTCCAATTCTTCGCATTTGTGTGACTCTAAGTCGCTTCTTAGCAGTATCTAAGTCACCGGTAAATATCGCAAAAGCGACAACTTGAGCGTCGTACCAGGTACCGTGATTGTTATGCCAGTTATCCTCTTCAAAGCCGTTATTGCTGGTGATTAACCAAGTGTTGAATTCTTTAAACCAGTTATTAATTGCAGTGTATTGTTCGCTTGTTAACTGTGCTTTTAGTATCTCTACACTATCTACCACGCCAATTAGCAGTCGGCTATCAATGATCCCAATGCCGCGCCCGTCTACAATTCCAGGAATCGCCTGAGCATGATTCAAGTTTGGATTCATGCGAGTTTCTTGATCAATAAACCATGCTTTTAGCTGATCAATCGCTTTGCTGGCATAGTCGTTTTTGCCAGTGAAGTAATATGCCAAACCAAGGTTAGTTACATCTTTTGTGAAGCGAATAAATCGCTGTTTGTCGGTGGCCGCTGTTTTTGTAGCCATGTTGTACTCGCCATCACGGCGAATGTAGGGCAGCCCATCTTTTGTATCCGGATTCGGCCACCAGTATGGTCCAAAGCTAAAATAATCGTGTGGGTCTCCACTAGCGGGAAGAAGAGTTTTGTTGGTAACAGGGTCTATGTCGGCTTTAAGCGCTTTATCTGCTTTAGCTATTAATGTGGACAAAGCCTCAGCTTTATTGTTGAGGTTGTCTTTGTTGTACTCGAGAGCTGCGCTGTCGTAAGTGATGAATTTCGTGTTCTCTGCAAATCCTTGAGAAACATTTAGTGCACTAAGCATAGTGATTAACATTAATGTTTTTTTCATGCCTTTCTCCTTATGAACTGTTGTACTGATTATAATGAAAAGGTGTTTCAAAAAAGTGATCTAGTAAACGATATCGAAAATTCATATATGAAGAAGGGTTGAAATAGAGGGTGACAAAGTGGTGCAGTAAAGACAGAGTATTATTTTTAGCGGTTTTTTGACTGTTTTATAATGTATTCACACATCTAGATTTAGGAATAATGTGTAATTCAGGGGGTTGATAAGAACGCTGAGGTATTGATTGTTAGCTTTTGAGTAGTTTAATAGAAGCGCCGTATTGTTCTAATTTTAATTTTTTTATTTGAACTATAAATAGCTCAGCACATGATAGGGCATCGATTGCCGCCGAGTGAGCTGAGTATTCTGGTAGCTTATAATGATTCCTCAAGTCGCCGAGGTAATAACTAGAGTGAAGCCTAGTGCGCCCCGCAAAACTATATTTTTTCTCTATTTCTAAAGTGTCGAAATAATGACAAGGAAGCTCAGATAGCTGATAGCGTTCCAAAAAGTATTTTTTTAGAAAGCCTTTTTCAATAACAGCGTTGTGGGCAAGAACGACTTTACCGCGAATGGTATTAAGTAGCTTGTCTATTGCCAAGTCTAGCGGTTGTCCTTTGTCGAGTTGATTGGAGGTTATTCCGTTTACTTCTGCTGTTTTGGCTTGCACGACCTGTTGATTACAAATGAAAGTTTCACTGGCCGTTGCTAGGTTAATCGACTCTGTGTTGAAGTTAACTGTTCCGATCGACAGCATTTTGTCCTTACTAAAATCTAAACCGGTAGTCTCGATGTCCAGTGCCACAAACTCTAACTGAGATATTGGCACTGATAAATCAGCCAAAGGCGTTGCCATATATTGTTGAACACTCTTACTCCAAACCGCGGAGGGGGTGAGTGATCGTCTTAGTTGCTCCATTGGCGGTTGAGATGAATGCTTAAACCACTTCATTGTCTCTTAGATACCAGCTAGAAATTTTAGTTTGGCGACATCTTGCAATTGACTGATAATTTTGAAAGCTTCTTTAAGGTGTTTACGTTCGAAGCTAGAAAACTCAGACGGAGATATGTGATTGTCAGGCAGTCCTCCATTTTTTAGTGCATTCAGCTGGTGGCGAAATCTTACTTGTGAAATAAAGCGGTAGGCTTGAATGATGTTATCGCAACTATCCTGCGATAAGCTTCCTTTTTCGGCGGCATAACGAAAGCGTTCTTCGGTTCCAGTTAGTGAACCTTGCACTTTTAAACTGAAGATTCTGGCTAAATCAATAATCAGGTTTAAAGCATATTTTTTTATGTTAAGGGTGTTTGAATGTTCACCGCCTCTTTCTAATACCAAACTATTAAAGATGCCTAATGGAGGATTAATGGTAATCGCGTCCTTGACTAACGCGACTAGAAAACCTGGGTGGTTTTGTATGTGTTGGTGCATAGCTTGGTGTATTGACTCTACAAGTGTTGGATCGCCATAAATTGAGCGAATTTCGAGAAATACACTGATATTCAATAGTTGGTTGTATTCTGGGCTTTTCACCCACTTTCGGTAGTAGTCTTTCCAGCATGAGATTTTTTGGCACCAACTAGGTGTCGCCGCCATAAACTTTCCGCTACACAGTGGATAACCACAGGCATGTAGGCCGTTACACACTTTCATTGCGAGGTGCAGGAAGTAAATGCGGTCTTCTTCGCTTGCTTCATCAGCAATAACAATGGCACTGTCTTGATCGGATAATAAGTGAACTTCATTACGGGCATGCGATCCGGCTACCAACCAGGCATAAGGGCAAGGGGCTGCTCCCAGTACATCTTCAGTTAGTTGAATTATTCGGCGAGTAAAGGCATCCATAATCATAGACATCACATGCCCTTGAACTTCAGCACTCACCCCGCTTTCAACCAATGCTTGAAAGATGGATTGTTTTTCCCCTTTCAAGCTAGCAAGCCCTTCTATAGACCTTGTATATTTAATTTTTTCGATCAGGAAAAGTGATTGAGTTTTATGGTTATGAACAAGGTGTGAGGTAGTCAGTAAGCCAGTGACTTGTTTACCGGTAAGCACCGGTAAGCAGCGAATATTGTATTGCAACATTAGGGAAATAGCATGAATGATTTTTTCATCACTTTGAATCAAGGTGGGGTGTTTATTCATAACTAAAGAAATCGCTTCATTCGTATCTATATCTGCCGCGATGACATTTTTAGTCATGTCTCGGTCTGTCATCATGCCTACAATTTCATGTTCCCGCATAATTACTGCGCATGAACTTGCTTGTTTACCACACATAAGACGAGCTACGTCTTTTATGGGGGTGTCTGCGCTGACAATGGTGATATTTTCGCTGGCGACTTCACTAACATTGCGATAAAACAGTGCGGTATCTTCTTTTTTTATCGTGGAGTTAATCGCACTAAGTAGTCGATTTTTACTTTGTACAGCAAAATAGTCTTTGCATTCAGGATACTCTTCACACACACGTTTTAGCTGCTCATGGGGAATTAAGTACAGCAGCGAGTCCTCAATGGCGTTAGCTTGATAACCATCTTCAGCTTTAGCCAGTGGCTCTAAGAATGTGAAGCCAAATTGGTCTTCTTCACCTAGTTTCGCTTTTAGTATGCCAGAGGGAGCGCGTTGCTCAATTGCCCCTGTACGTATTATGTAAAGAAAGCGCTGTTTGCACAAAACACTAAATGCAATGCTTTCCCCCTTTGCTAAGTACCTTACCTGTACCTCATTGACTAAACTGTCAACAGTATGTTTGGGCAACTTGTCGAAAGGGTCAATATGGCTGATGAATGCGCTTATGTTAGGAGATAGTGTGTTAATCATTTGGACATTCTATTTAATAAAACGATGTTTCATTAATCTTATAGCACAAAAAAAAGCAGCTCTAAAGCTGCTTTTAAGATTATTGAATGGGGTAGTCCTTAAACCCTAGTTGCTCCGAGATTTTCCTTCCGGCTGAGTGCAACAGCTTAATGTAGTGAGATTTTTTTTCTTCATCAAAGCGAATAGTGGGGAAAGAAATTGATACGCCTGCGATAATATTGCCAAAGCGGTCATATACTGGTGCCGCGATACAGCGCAGGCCAGGTTCTTGTTCTTCGTTATCTTCCCCAAAGTGTTGTTGTTTTACTTTGGCCAACTCTTCGATTAGTTGCTCAACATTTTCTAGGGTGTTAGGGGTACTTTTTACAAACTCCACATCTGAAAATGTATGACGAATGAAGTCTTCTTCGCGATTCGATAATAAAACTTTACCGATTGCTGTGGTGTGGAGTGGGTTTCTGCGACCAACGCGAGAGTGCATTCTTAGTGCGTAACTAGAGTCGATTTTGTGAACATATATGATAGTGCCTTGGTCAAGAGCCCCTAAGTGAATCGTTTCATTCGTTTCGTCGGATATAATACGCATTTCTTTTTCAGCGATGTTTACTAAGTCAACCCACTCGAGAGACTTTGAACCTAGTTCAAATAATTTCAGTGTTAATGAGTATTTATCTGCCTCGCCTTGTTGTGAGACATACCCAAGCATCTTCATCGTTTGAAGAAAACGATAAGTGGTTGCTTTGGACATCATCAAGCGGTGTGACAATTCTGATACACCTATTTCTTTTTGTTCACCTAACATCTCAAGGATATTAAACACCTTAAGAACCGATGAAACGGCCTCAGGTTGAGTGGATTTGTCCAAGTCTATCTCCCCTAAAAATTTCATTTATCAAGTCAGAATAGCAAAATTCAAAAATTTTGAAAAGGTCTTTTAAAAAAATAGAATTACAGTAAGAGGCTAATCACAAATACAACAACAGTTACAAATATTTTTGAAATGATGTTTCAAAAATATTTGTAACTGTGCTGACTTTCTTTTATTGTATGACTATATTCAGTGAGCGAAACTAAAATTCGCCGCTTTAAAAACACAGTGAGGATAAAAACATGGTGTTAGAGTCATTTAATCTGCAAGGAAAAGTAGCAATAGTAACCGGTTGTGATACGGGCTTGGGTCAAGGTATGGCTCTTGGTTTAGCTGAAGCGGGTTGTAAAGTTGTTGGCGTTAATTATGTTGAGCCTACAGAAACTATTGAAATGATGCGTGCAGCAGGTCATACATTTTTTGATATGCGAGCAAACCTGCTACAACAAACAGATATTCCATTAGTGATTGATAAGGCAATTACTGAATTTGGCAAAATAGATATTTTAGTTAACAACGCCGGTATTATTCGCCGAAATGATGCGATTGAGTTCTCAGAGCAAGACTGGGAGGACGTGATGAATATTAATTCAAAAACTGTTTTCTTTATGTCTCAAGCCGTTGCTAAGCAGTTTATTTCTCAGGGTACTGGTGGAAAAATAATTAATATTGCATCAATGCTGTCTTACCAAGGTGGTGTTCGCGTACCTTCTTATACTGCATCTAAAAGTGCAGTGATGGGAATTACTAGGGCGATGGCTAATGAGTGGGCTCAGTATGACATTAATGTTAATGCCATTGCTCCTGGTTACATGGCCACCAATAATACTCAGGCCTTACGTGAAGACGCTGAGCGGAGCAATGCGATTCTTGACCGCATTCCAGCCGACCGTTGGGGTACTCCTCAAGATGTTGCTGGCCCATGTGTCTTTCTTGCTTCAGCAGCTGCTGATTATATTAATGGCTATACCATCGCTGTTGATGGCGGCTGGTTAGCCCGCTAGTCATAGAGGTAGAGTGCATATGATGAGTTTAGAGATAACTGCGCAAGCATTTGGCCTGCTTAGTTTTGTGCTAGGTCTTTCTACTTTTTATCAAAAAGACGATAAGAGGCTGAAGGTAGTTATGCTCATCTTTAATCTCAATCATGTTGTGCATTACTTGTTGTTGGGGTCAATCGTTTCGGCTTTAGGGGCATTGCTCTCGGCCGTTAGAACTGCAACAGCTATACATTTTTCATCGAAAAAGTTCGCCTTTATATTCATTGCCATCAGTGTCGTTAGTGGGCTGGCCTTGGCTGATAATGTTTGGCAGCTATGGCCAATAGTTGGCACGGTTATTGGCACTTACTCGGTGTTTGTACTCAAAGGAATCAAGTTACGAATAGGTTTTTTACTGGGAGCCTGTTGCTGGTTAATCAACAACATCCTTGTTGGTTCAATCGGCGGTACATTGTTAGAAATGTCAGTGATCATGATGAATACCGTGACAATTTGCCGCTTATACAGAGAACAGCACACCAAGATCGTAGCGAATTAATAGGTATAAATATGTTTGTTTACAATAATCAAATTGAATTAGAAGACTTAGGCGAAGGTGTTTCACGTAAGATTTTGGCACATAGCGACAATATGATGGCCGTAGAGGTGCATTTTGAGAAAGGTGCTATTGGGGCTATGCATAGTCATCCTCATGAACAGTTAACCTACGTACTATCTGGTGAGTTTGAATTCACAATTGGCGGTGAAACCAAGGTGGTGAAGGCGGGTGACACTATGTACAAAGAGCCAAATGTTGAACACGGTTGTGTTTGTTTAGAGGCGGGTATTCTTATCGATAACTTCACCCCTATGCGTAAAGATTTCGTTTAATTATTTTAACTTTTTGAGCATCGTTTGGTGCAGGAGAACTATATGAAAATTGCGTTGATGATGGAAAATAGTCAAGCCGCTAAAAATGCAACAGTACTTGAGCAGCTTAATACCGTGGTAAAGCCTTTAGAGTATGCGGTATTTAATGTAGGCATGAGCGATGAAAACGACCACCATCTTACCTATATTCACCTTGGAATTATGGCGAGCATTTTAGTTAACTCAAAAGCTGTTGATTTCATTGTTACCGGTTGTGGTACAGGTCAAGGCGCCATGATGTCCCTGAATATTCATCCTGGAGTGGTTTGTGGTTACTGCTTGGATCCTTCAGATGCTTTTCTATTTAACCAGATTAATAATGGGAACGCTTTAGCGTTGGCCTTTGCTAAAGGTTTTGGGTGGGGAGCTGAACTCAATGTTCGTTATATTTTTGAGAAAGCATTCACCACTGGCGAGCGTGGCATGGGTTACCCGCTTGAGCGCGCCGAACCTCAGCAACGCAATGCTGGTATTCTTAACCAAGTTAAGGCTGCCGTGATAAAGGATGATTACTTAGAGGCACTGCAAGCTATCGATCGTGATTTAGTTAAAACAGCTGTGTCTGGTGAGCGCTTTCAACAATGCTTCTTTGAACATTGTCAGGTACCAGAAATAGAAAGCTATATCAGATCGATTTTAGATTAATGCCAATATTATGGCTGGCTGTGTTATTCGCTTGATGACTTCGATTGTGTTTCGCTGTAAATAGATGGCGAGCGATTAACTGCAACTCACAGTAATCAAGCGAGTGTTGGGTTAACTCTCTAAATGGTAGTAGGAAATTGTAATGCCCCCAAGTTGTCGTGTAGCCGTGATCGGCGAGTGTATGGTAGAGCTTAAAAAAGTGTCGGGTAACTTAGAGCAAGGGTTTGGCGGTGACACTTTAAATACGGCTGTATATTTATCTCGATTAACTAAAGCTAACGGTGTTGTCACTTCTTATGTCACTGGCTTGGGGCGTGACCCGTTTAGCTTAGCCATGCTTAATGCTTGGAAAGGCGAAGCCTTGAATACTGATATGGTGTATCTCTCCGAGGATAAATTGCCGGGGATCTATGCCATTGAAACCAGTGATGATGGCGAGCGTAGTTTTTTCTATTGGCGTAATGATTCTGCCGCAAAGTACTGGATGCATGGGCTAGAACCCAGCCAGTTAGCGAGCGAGCTTTCTAAACATCAAACCTTGTACTTGAGCGGTATTAGCTTAGCCATTTTACCTAAGGAATATCGTCAAAAGCTAATTGATGCGCTAACTATTTGTAGAAAAAAAGGCAGTAAAGTGGTGTTTGATAATAACTATCGCCCGACATTGTGGGGTGATCGTGCTGAAGCACAACAGTGTTATAGCCGCATTCTCACTATTACCGATGTCGCATTGTTGACCTACGACGACGAGGTGATGCTCTGGGGTGATGAAACAGAAAAGCAAACTATTGCTAGAAGCCAACAATTTGGGGTTACAGAGATTGTCGTCAAACGTGGCGCAGAGGCTTGTTTAGTTGTAACTGATAAAGGGCTGCAAGCTGTTGCAGCCAACTTAGTAGAAAATGTTGTCGACACTACCGCGGCTGGTGATTCATTTAGTGCTGGTTATTTGGCTAAACGACTTAGCGGTGGTGATCCTATTCAGGCTGCTAAAGCGGGTCATGCTCTCGCAGGCAGCGTTATACAATTTCGCGGAGCGATAATACCTCGCGACGCTATGCCTACAATTTAAGGAAGATTTTTATGGCAACGATTAGTCAACGCTTGAGTGAGATTAAGGTGGTACCTGTTATTGCTATCAACGATGCATCAAAGGCAGTAAAACTTGCAGAGGTACTCATTGAAAATGGCCTCCCGTGTGCAGAGGTGACCTTTAGAACGGAACAGGCTGTTGCCGCTATAATGGCGATGCGTGAGGCTTACCCCGAGATGCTGATAGGCGCTGGAACCGTATTAAATGTTAAGCAGGTTAATCAAGCAATTGATGCTGGTGTTGATTTTGTGGTTAGCCCTGGTTTCAATCCTACAACGGTAAGGTATTGCCAACAGCGTGGTATGCCCATTATTCCTGGCATTAACAACCCTAGCTTGGCAGAGCAAGCGATGGAACTCGGCTTAGATACCTTAAAGTTTTTTCCTGCTGAACCATCTGGTGGAGTTGGAATGCTAAAAGCTTTAAGTGCCGTTTACCCGATTAAATTTATGCCAACAGGTGGGGTAAACCCACAAAATGTAAAAGAGTACTTGGCCTTATCTAGTGTAATAGCATGTGGTGGCACATGGATGGTTCCTAACAAGCTCATTGATAACCAAAGCTGGGATGAGCTCGCATCTTTAGTTAGAAATGTAGCCTCTGTGATTGCTTAGGCAATGCTTTGTCCTTAATTCCCTCCTTTGCTTACTGATTAACTTGATAGTTTTTTAGTAAGCAATTCCTTAGCTTACATGATATTTGGAGATGGTTTTAACTTATTGTTTTAACTAAGTATGTTGTGAATTCCAATGCATGCTTTAAGACTATTTAGTGTTTCTACTTTATCTGCGATACACATCTATTTTCCTAAAAACTAGCAACGTCTAGATCACAAATTCCCTTAAATTCCCTTTAATATGACTAGTTATTGTCTATTATTGAAACATTGTTTTAAAAAATTAATTCAAATGCTTGTTAAAATGAAAAGGAATTCAAGATGAATATCGATATGCTCGTAGTGGGCGTCTATTTTATCTTCATGATAGCGATAGGGGTCATCTTCAAACGATTTGCTGGTAGCTCTACTAGTGACTACTTCCGCGGGGGCGGCAAAATGCTTTGGTGGATGGTAGGTTCCACAGCATTTATGACGCAGTTTAGTGCTTGGACATTTACAGGAGCAGCGGGTAAAGCGTTCACGGATGGCTTCCCTATTATGGTTGTGTTCATGGCCAATGCGTTTGGTTTTTTGCTTTCTTGGTTGTACTTTTCTTACCGCTTCCGCCAAATGCGGGTGGTGACTCCTATCGAAGGGGTACGCCGTCGTTTTGGCACAACCAATGAACAAGTCTTTACCTGGGCAACCATGCCAACAAGCATTGTTTACACCGGTATTTGGTTAAATGGTTTAGCGCTGTTTGTTAGTGCAGTATTTAAAATTGATATTGAAACCACCATTGTTGCCACAGGCTTAATTGTTCTGTTTATTTCGGTGATTGGTGGAGCATGGGGTGTAGTAGCTTCAGATTTTGTACAAATGGTCGTTATCATGGCGGTAACGGTTGTGTGTGCGGTGGCTGCATTAGTGAAGATTGGTGGTCCATCGAACTTAATTGAGCAATTCCCCGCAGAGAGTATTATGGGCTCAGGGATGAACTACCCATTACTGTTTATCTCTTGGTTTATCTTCATGTTCGTTAAGCAATTGCAAAACATCAATAACATGCAAGACTCATATCGATTCTTAACTGCTAAAGACTCTGTGAATGCGCGTAAAGCCGCTTTACTAGCCTTTGTGTTAATGCTAGTGGGTCCAGCGATTTGGTTCCTACCTCCTTGGGTAACCGCAGTTATTTATCCTGATGCAGCGACAGCGCATGCCGCAGAGTTAGGTAAAAAAGCGGCCGATGCGGTGTACTTGGTTTTTGTTGAAAAAGCGATGCCAGTAGGCATGGTTGGGCTGCTAATGTCTGCTGTTTTTGCAGCCACTATGTCATCTATGGATTCAGGCTTAAACCGTAACTCAGGCGTATTTGTACGTAACTTCTATGCGCCTATCATCAACAAAACTGCAGATGATAAGAAGTTAATGCGAGTGAGCCAACTAGTGACGCTGGTATTTGGCGTACTGATTATTATGGTGGCACTGTTCATCAACTCCCTACGAGGCTTAAGCCTATTTGATGCAATGATGTACGTGAGTACCTTATTGCAAATGCCAATTTTGGTGCCGTTATTCTTTGGTATGTTTATCAAGAAAACGCCAGATTGGGCGGCATGGGCCACCTTGGTTGTGGGCATGATAGTGTCTTACTTGGTGAGTTTTGTCTTCACGGCAGAAGTGATAAATAACTGGTTAAATCTAGAATCGCCATTTACTGGACGTGAAGCGAAAGACTTAAAAGTACTCTTAGGTATTGTGGGTCACTTGGTAATTACAGGCGGGTTCTTCTGTCTTACTACTAAATTCTACAAAGCGCCAAAAGCAGAGCGTAGCAAAGAGCTAGCGGCTTTCTGGAATGATGTAGATACCCCAGTGATTGAGGGTGCAGGTCAAGACGAAATGGATCGCCAACAGCGTGAGATGTTGGGCAAATTAATCTTGGTATTTGGTGCGCTTGTGAGTGCGATGGTACTGATACCAAATCCATTTTGGGGACGTATGGCCTTTGTGTTCTGTGGCTTGGTGATTGTTACGGTGGGTAGCTTATTACTAAAAAGCGCTAGATCAACAATAAAGTTACAAACTAGCTCAGTAGTCTAGATTCAACGCGCATCATTGAAGATGCGCTCATCCTTTCTTTATAAACGATATCAATACATGAGGGCCGCTATAAGTAAGTGGCGCCTCTTATTAGTCAAAGTGGCTAACGATTCTAGTGGTAAGTGGTAAGTGGTATGTAGTAAGAGTCCAAGGTCTTTTTTGGCATTTTAACGCTGTTTTCTTTCTATAAGGAGATTCAAATGAAATTGAAAAAAGTGGCAGGTACAGTGGTGCTTAGTTACTTAGTGGGGGCTTCGTGGGTATCAGCGGCACCTGGCTACAATGGAGGAGGGCCTCTACCTAGTCAATTTGATTTAGTGATTGATGCCACCCAACATGGTGTTAATAGTAACGATGGAGTAGACGACTCCTATGCTCTGCAAGCCATTATCGATAATATGGTACCTAATAACCCCGATGCTCTTACCTTGATTCAGCTTCCCGCAGGGGAAATTAACCTTAGCGACGAAATTCATGTTGATAAATCCGGCTTGGTTATTCGTGGTGCTGGTAGCGACCCAGTTAGTGGCACAAAAATCGTTGTTAAATCTTGGTCGCCATATGGGGTTGGAAGTGATAATGCGCCAGATTTTGATAAAAAATATTGGCCTGGTTTTGCTGTGTTTCGAGTTGAAACTCGCCAGATGCATGCCAAAGAACAGGCCTATGAGGGAAGTATAAACTTTCATTGGAAGCACTCTATTGAGTTTGCCGAAACCGCAAGTATTGGCGATACCAGTGTGGTGCTTGAATCCGGTAAGGCTAAAGAGTTTTCTGTTGGTGATTTCATCTATATTGGTGCAGCGAGTGATAAAGCATTTCTCGATAAAGGGCAAGTTCCCACGTCGCGACGAAGTGCTACGCATATTATGACCGGTCATATGCGTACTCAGATATTTAAAGTGCTGGAAGTGGATATTAGCTCAGATGAAGTGACACTTGATCGTCCGCTTGAATTTAACCTTCCGCTAAATAATGAGTCTGGCTATAACAGCAGAGCAATGCCCGTTACTGCCATCCAAAATTTTGGATTGCAAGATTTCTATTTAACCATGGATACCAGTGGCAGTGCCTGTGAGGGCTATAACACTGCAGCTTACTCACCGCAAAACCCGAATGGCGTGTTGTATCGTTACGAGAATGTTTGTTCTCAAGATGCTATCCATGGGGTCATTTTGAAGTGGGTACAAAATGGTTGGGTGAAAAACCTAAATATTGAAATGATTGGATCGCATCCAATTGTGACTGAGTTTGCAAAAGATGTAACGATATCAGATAACAATATTAATGGATCCTGGAATAAAGGTGCCGGGGGGAATGGATATTTTAGAGGCTCAAAGCTTTACGATAGTTGGATCAAAGACAATACTATCAAAAACATTCGACATTTAGCGCTACAGTGGTCGGCTACGGGTAATATTGTAGAGAATAACTATCTAAATGAAGATTTGAACTTACATGGTGGCTGGGAGCGCAATAACCTGATCCGTAATAATACTGTTGAAGTACCTTTTGAGCATCGTAGTTGGTCAAATGGGGCTCCAGAAGCGGGCTCGACATGGCAGCCTATTTGGGTTGGATCAGGTGATCACGCTAGTAAATGGTCTGGGCCAACTGGACCTAACAACGTGTTGCTAAATAATACTTTTAAAAAGGCAAAAAGTGCTGGTCAGCCGATAGAAACTTGGGGCTTATTTGATACTCCTAACGTTGAGTACGCTCTAGGATGGAATGGTAGTCAGTTTGAACATTTAAATGTTGATGGCGCGCCTATTGCTACTTGGAACCAACTGATTGCTGAAGGGGTATTTGCTCAAATCCCTCACTCTGGTGTCAACACCGCTGGGGGATCTTGGCAACGACCTGTTACCGAACCTTCTGAGCCAGAAGAGCCGGTTGACCCTCCGGTAAACGCTGATTGTAGTGAAGTACTTAGTTATGCTTGGGGTAGCAAGCAAGAACTGATTATTCACGATGGTCTGTGTTTGCAAATAGATCGTCCCTTAAGCGATAAAACAGTGCAAGTGTGGGATAGTGACACTAACTCTAGCTGTGATTTTCGCGGCATGGTAAGAGCACTCGATGATACTTCCGAACTGGTTGTGAGCTCTAATTATGTTAGTACTAAATCTCTTATTGGAAGCCTACTTAGCTTTAATAGTTCAAATGGTTGTAATTATTTAAAATTTAGAGCTTATTAGCTATATAGAAAAACATATTAAGCCAAGATTCTTAGCTAGAATCTTGGCTTTTTTATTTTGTGTATTGCAGTAAACGTTGAGATTTTATTGCTCCTCGCTTTTGTTCGCGATAGTTCTTATGCCACTTTCTCGCTTCCATCACCTAGTAATATATTCAGCATGGATCACATATTCTTATACGAACTCTTTATTGAACCGCTATTAATGCAATAATAAAACAACGTTTCAAAAAATAATTTGTGAGTGAGAAGGAGTTCCAAATGAATATCGATATGCTCGTAGTGGGCGTCTATTTTATCTTCATGATAGCGATAGGGGTCATCTTCAAACGATTTGCTGGTAGCTCTACTAGTGACTACTTCCGTGGGGGCGGCAAAATGCTTTGGTGGATGGTAGGTTCCACAGCATTTATGACGCAGTTTAGTGCTTGGACATTTACAGGAGCAGCGGGTAAAGCGTTCACGGATGGCTTCCCTATTATGGTTGTGTTCATGGCCAATGCGTTTGGTTTTTTGCTTTCTTGGTTGTACTTTTCTTACCGCTTCCGCCAAATGCGGGTGGTGACTCCTATCGAAGGGGTACGCCGTCGTTTTGGCACAACCAATGAACAAGTCTTTACCTGGGCAACCATGCCAACAAGCATTGTTTACACCGGTATTTGGTTAAATGGTTTAGCGCTGTTTGTTAGTGCAGTATTTAAAATTGATATTGAAACCACCATTGTTGCCACAGGCTTAATTGTTCTGTTTATTTCGGTGATTGGTGGAGCATGGGGTGTAGTAGCTTCAGATTTTGTACAAATGGTCGTTATCATGGCGGTAACGGTTGTGTGTGCGGTGGCTGCATTAGTGAAGATTGGTGGTCCATCGAACTTAATTGAGCAATTCCCCGCAGAGAGTATTATGGGCTCAGGGATGAACTACCCATTACTGTTTATCTCTTGGTTTATCTTCATGTTCGTTAAGCAATTGCAAAACATCAATAACATGCAAGACTCATATCGATTCTTAACTGCTAAAGACTCTGTGAATGCGCGTAAAGCCGCTTTACTAGCCTTTGTGTTAATGCTAGTGGGTCCAGCGATTTGGTTCCTACCTCCTTGGGTAACCGCAGTTATTTATCCTGATGCAGCGACAGCGCATGCCGCAGAGTTAGGTAAAAAAGCGGCCGATGCGGTGTACTTGGTTTTTGTTGAAAAAGCGATGCCAGTAGGCATGGTTGGGCTGCTAATGTCTGCTGTTTTTGCAGCCACTATGTCATCTATGGATTCAGGCTTAAACCGTAACTCAGGCGTATTTGTACGTAACTTCTATGCGCCTATCATCAACAAAACTGCAGATGATAAGAAGTTAATGCGAGTGAGCCAACTAGTGACGCTGGTATTTGGTGTACTGATTATTATGGTGGCACTGTTCATCAACTCCCTACGAGGCTTAAGCCTATTTGATGCAATGATGTACGTGAGTACCTTATTACAAATGCCAATTTTGGTGCCGTTATTCTTTGGTATGTTTATCAAGAAAACGCCAGATTGGGCGGCATGGGCCACCTTGGTTGTGGGCATGATAGTGTCTTACTTGGTGAGTTTTGTCTTCACGGCAGAAGTGATTAATAACTGGTTAAATCTAGAATCGCCATTTACTGGACGTGAAGCGAAAGACTTAAAAGTACTCTTAGGTATTGTGGGTCACTTGGTAATTACAGGTGGGTTCTTCTGTCTTACTACCAAATTCTACAAAGCGCCAAAAGCAGAGCGTAGCAAAGAGCTAGCGGCTTTCTGGAATGATGTAGATACCCCAGTGATTGAGGGTGCAGGTCAAGACGAAATGGATCGCCAACAGCGTGAGATGTTGGGCAAATTAATCTTGGTATTTGGTGCGCTTGTGAGTGCGATGGTACTGATACCAAATCCATTCTGGGGACGTATGGCCTTTGTGTTCTGTGGCTTGGTGATTGTTACGGTGGGTAGCTTATTACTAAAAAGCGCTAGAGAACAATCAGCATTAAATCTCAGTACAGCTAAATAAGCTTTTGCCTAGAGAGCTTAAAACCTCTCTAGGCCTTTGTTTCGTGTTGAATCCATAAGTTCTTAGAAAATAACTTTAAATAAATTAGTTATTTTCCAATCACTTATTAAAAAACTTAATTATGTCGGTATTTATACATCCAAACTTCTTGTTACAAGGGAATACAGCTGAAACGCTTTACCATAGCTACGCTGAGTCAATGCCTATTATTGATTTCCATAACCATTTAGAGGCTCAGGATATCTGGAACGACTACCAGTACCAAAATATTGCAGATGCTTGGTTGAGTCGTGATCACTATTTATGGCGGGCATTACGCAGTAATGGCGTTGATGAGTTCTATATTACTGGAGGGGCGGATGCTTACAGTAAGTTTGAAAAGTGGTGTGAAACCATTCCTTATTTGGTCGGTAATCCCTTATATCATTGGTGTCATTATGAGCTAAAAAAGTACTTTAATATTGACCTGCTGCTCAACCCCGACAATTGTGATGAAATATGGCGGCGGTGTAATGATTTATTGCAGTCTAGCTCTCATTCGGTACGGCGTTTACTTATTGACAGTAAAGTAGAACTACTATGTACCACTGACAGTCCTCTTAGTAACTTGGTTTATCACCAACAACTTGCAGCCTCAGACTATCCTGTTCAGGTGCTACCCACTTTTCGTGCTGATGACTTACTAGCCATTGAGGAACCCAAATTGTTTCTTAATATGCTTGAATCATTGAGCCAAGTTAGCGGAGTGGTGATTAGTGATTTTAGTTCTTACCTCAAGGCCATTTATTCCCGTATTGATTATTTTGCCGCCAATAACTGTCGCTTATCTGATTTGGGCTTAAAGGTTATTGATTTTGCTGAATATTCTTATGCAGACTTAGATGATTCGATAGCCAAACTGATTGGCGGAGAGAACTTAAGTAAGCTGGCAGAGACACAATTTAAAACTGCTATTTTTCACGCTTTAGGAAAGGCCTGTCATCAGCATGGGTGGTCTATGCAGTTGCATATTGGAGTGTTGAGTAATGTAAATAAGCGTCGTTGCAATACGTTGGGAAAGGGTACTGGTTTTAGTGTTATAGGTGACAATGCGATCGCTGAAAGCTTATGTAAGCTACTCAACTTGTTGGAAGAGGATCGCTGTTTACCTCAAACGATTTTGTATAGCCTAAATCCAAAAGATAACGTGGTCTTAGGCTCTATTATTGGTGCATTTCAAGACAGTGATGCACAGCCAGGAAAAATCCAATTGGGCGCAGCTTGGTGGTTTAATGATCATCAATCTGGAATTGAAAAGCAGCTTAAGGATCTTGCTAACTTGGGGGCTCTTGGTCGCTTTGTTGGCATGTTGACAGACTCTAGAAGTGTTTTATCTATGTCGCGGCATGACTACTTTCGTCGCATTTTATGCAATCTCTTAGGCGAGTGGATTGATAAAGGATATATGCCTAACGACCAAGCGCTAATTAAGCAAACCGTAGAAAATATTTGTTATAGAAATGCCAGGCAGTATTTTAATTTTCCACACCGGTTAGGTGATGTATAGGTATTCATTATGTTGCAGTTTACTGAAAAAGAAATGGCGGTTATACGCAAGCATGCAAATCAAGAGATCATTGATCAAATTATTGCTGATAACTCTGTAGTACTAGAGTCTGAAACGCTCGTTCCACCAGACGCTAGGGCCACTTGGAATCTATACTACTTTTGCCCAAAACACGGTGTGCGCTTAACTTGGGATAGAAATAAGCCAACAGAGCATGTTTGCCCAGTTGATGGTGAAGTATTAACTGGCGAGCCCTATGATGGCGCATGGTGGCGCTGGCTGAATGGATTGAATTCGAAAGCTTGCAATGATTTAGGGCTACTTTGGCAAATTACTAAAAACGAACGTTATTTGCATAAGGTTAGAGAGATCTTATTAGCTTACGCCGAGTTTTACCCTGATTACCAAGAGCATGGAGGGATCCCTTATAATGGTCCTGGTAAAGCCAATGCTCAAACCTTGTGCGAGGCAAACTGTAATATCGATTTCGCTCGCGGTTACGATTTTATAAAAGAAGATTTAGATCGTGAAGAACAGCTTTATGTCGAGAAACGCTTATTGTTGGAGGGCGCTGAATTTTTAATGCAGCACCGTAGTGACCAACTGCATAATCATGAAATGAAAATTTCAGCGACCATTGGTGTAATCGGTTTAATCATCGATAATGAGCAGCTAGTAGAGTTTGCGGTCAATACACCTTATGGCCTTAAATACCAATTAGAAAATGGCGTTAAAGGCGATGGATTGTGGTTTGAAGGCTCTATTCACTATCATTACTATGCTCTACAAGCCTTGCTTAATTTTGAAAAAATTGCCTGTAAAACTCAGTATTCTCTAAAAGATCAACCTAAGCTCCAGCTAATGATGGCCTTTCCACTGAAGCTTCTCATCAATACTGGCAACTTCCCTCGATTGAATGACTGTATTGCTGGTCAAGAGAGGCTCACCCATAGTCATATATTTGAGTTTGCTTACCGAGAGTACCGAGACCCGCTGTTTGCTTCGGCATTACAAACTATTTATCAAGCAGAAGAGCGTCACAATATTGAGGCTTTACTCTATGGTGTTGAGGAACTGCCTCCGGCTAAGCCTTTAGCCTGCAACAGTATTCACGCTGAGCAATCTGGTATTACTATCATGCATGATAACACTCGGGATAACATGTTATTGGTTAAGCATGCTCCTTATGGCGGGGAACATGATCATTATGACCAACTGGGCCTGATCATAAGCCGCAAAGGGAAAGAAATTTTGCCTGACCTTGGTACCACCGGCTATGGGGCTGAATTGCATTACCAATATTACAAAAATACGCTTACCCATAATACCCTGGCCGTTGAGCAAAAAAATCAGCCCCCAGCCACGCCTAAAGTAAATAAATTTTTGGTAACAGACAAATTTACTTGGTTGGATGTGGAGGTAGATTGGCGCGGAGAGCTGCCTGTTGTAGATAGCCATACTATTGTGCAATGGGATGAAGAGGCGTATCGCGGCCTTAAGTATCGTCGTCAATTGTTATGGTTAGGAGACTTGCTCATTGAGTTTAACGATGTTGATAACTCAAAGGGCAGGCAGCTAGATCTAGTTTGGCATGTTCGAGGGAAACACAAACAATTAGATGCCACTCATAAATGTGATAACCCGATGCAGGGACCATTAGCTAGAATGGTGCAATGCCATCAGCAACAAATTGATGAAAGCTACAAGCTTAGTTACGATATACAAGAACAAACGGCGTTTAATCAGCATATTATAACTAATAGTCCAGCCAGCTTGGTACGCGGCTACGCGCCTGATAATCCTGCAACCACAGATTTAGCTTACTCTATTGTTCGCTCTGTCGATGAGCATTTTAAAGTGGCGGTGATCCACGATTTGAGTGAACAAGCTAATATTCAAGTTCAGCAGTTTGTTTGGATCGAGCAAGCTCTTGAGCTGACGCTTGAATATCCAAAACATACATTAAGCATCAAGGCAGATATGGAACAAGGTGAGATAGTAGTTAGTAAAGAGTGCAGAGCCTAAGCGCTCTCATGAAGTAATATATGATTTTTAGCTTAGTCAATATTGGGACGGATGTTTAGCATTTGCAGTGACCCTTAATCACCGCTCCTGCTATTCATAGAAACTCATGAAGTTTCTTAAAGCTCGTAAAGTAGAAGAATTAAGTTAAATCAGTGCTATAACTTAGATGGGTTAGCATAAATGAGGCTAGTTTGAAGGGAGGATGACTGTCATTTAATCACTGGGACAGGCAATTTAAGACACTAAGCATTCTCACTATGAATAAGCAATATCACACCTTATAGCTGCATCAGCAATACTCTCAATAGCGACACCATCTACTTCGATTTACCTAAATGCAGGTTATCCGAAGTAGGTGGATTCAATCCGAGTTACTAATTCGAAATTGTTCGATAATGAGTTAACAACTGACACCAGTGTCAATTGTTAATGATATTGTTTAAATGGAATGACGCAGCCATAGGATCGTGCATTATGCGTAATTTAAGTCTTCGAACCATTTTTCAACATCCTCTTTTTTCCAAGCTACCCGACGCTCTGACAAACGAACAGGTTTTGGGAATTTACCTGCTTGGCATAGTCGATAGATTGTGGAGGCGCTTAACCCTGTTTTTGCCGCAACTTGTGATTTATTTAGTAGTGTTCCGCTGGGAGAATTGTTCATACCGTTTTCCATATTTAGAGTCTCCCTAGTCCTAGCTTAACTTCTAGGAGTGGTTTAGCGGCTATTTTTAGAACAAAAGGAAGCATGCAATGGTTCATTTATTCCTTTTGGTTATACAAAGTGTGTGCACACTTATGACACTTAATATCTTCCTTTTGTAAACCCACTAGTTTGGCAATCTTTATTTAGGGTATACCCATGTGACCACATTTGTCAGATGTCGACTTTCGTATTCAATAGGGTGGATATAACGTTTTGAACACAAACGTTTCATTCACTCTAAAGCCAATTGAATATAGGTGGGGATATGAAAGGACAGAATATTGGATATACACGAGTAAGCACTGCAGAGCAGAAAACTACACGGCAGTTACACGGGTTGCAGCTGGATATTGTTTTTGAGGACAATATTTCTGGCTCTGTTAAACAGCGGCCTGGTTTAGATAATTTGCTGGCACACATTCGAGCTGGAGACATTGTTCACGTTCATGACATTTCACGTTTAGCCAGAAACACTGGACACTTACTTTCCCTCGTCGAGCTGTTCCTATCTAAAGGGGTATCACTACATTTTCATCAGGAAAATTTAGTCTTTACTGCTGATAGTTCCAGCCCTATGAACCAACTTCTACTCACCCTATTAGGCGCTATTTATCAGTTTGAACGCGCGATGATTCGAGAGCGGCAAGCCGAGGGTATCGCTCTCGCCAAAAAGCGCGGTGTATACAAAGGGCGAAAAATTACAATTAATAAAGACGCTGTAGTGGAGTTGAGGCTAGCAGGTTTAAGTTACAGAAAGATCGCTAAGGAGCTAAGAATAAGCTTGTCGAGCGTGCAGCGAGCGTTAAAAAAATCTACAACATAAACAGGTTTCGTTATCTACATAGCTGGTTGCGGTGTGTATCTTTCGAGTATTTAACCTATTGGTTTTTTCTATATTTTCAGTCAGACATAGAGATGTTTGACTGAATGGATTTTTAGGTTAGTAAAATCAAGCATCTAGTGATTATTGAGGGCGGCTTAATCTCAGTGGAACTGATTAACGAATATCTGAAACGACTAAGATGTGAGCACACATAAAAGCAAATTTTTGCTGCCTAGTTTATGGAGAGTTATTGCTATTACTCTACGTTTTTTTCATCAAGCTTTCCCTTATTTTTATAACAAAATTATTGCTTTTCAACTCATCAGAATTCGGCGGAATAATGTGTCGAAAGCCCCCCTAAAATCGCTGTTTTTAGGGGGTAGCTTCGCAAGATGAAAATCTATTTATATCAATGACTTTTGGTCGAAAAATGGCAAACTGTAACTCGTCAATACGATTTGACACTTTTTGGGGTATTTCACCATTACTTTATTTGCTTCCAAAGTTCGGTTTGTAGGCAAATATTAATGGTGTTTGGTCGAGCTAAAATTGTCAGACGCGAGCGCTATGATGCAATGGTCTAGCATTTACAACCTCAGGAGAATGCTAATGTTTGATTATACCAACCTCGAACGAGGGTTAGTTTGCGCTTGGATTGACGGTGACGACCACAGAGCGCAGAGCGTTGCGAGTTTTTTACCGCTGATAATTGTTTACAGGTTACCGGCAAAATATTTACAGGGTTTACCCACCGATACCGATCCTGAATTGCTCGGGTTTATAGCAGCCTTACTTGCCGTGCGAGTCAAAAAAGAGGTAGCTCGTCACCCTGAGCTTAACAAACCTTAGTGTCTTTAGTTATGTGAAGATGTAGGGCGGCTAATTGCCGCCCTAATTTTTTACATTCGTTAGTAGCCTACGCTAACTAAACTTTAATGTTGTTGAGAGCATTGATAGCCGATAGGTACAAATAGCCAAAAAAAATAACGTGCTGCATAACTTTCACGCACCGCCTGCCATTTTCTGTGATGGAAATTTTACTCGCATATTTGCAAGTTTCATCTTGAACTGAGCTCGTCACTAGACCTAGTTGCTTGTATTTTTTTGGCCATGATTTCAATGGTAACCCATCATTGTGTGGTGAAAATATCAATCCGATATTGACTCCAGATGGAAATAACCCAGCTAACGCTTTTAGTTGCCGTCGAATCGAGGTTGGAGTCATGTATAGGGTGTTAGCCAAGCCTGCATGCACAAAGGTTTTTAACTGCTCAATGCTTCGTGTATTGCTTATGTGGCGAAAAATATGAGCCAGCATCTCTCTGTCTTTTTTAAAAACCGGTGGTTCTAGCTTTCCCACCTGATTGACCGGGAAAACTGGCTTGCCTTTTCGTGTAAGCTTGGCTATCAACCTTGTATGTGCAGAAGAGATTTTCGCTAGTTGCAGCCTATTACATACGCTGTAAATGGCTACTGTACCAAAAGACTGATGCAGCATTTCCAATGTGAGCACTATTTGGGGAGGGCTAGAAATACGGTTAAATTTTTTGGGGCGGCCCCCTCGCTTAATATGCTCTGCATATTGGCTGAGTAATCGATTCTGCACCCCATGCTGGATTTGCTGCGATGTTGCTGAAGGGTGCATACGTTTATGGGCCCCAATCATTTTTCCTATGCTAATTGCACTGCAGTCGGTAATTTTTGCTATGTCGACAAGTGGTTGGATGTTAATGAGGCTTTCTGTCATTTGCTCGTGCTCAAAATGGCGATAATGGTGCAGGCCAACTTGATAGTCAGCGTGGCCTGCGAGCCGATTAAACACTTGCTGTGCGTTAGTTGCATTTGCATCTTCTGAGCCCGTCAGCGCCAAACGAATTGCTTTTATTTCGTCTGTAGATATTCCCGTATAACGTTTTATTAGAGCGTTGGATGCAAACAGAATTAGGGCTAATCGAGAAAATGCACAGTGCCTAAATGTGTAGCAACTGCAGTGCTCATTGCCAGTTAGCGCGCGCAGCTGCGCACCAGCGTCATCAATCACGCTATCCAGTGAAATATCGAAGAGTGGTTGTTGTGAGTCGGCGCCATATTGCGCGACACGAAGATTAATCAGGGCATTTACCCAATGCCGCTCGGCTTCAGGGATTAAAACTGTGGGAAGTTCCCTAGTTGCTTGTTGCGTTTTCAATGAGTGGTCAAAGCTTGCTCTCACCTGAATACCTAGCTCATCATGATGGGCGACATCTTTGATACGTAAATTCACAGCTTCTTGGGTTCGCAGACCTAGCCGGTTCATGATGATAATAAATACACCCGTTTGAAGCGCGGCCATTGGCGAAGACTGTGCTTTGGTGAGGGCTTCGAAAAGGTGCATCCATTGCACATCATTAATATATCCGGCATTTATAATATTGCCTAAACGCTGATTTGCTACGCCATCAATTGATTGTTCGGTAAGGTCTTCGATGGCGCGTTTGCATAAAGTGTATGTTCTAGCGCTAGTTATTTTCTTTTGTTCAGATAACCGCCTGGCTAAACGACTCAGTTTGTCCTTAATATCGGTTGATGAGAAATCAATGAAATCATCATGTAAAAGCTCTTTGAGATGACTTCTATCAGTAGCAAAGCTGCTGAGCTTTTTGTGCCGTCTATTTATCAAATAGCCACATGCTGCGACTACACCGTCGTGTTTACCAATATGTTCAGCTCGCAGTTGGTGGATTAATGTGAGCTCAGCAAGCGCCTGTTTATCGCCTTTTTTAGGAGAGGCCTGTGATAATAATTTCCCGGACACGGCAGAGCGATGTTGAGTGGGGGCCTCAATCGCAGTCATCGAAATGGTATTTTGTTGCAGCCACCGGGCGTTGGTGTGTGTTAGTGGGGCGCTCTGCAGCGGCTGAAGCAGTTGTTCTATTTGAGTAGCAGATAGTTGTCCGTAGTAGTTAAACGTATAATGCTCGCGGAGCTGCTTGTAAAAAAGCCTTTCTGTTGTCAGCGGATTTAGGCCTAGTGATACCAATGTTCGTTTTATACGTTGCCAACTTTTAACCTCATCCCACTGCAGCTGTGAATTTAGCTGTGATAAGTAATTGAAAATGAGGCCTGCTGTAACACCAACTGGATAGAAGCGCGACTCCAATCGAGCCACGCCTTTTTCGTCTCGAACATTGCCGCTGCATGTATTGTTAGTAGCGGTATTTAACTCTAGCCATATTTGTGCGTCATAACGAACCAAATGTCGGAGGCGAGGGATGATGGCTGCTAAACGCTGATGGGTAAACTCTCCCTGCAACAACACCAATGCGCAAGCGATGTTATCGGCCCAATCTTCCTCTTCCCAAGCTTTTTTATTTTCATTTTCGATGAATGACACGAAGCTATCTATGATAGTTTTATAACTCCACCCCCAAAAAATCCTGCTCATCTATCCAGTTCGCAATAGTTGTAAGATTTCCTGAAACTCCCGCAGGAGAAGCGTTTGCGAGCGTGTCGTAACCAAACCATCTATCTGCAAGCAGATAAGAAAATTCGTTTCTCACGTGCTGTTGTAAGTGACGTCGTCCGGCATTTAACGGCAGTGATGATATTTCTGTTATGCCAATCGAGCATAAGAACGTTTTTCGAATATTTGCTGTCATCGGAGTGACACTAGGGCTATTTGAGTGGCACTCAATGTAGAAAAAAGCCGGGCGCTGGCCATGATAAACGTCGTTAATATAATCAAAAACTGGCTTATCTTTGTAAGGTGGTGCAGTTAGCCAGTCTTCTAGTTTTTCGTAATACCAAGCAATAAGGGATTGTAAACGTTTGGGCAGTGGTAGCTGGCGCTTTGATGAAGGCCCTTTGTCTAGCACTTCTACTGAGTTAGATAATAGCCGCGGCAAAAGCCATCTTGCGCATTGGGCCGGTCGACAGCCTAAGCCAACTTCTAACGATAGGGACGTGAACGCCGCAAGGCTATTTAGAAAAACGAACTCATTATTAATACTCTGGAAAGCCCTGCTTATTACAGCCTTTGTCTTAACTAGTGCTGAATGAAGCATTTGGGTATCGACTGGCGGTGTTGTAAAACCTTGCGCCTTTTGAGGCTTTTTCCAAGTCGCGTTAATGCCACTCGCGCGGAGCAGGCGCTGTTGGAATGTATAACTGTAATTTTGAATATCGTTCAGCAGTATTGCTCGGTAATACAGCGTCCAGGTGGCTCGATTATTCGATACCGTGAGCACATCAACGTGCTCACGATGCAGCGGACTCATTTGTTCGAGCATCAGTCGTTGCAATCGAGTCGGAGTGAGTCCTTTTTCGAGCTGGTTGCATACACGGGTTAGCGGTGCTGAGCTGTAATCATCTTTGTGGTTAATGAGCGCTAACCACCCCTCAGCTAAAGCCTCTGGTAGTGTTATTTGCACGCTGCGCTTGCCAAAAGGCAGATTGATGTTGATATTGATGGATGGACAGGAATTACTTATATAAGTTACAAAGCTGAGTACTTGGTTTTCATCGCTTTCTTTCGGCTCACCCATTGTGATGGCGTTGAATAAACATTTCACTGAAATACCTGTTAATGCTGAGCTTAATAAGAGGCTTTCATAAGGTCTGTGCGCAGAACCAAAAAGCCTAGCAATCGCTTTATGTACGGTATTCTTGGGTAATATTTGACGAGTGGCCTTACCGCTGGCAACTCGATTTTTTCTATGGATAGTAGAAGACATCTCTTTCTCCGTGTTTATTGTGTCTTCTCATGTAGTTAAAGTTTTTTCAGCGATTTGTGATTTTTTTCCATTTTTTTTCAAATTTTGAGATCCGGCTCTGTAGCGTCGAGGTGGGTAAGCCCAGTTTTTGGGCAGCATACCGAACGCTAACAGCCTTTCCATCCGGTCGAATTAACCCCCTTTCTATTCGCCATTTGGGGGGTTGACTAAAAATAAAATTGAGTACTGGTATGTCGAGCCCCGCGTAAATGAGGGAATCTCCAAGCAAGGCGCCCCAACTCCGTTTTATAAGGGCCTGTGGGGCGATTTTTTTTATTCGAATACAGGTAATGTCTGGAATGTTGCGTTTTTTCGCAATAGCTAGCGCGGCTTGCCCCGTTATGATATGCGTAGCAGTAGTTTCTACGACAATAGGGGCTACCTCTGCATTGTGGAGCAATGTTGGGAGGGTAGGAAACTGAAAAATTAGTTCATCAATGGCACTCTCTAGGCTTGGTAGAAGGGCTATATCTTTTAGCTGGACAGTTTTAAACTCTGACATGTTGTAACTCGCAATATCTTTACCGGTATTGCTATAGCCAAAGTTTTTAAGGAAATTTTAAAAAAAAGCCCGATTTCAGATAATAAGTGCGACATTCATGGAAAGGTGTAGAAGAGGGAGCCGGCTTAGTTGGCCTAGGCACCTCTTTAATAAACAGTTATTTACCATCGTGTTTAGTTGCTTCAACAATTTGCCTGTAAGCCCACCAATTAACACTTTTGAATTATATGTTAGGCAACGGCCGAGAATGAACAATTCCAAAGTTTTCATCATGTAACTCTTGATTATCATCAAACATATTAAGTCTGCGTCGATGCTCTATTAATGCTTCCAATGCCACTTGGAAGCAGCTTTCGCACATGTCTAGGTGATGAGTTACGCCATCCATTTTTGAGCCATATCCCCAATTAGCGTTTAACTCTCCGACCTCTTCTAATTTTGTACCGTTACAGTCAACCAAAACACTAACACCACAAACATCACAGTGACGGTCAATCTCGACCTCGACCATTTTAAGCCCAAAAATCTTCATCTCTGCGTCCCCCCTTTTCTGGGATCCTGTTTCATTTATAGTAATGATAGTCGTCGTTAGTACTTTATTTGAACCATAGGCTAACGAAATTTCGGTAGGTTTTTGGAAGAGGTAAACGTGGTTTTTAGTTCTCGATTAAGTGCTTATCTTTAACTATTTCGTGTTTGGCGGCGTTGTAAATGCAGATGAATCGCTCAAGTTCAGAATTAAAACTGTTAAGCAAGTTTGGAATTAAAATTGTTATCTATACCGTTGTATAGCGGCTTATATTCCTGCAATTTCAGTCGGGCTGGTGGGAGTAGAGTCGCAGCCAGAGCCAGAGCCTGCAAGCGCTCCTTGTCGGTCTCCCTAGCTTGTGTAGCTTCTTGCTAAGCTATGGAAGCTGCCTTTGTCCTGTCGATGATTGTTTGATTTGTTGCAATTACCTTGTTGAAGTGCTTTTTCACCGCGGCTTTTCTTGCGACCACGTCTGTCATATACCGGCTCGTGACGCTGCCAACAACTCCTAGCCACCAGGTGTTTGTAGCAACCGCAACGCCATTGCCAAGTAAATAACAGTAATAAGCGGTTCCAGATCTTTCGCCAGCTGTTCTAGCTTTTTGGTATAGCGTAAGGCTTTCTTCTTTAAAGGATGTAAAGGCGATGAAAGCCATAGTTATTACAGGGGGCATAAAGTCTAGATTAAGCTCTGCTGCATTAGCGGCGTTGACTACTTCGTCAGTTATGTCCTCGTTTGTAAAGCCACTGCTCAAAACTCCATCACCCGCTCCGGCTAGTACCAGTTGACTGTACACTTCTTCTGTAGTGACAATATCAATGGAAGGGTACTTATCCAACGCCGCTTGAACATAGTGTATCGAATCGGTCGCTTTAGCTTGAAGGATTTCTTGTACACCTCCATTCGGCCCTATGATTTCGATGTCCCATCCTGGCTGATTAGCTAGCTCGACAACTTGGGCTTCATACCCGTCAGGCAAATTGCCATCATTGAGATAATCTACGTACTTCAATTCAAAGAGCTTGCCTTTTACGCCGCTGATAAAACCAAGTAATTGTGCATCGGTTTCTAATTCACGCACTTTGTCTAAGAACGTCATCTGCTCTGCTAATCCAGGGTATTGAGCGGCATATGCTTCTTCAATAATGCTGTCGATAGAGCCTTGTGATAGGAGGCTGGCTAAGGACTCTCCACACAAAAAAATAGCATCGAGCTGGGAACGATCGCGATGCAGTTCGCGAAATTGCGAACCTTGGCTTTCAATCCGATCTGTAAGATCTTTAGTGTCTGGTGATAGCAACAGAATTTGAGCATTGTCAATTAGGTCGGTTACTGAACGGACACCACCGCTCAATACACCTGAAACGACCTCTCCAGTTCTTTTACTGGCTTCTAGAAGCTGTTCTCCATTCTTCTTGATGCTATCGGACATATCCTCAGATATGTTGATTAGCTTATCAGTTTGTTTACGAACTTGCTCTGAGTTAGCGGCCTGCTCGGCGAGTTGCTTTGCTTGTTCACTTAGCTCGGTAGCTTTATTGTAGGCATCTTTAGTGCTGCTTTTGAGGCGTTCACTGTGTCTTTCTATGGTTACTTTGTGCTGAGAAAACCATCGAGATAAATTTTTCATTCGCAACTGCTCGTTTTGAGTCTAGTTATCACATATCAGATAAGTAAGTTTATTTCATGGTGAATTTATATGCTGATATGATAATTATATTTGGTTTATTATACTTTTTTTGTTCTGTTTTGTTTTGATCGGAGACATATAACGCTTTAGTATTGAGACGGCCCAAAAACAACAATATAGTAAATGCTCAATCTATTTCGTCGGTTGGGCAATACAACTCGGCAAAAATACCAATGAGAAGTAAATGACTTTACAAGCCCCAGACAAAATAGTTTTTATGGGCGAAGAGTTCAGTATTGAACGACAGCTCTTAACAAAAGAGCATATAGGCCTAGAACCTTCAGGTGTTTGCACTGCTTTGTGGAGAGGGTTCACCGCTCTGTATAAGATTACGCAGGACCATCGCTTAACTCTAGATTCTCTCTCCCTCTTCGGAGTCGGTTCATTTGCACACAATGTTGCCAGTACCAATCACTTTCACACTGACTATCACAATTATGTACTCGATGTGGGGTTCTACAGCCTTTTTACTGGGGTGTTGCGACTAAGAAAACACTACCTTAAAGTATCATCGTTCGCATTTACTTCGACAGATGATGATTATCAAACTCTCATTGAGCTCAGCTTTGTAAGGGGGAAAGTGGTAGATGTGAATCCAATTCGAGTAGCTTTTGATTCCTCAACAAAAACTGTACTCAAGACAACCAAACAACTTCATAGAGACTTTAATTGTTTCCAAGAAGCGTATGAGTTTGCTCAAACGCTCTGGGGTTCTGGTGTTTCAGGGGTGAAAGTCCGTCCTCATGGAGCGAGATTATTTGTTGTCGTTGCTGACTACGATGCTGAGTTTAAATGCTTGTTTGGTAATCGGTTGGAAAAAAGATTTTGTAATGCATGCGGTGAAATCATCCCCATAGAACGCGTTAAGCTAGCGCCTTCCTCGTTCATGTGTGTTCATTGTTTAAGCAAACTAGAATCAGAAAAAGGCTTTGAGAGAAAACTGGACAACGATGGTATAGGTGGAAAAAGAGAAGAAGCAATAAGAACTATGCATAACAAACGAAACGGGCTGTGAAGACAACCTTTTAATTGCCCAGCCTTTCGTAGACCGCTCTTTAGTTGTAATTTCTAAGTTTATCATAAGCCAACGGAGGCATATCTCCGCCTAGCTGTGCTTACTCTCAGAGTTATGCAACATCTCGATGCAATCGAAAATATCAGTGCGTGCTACTGATCATTATTGAAAACTCACTTTATGGGCAAGATCTGTTTGAAAGACTTAATGTTATAACAAAAGTCGCTGGATATAGTGAAGGCCAGCTTTGGGTAAAGTGTAGTTATAAAGTTTTCCTCTCCTTTTGAGTGTTAGTCCTAATTTTTAACCATAAAGCTGATCTAGAAACCGATTTTTTCATCAATAATTGATAAACTCACCACACTTTATTGTATTACTTAATTAAGTGTTGTTTTCTGCCTGGTGATTCAAGTAGTTCTCAGCATTACCTCTGACGAGATATAAATGAGCAAGCCTAGATTAGGAGAGCTTAGAAGGGATATCGTTGAGCTACTTAAACAAACGCCAAGGTTGAAGGCCAAAGAGATTGCATCGAAGCTTCGCTGCCTTCATGGCTATGAAGTTGATAGAACAGCAGCAAATTCCTTGCTGTATGAGCTAAAAAGCAGTTCTCTAGCGACCATCGATAGCGACTACCGCTGGCAGCTCTCGTCTATAATCGTTCCTAATTCCACCCCAGCTACGGTGGATGTTTCTCCTCCAACGCCACCGGTTGTGCCCTCAGCTCAAGTGGTTCGCAGTACTAAATCAGAGCCCCCTAACAACGACAAGGTTGAAGATAGTCCCATGGCTAATGACTCATTTGCATTTGATTCCTTAGAAGCTGTTCGCAAGAAACTTCTCGACCTCAGCGGCCGAAACACCTTATTGAACTATCGTCATCCCAAGGCGAACTGTGTCAGGTTTATTGATGAGCTGCCAGACCAAGTTACCGAGCTGCTCAGGTCAGAAAAAGTCGTCACACTTCTTCCTGTACCTGAGCCAACCGAACAACAGTTGATTAAGGCCGGCTACATCCAGAAGGATCCCGAAACGGGTGAAATGGTTACCAAAGATTTTCCTACTGCGGTGCAGTGGGCAAAGTATCTGGGAATCAACACCAGTTATGACCTACCAGAAAAACAGGTGGCGGAAGAACTACAAGCGGGCCACCAAGACAACAACCTGCAAACGCTTCTTTACAACGGTGAATTAGAGCCAAGACTGAGAGGGTTGCGCAGTAAAGCGCACACGGCGATTGAAGAGAGCGGGGCCAATATTCTCTATTTCAACATTGGCTTTCTTGAGTGGAAGGAGAGTCGTGATTCTGATGTGGTGCGAACGGCCCCACTGTTCACCATTCCAGTGATGTTAGAGCGCACAACCCGCCCTAACAGCCATGGCGCCTATACCTATACCATAGCCATCAAAGATGACAGCATGCTGAACAATTTCACCCTAAAGGAGAAGCTGCAGCATGACTTTGGTATAGCGCTACCAGAGATTGAAGAAAACACCACGCCAGAAGAGTACTTTGAGCGCATCCAAGATACTGTGCTGCAGCGCTACCCAGAGTGGCGTATTCGCCGTCAGGCCAGCTTGGTGTTACTCAATTTCACCAAGCAAGCCATGTATATGGATCTGGATCCAAGTAATTGGCCAAAAGACAAGAACATTACCGACCACCCCATTGTTAAGCAGTTTTTTAGCGCAGGGGAAGAGAGCAGCGGCGGTGCAGCTTATGCCACCGAGCACAACATTGACCAAATCTCGACAATTCATGATGACTTTCCAATCATCTACGAGGCGGATAGCTCGCAACACAGCGCACTTATCGACGCGGTTGAGGGTAAGAACCTGGTAATTGAAGGGCCTCCGGGTACCGGCAAATCGCAAACTATTACCAACTTAATTGCCGCTGCAATTGCCTCTGGTAAACGGGTGCTTTTCGTCGCAGAGAAAATGGCCGCTCTTAACGTAGTAAAAGATAAGCTAGATAAGGTAGGCTTAGGGGAGTTTTGTCTCGAGCTGCATAGCCACAAAACCAACAAACTAAAGATCTTTGACGAATTGGGTACTCGCCTAGGTCGTCAGCAGTCCTATACCAAACCAGCGGAGCTAGAAGCAGACATTAGTCGCTATGAGTCACTTAAGTCTCACCTACTTGAGCATGCTGAGTTGGTTAATAGTCATTGGAAGAATACTGAGCGAAGCATTCACCAAATCCTAGTGGGTGCAACCCACTATCGCGAGAAGCTCGGTATTGATCCTGATTCAGTCAATATCTCTGACATTAATGGGGAACGGCTTTCTATTGTCCTTCAGAAAGAAATTGCTGATCACGCCAACATGCTCAAAGGCATTTATGACCAAGTATCCGAGCAAGCTGCAGACGGCAACATCCATAGTCACTACTGGTACGGGGTAAACAACACAGAGCTTTTAGGTTTCCAGACTGATGACTTTAAGCAGGCATTGCAGCAATTTAATCAGTCCTTGCAAGACTTACAGGTCATGCTAGCTGAGAAGCTTGCCGGTATCGCTGTGCAGCCAGAGCATGTCCTCAAGCTTGAACAAGTACAGCAGCTCAGTGGTATGCTCAATAAGCTGCCAGAGCTAGGAGAGTCAACGCCGCTTCAAGCCATCCCTGATTTATTTGAAGCGGATGAGTCGCTGGTAGACACCTTGACTCGCTATCAGAGTATTCATCAACAGAATCAGCAAATTGCGCAGGCACTTCGCGAAGAAGCCGTTGATCAAACCAATACCACAGCTCAACTCGAGCAGAGCTTAAAGCAGTTCTCGGACTTTGGTGTTAACTCCAGCACTGAGCTAGCTAAGCTATCCGCCTCCGTTGTCACAACAGAGTCGTTTTCGCAAACTTTGGCCGAGCTTGACGAAGCTTTAGAAGCGGTGAGTGCTGGCCTTCCTTCCTCGCTTGCAGCTTGTCACAAGCTAGATGCAAACGGTCTAGCCGAGCTGAGTAAGCTGGTAGAACTCATCCAATTGTTGCCAAATGAGCTTTGGCGCTACCGAGGTGAGCTCTACGACAATGCAGATCTAGACCCGAGTATCGAACAGCTAAGTGGCTTGCTTGAAGATGCCAAGCCAAGCCACGACAAACTGGAAGAGCAGTTTAGCTTGCATCGGCTTCCTTCGTCTGAGGAACTAGGTCGAATAAAGGCCACGGTCGAAGCTGGCGGCTTTTTCAGTTTCTTGTCTTCAGATTGGCGCCAAGCGAAGAAAGCATTACTGGCCTTGGCAGCTTCACCTAAGGCCAAGCTCAAGTCCTTGCAGCCATTGCTTGCTGACTTGCTTAGCTACAGCCAAACCACGGAGAAAATGCAAAGCCTGTGTGAGCAAGAGCCTGAATTGGCCGAGCTATATCGCGGGGTAGATACGCCAATCGAGCGTATCACAGCACTGCGTAGTTGGTACCTAGCTGTGCGTAAAGAGTACGGTATTGGTTTTGGCAAGCGGGTGGAGATGGGCTCGGCTTTGCTTGGGCTAGAGCGCAACTTTGCCATCAGCTTTAAAGACTATGCCGAAAAAGAAATCTCACCACGCTTAGAGAGCATCAAGGCGCTTAAGCTGGGCTTAGCACATCTATATACCAAGCAAGATTACTTGGGTGAGCAAAGCCCCTCTGCTGATTCAAACGCGCCACTGTTGGCAGATTCTGCCAACCAGCATCTTCAACAGCTCAACACGGCGCTAGCTCAGTTAGAGCCGCTTGCAAGCAGTACAGAAGTAACGCTAGAAGAACTGTCTCAAGCAAGCAAAGCATTGGCCCAGCGACAAATAAGCATAGATACATGGAATGCCAGCGCATTACCAAAGTTGCTGCACAAACACTTGCCACTGTCGCTAAAAGCTGGGGAGTTTTCAGCAGAACAGCTAGCCGTTGCGGAGCAATTGCATTGCATAGTAGAAGCCATGAAGCCTTCTGTCGCGCTGGCATCGGCGTTAACTCAAGCGCCAAGCTCCAGCACCTATCAACAACTGCGTGCGCTGGCAATGCCACTGAGTGCTCAATTACAGCAGATTAGTGAGCGAGAGGGGCACTTCCAACAACTAGGTCGGGTAAATCTCGACGAGTGGCAGCAAAGCACCGATGGCAGCATCGACTCGCTGACTGAGCGCAATCAGCAAGCGTTAAGCAACCCTAAATGGCTGGATACCTGGCTTGATTACATTCAACTGCGTGCACGTCTAAGCAATGACGGACTTTCGCAATTGATTAAGCAAGTCGAATGCGGGCTCATTGCCACTGAGCAACTCAGTGACGTGGTCGAGCTGGCGATCAATCACCAGCTGGCCAAAGAGATTTTTGCCGAGCACAGTGGCATTGCTCAATTCAACGGTATGGAGCAACAAGAGCGTCGCAAGGCCTTCCGAAGCTACGACAAGAAAATTCAAAGCTTGCAGCAGCAATTGGTCGCTTACAAAGCCTCGCGCACCACAGTGCCAGCAGGGGTTAAATCTGGTCGGGTTGGTTCTTACAGCGAGTTAGGCCTAATTGAACACAACCTTGGCCTACAGCGTCCGCGCATTGCCGTACGCCAATTGCTCAAACGCTCAGGCGCTGCCATTCAGGCGCTAAAACCTTGCTTTATGATGAGTCCAATGTCGGTCGCCCAATATCTAGAGCCCGGCCAATTTGACTTTGATTTGGTTGTAATGGATGAGGCCTCTCAGATCCGCCCAGAAGATGCGCTTGGCGCCATTGCACGCGGCAACAGCATCGTAGTGGTGGGGGATCCAAAACAGTTGCCGCCCACCTCGTTCTTCCAGAAAGCGGTAGACAACGAAGACGATGAAGACATCGTGGCACTAGAAGCCGCCGAAAGCATTCTAGAAACCGCCATCCCCATGTTCACCAATCGTCGCTTGCGCTGGCACTACCGCTCGCGTCACGAGTCCTTGATCAGCTTCTCCAACCACAAGTTCTATGACTCAAACCTAGTTCTATTCCCATCGCCTTACAGCGAGAGTGACGAATTTGGTATTCGCTTTACCAAGGTGAGCAAAGGTCGCTTTGAAGGGCGTCGCAACGTGGCAGAGGCAAAAGCGGTTGCCGCCGCAGCAGCCAAGCAAATGCATACCTCGCCTGAAGAATCTCTAGGCATCGTGGCAATGAACTCAGAGCAGAGCGATGAGATTGAGCGGCAGCTAGAGTTGCTCATCAAGGAAAATCCCGAGTATCAGTTGGCTTACGAGCGCAACTTAAACTCTGCCGATCCGCTGTTCGTTAAAAACCTTGAGAACGTGCAGGGTGATGAGCGCGATGTCATCATTATTTCCATGACCTACGGCCCACAAACTGCAGGCGCCACTTCAATGGCACAGCGCTTCGGCCCAATTAACTCTAACGATGGCTGGCGTCGCCTCAACGTACTGTTTACCCGTTCTAAAAAGCGCATGGCGATTTTCTCGTCCATGGACTCTGGCCATGTCCGTACCAGTGAGAACAGTAAGCGTGGCGTAATGGCGCTCAAAGCTTTCCTTTCTTACTGCGAAACCGGACAGCTTGAGCACTTCGCTCACACAGGTAAAGCTGCAGACAGTGACTTTGAGCTGGCAGTAATGGACATGCTGGCCGAGCATGGTTATGAGTGTGAGCCTCAGCTTGGTGTGACCGGTTACTTCCTAGATATAGCGGTTAAAGATCCCGGTATGCCAGGGCGCTACCTAATGGGCATTGAGTGTGATGGTGCCAGCTACCACAGTGCTAAGTCGGTGCGAGACCGTGACCGCTTGCGCCAAGAAGTACTCGAAGGCTTGAACTGGCGAATTCGCCGAATCTGGTCAACAGACTGGTTTAAAAACCCGCAAGCGCAGTTGCAGCCAATACTAAGTGAGTTGGCCAAGCTGAGCACGCCTATTCAAGCGGCAGAAAGCAAAGCCTCCGACAACGCGCAGTCAACATCGGCTGAGACTGAAGCCCAAGCCACAAGCGCACCTGAGCAGCAGGTTGAATTAGATCTTGATGACACCACAACTGAAGACGATCTGCTAGAGAAGAACTTACAGCAAGTAGATATTAGCCAAGCTTATTCTGCTCCAGCGGAGGGGATAGACTTACGCCAAGTGCTTGAGGGCTTTAACCAACAAGTAATCCGCGCAGAGCTGCCAAAGGGCGATATCAGCAAAGGTCTGCTCCGTCCGGCCATGCTGGAAGCCCTGCTTGATGCCCAGCCTTGCTCAAAAGCAGAGTTTGTCGAATGTATCCCTGAATACCTTCGCTTAGCCACCCATAAATCAGAGGGTAAGTACCTAGATCAAGTATTGGAATTAATCGAAGAGCATGCTTAAAGCTTCGACAGTCTAGTCGGTCAGTCACATCGTGGAAGAGTGCAAAAGCTTTCAAACACTATATCGAGCAGGTTGGTGCTTATCAGCAAGCTGCTAAACAATTAATTGATGCTCAAGGATGGCTGAACACCACAAGAGTTAAGCTATTTCAGAGAGGTTTTTGTGCTGTCGTTTTATGGCTCTATACAAAGTGCAAAGGAAAGTGACCTAGGGGTTAATGAGCTAGGGACGGACGGTTGCGTAGTGTTCGGCAACTGAATTTCACCTCGAGCTGGTTGTTGACTATGGAAAAATTAGTGTATGCGTTTTTGATTGTCGTCTTCCTAATAAAAAAATGCCATCACAGCGACACGCTAGTCAGCCTGTTTATTATTCAACAAGTGAGTATGAGCGAATAGAAAACGGAAAGTATCGTTGTGTTCGAACTGGTGAGTTGTTTGTTTCTTCTTGGTTTTTTGGAAAAGCTCATCAAGTAAAGTTGAATGATGTAAATGTTCTAGTTGCTGCTAAGGCCGATGGCGTTAGGCATGAAAAAAAGTGTCGTATCGAATTTGAATCTGCCAGAGAGATTTGGGGTGAGTATGTTTACATGTACCCACAAAAGTGGCTTGAGCAACAAGCCTCAAGGCTTTGGTAAGCATATTACTGTTAGTCGAGAGCTGATAACTAATAACTAAGTAGCCGCTAACTAACAACCGACATTTTCTCGCCTCTTGTGAAGACCAAACGGGTGTCAAGTTAACGAAATTTCGGTAGGTTTTTGGAAGAGATAAACGAGGTTTTTAGTGTTTCAATAAGAGGGCATGATTGATTAGCCCTGGCGTGTTCAGGTTCGAGATAACGGTGAATCGCCCAAGTTTAGAATTAAAACTGTTATCTAATTATTGATACTCCACCAATAAGTTGCACTCCACCAGAAAAAGGAAGTAGACCTTTATAGAATTAAAACTGCCTACCAAGAAAAACAGTATATTATGATTTCATCTAACCAAAAGTAGCTTCAAAGTGTATTTACGAGGTGAAGAATGAGAAGTGCCCAACGGTGTAATAATAAATGACAATGATGAATATTCTTCTTTGTACAACAGGTGCAAGTCCGCAAGTACTCACGGAAACGCTGTTTGCTATTCATCAAAGCGGTAGACCGTTCCCCGATAAGATTTACGTAATTACCACTAAAAGTAATCAAAGCGTTCTAATTAATGGCTTATTTCGTGATGGTCATTTTCAAGCATTGTTGGACGAGTATGCCATGCCAGCTATTACATTTGATGAAAACCATATTTGGTTTATTGAAGATGATGAAGGTCATTACATCGACGATGCTAAATCGGTTAAAGATCAGGCTTATATGGCCGATTTCATCACTCGTAAGGTTCATCAGCTAAGCCAAGACGATAAGGTAGCAATTCACGCATCTTTAGCGGGGGGGCGCAAAACCATGGCCTTCTATTTAGGCTATGCGATGTCTCTGTTTGGTCGAGAGCAAGATACCCTTAGTCATGTATTTGTTGACGAAGCCTACGAGTTTGTTCGTGATTTTTGGTATCCAACAAAACAAACTAAATGGGTTACCGCTAAGCATGGACAGGGGGAAGTTGATGTTAGTAAAGCTAATGTTACTTTAGCAGAAATACCCTTTGTTCGAATGAGGCAGTCCGTCGATCCCAGTCTTATATCCTCTATGGCTGAACACTCGTTTAATCAAACCGTAGGTATGTTAAATGCCAGTCATAATAACGAGCTCAACCTAGCTATACACAAGAAAGCCAAATTGGTGTCAGCGGTTGGAGTCGATATAAAGCTCACCGCAAAAGAGTTAGCATTTTACTTGTGGTTACTTGCTAAAGAGGAATTGGGCACATTAGTTGATCGAGACTTTGATCTAGATGTTACCCACAGTAAAGCATTCCTCAATATATATAGTGAGCTTGCCCAAGACCCAAGGGTTTACTCTACGTTTGGAACCACGCCCGAAGATTTTAGAGAAGGTGACTATCGCTTTCTCATCGGCATGGAACGAGAGTTCTTACAACCCATCTGTTCAACAATAAATCGTAAGCTTAAAAACGCCTTGCCTGCACAAGTATCAGATAAGCTTGAGATTCAGTCAGTACCAGAAGGAAATAATCAGCGTTATTTTATTAAATTGGGTGATATTGGTGTAACCATCAGGGCATGAACAGTAGGCTGCTTATCATTGAAAGTGCTTTGAATGCTGATAAGTATCAATATTTTGCATGGTATTACTGGTAATTCATGATGAATAAAGCACTCTATAGCCAATTAGATATTTACTGTGGAAAGGGAACGATTTAGGTACAACTATGCAAAAGTCGAACTTTGAATTTTTAAGAACTGCCAGCCCAAATATGTTCAATGCATTGTTATCGGCAGAGCATAACCTTCATGGTGACCCCAACATTACATTAGTTAAATTGAGAATGTTTGGTGAGATGTGCGCCCAGTCCCTTGCCACACGTATGAACATGTCGATCCCGAAGCAGCAAATCGACTTAATAGACGCATTAAAGTTCACCAATAAAATTAGTGCTGATTTGATCAGTGCTTTTCATAGAATTCGAGTTCTGGGGAATAAAGCTGCGCACTCTAACTATGATGATGCTAATGATGCCAAACTAGCTCTCATGTTGGCTCATCACATCGCTTTTTGGTACTACAAGCTAATCACTGAGCAGTTTGACTTGCAAAAGCCCAACTTCGTAGAGCTAGCCCCAATCGACAACACACTCGCCACAGAAGAATTAGCAGTACTACGTAAGGAGCTTAGCGAACTACGAAAAAAATCGGCTAATACCGAAGAGGCACTTAAACACAAAGAAAGTAAAGTTGTTGATTTCCAAGGTTACATAACATTGCTTGAAAGTCGGCAAAGCGAAACAGAGCAACAATCTCAACTACGAATTGCGGCCTTAGAAGCTGAACTAGCTAAGCAAAAACAGCAGTTTGAGGGCCTAAATGAGCAACAAGAAAAAGCCAAGATTCACGAGTTTGTAGAAAAAACCAAGAAAAACAAATTCGAGCTCAGCGAAGCTGAAACCAGATTCATTATTGATGCCCAACTACGCCAAGCCGGTTGGGAAGTGGATAGTGACACTCTTAATTACAGTAAAGGAACCCGTCCTCAAAAGGGTAAAAATATGGCCATTGCAGAATGGCAAATAGGTGACAACAAACTTCGAGCTGATTATGTATTGTTTATTGGTCTCCAGCCTGTTGCCATTGTAGAAGCAAAGAAAAAAGCCTTAAGCGTGCAAGATGCCTTACCACAAGCCAAAAATTACGCGGACACGTTTAATTATCAAGATTTTGCGCAAGAAAACGGGTTGGTATTTGTTGCTGGTGTAGCCGAGCAAGCTAAAAAAAATAGGGCAACCCTAAGTCTTAGCAAAAATAAAGTCGCTGAACCCAGCAAAGTCACTTACCAAGCGGCAAATAGTGAACTAAGAGAACAAGATAAGCTAAAGCCTATCTCATATCTCTACAGTGCTAATGGGCGTGAATATTTACAACAGGTGAAAAGCCAAAGCGGTATCTGGTGTGCAACTGCCGATGGCAAGAATCAACGTGTATTAAGCGCATTTCACTCACCGCAAGATCTACAAGCCAAACTAACCAAAGATCGCGCTAAAGCGTTGGAGTGGCTAGAGTCCCACGACAAAAAAGAGCTCGACCTATTCAAACCCTCGGAGTTAGCGGTAGATGCAGTAGAAGAAGCCATTGAAGCAGGGCAAGAAAATCTACTAGTAGCCATGGCAACCGGTACCGGTAAAACCCGTGTTGCAGGGGCAACCATGTACCGATTGCTCACCTCTGGTTTATGCCGTAACGCCTTATTTTTGGTCGACAGACGCTCATTAGGCACCCAAGCGGTTAACTCGTTTAAAGAGTACCGTATTCGCCAAATGCCGCTGGCAGATCACTACAACCTGTATGAGTTAGGTGAAAAAACCAACCAAGCCGGAGATAAGCCTTGGATTCAAATAGCAACGGTGCAATCTCTTTCGCTTATGCTGCAAAGTGAGAATAACCCGCTTAGCCCAGGCATGTACGACTGCATCATCGTTGACGAAGCACACCGAGGCTACAACGAAGATAGCGAGCAAACCGAAGGCGAAATGCTGTTTAGAGATCAAGCGGAATATCAATCGAAATACCGCCAAGTAATCGACTATTTCGACGCGATTAAAATTGGTTTAACCGCAACACCAGCCACTAATACCATGAAAATTTTTGGTAAACCTATCTATGAATATCGCTTTAACCAAGCGGTATTAGATGGCCGATTGGTCGACCAAGAGCCGCCAATCATCATCGATACCGAGCTCACCCAACAGGGTGTTCAATTTGATAAAGGCGCATCGGTAGAACAGTTAGTGGATGGCGAGATCATAGAAGGGGTGCTACCAGAAGACCTGAATATTGATATCTCAGGCTTTAACCGCAAAGTATTGGTGCCAGAATTTAACCGCGCAGTATGTAACGCGCTGCCAGAGTATATCGACCCAAGCAAAGCTGAGAAAACTCTGGTGTTTTGTGTTAACGATGTTCACGCAGATGAAGTGGTGAACATGCTACGCGACACCTACCGAGCAGCCCTTGGCGATGAAGTGGACAATGCAATTATCAAAATCACCGGCAAATCTGCTAGTGGTGATAGCAAGCAAATTGAATCACTTATCACCCGCTATCGAAAAGAGCGCTTGCCAAATATTGTGGTCACGGTGGATCTATTAACCACCGGTATCGACGTACGTTCAATTTGTAACCTGGTGTTCTTGCGGCAGGTGAAAAGCCGCATCCTTTATGAACAAATGAAAGGCCGTGCCACCCGTACTTGTGACGAAATTAATAAGCAAACCTTCCGAATCTTCGATGCGGTCAACCTCACCGAAACCATCGAGCGTTTAGGGGCCGACAATCTAATGAAGCCCGTTGTTACTAAGCCTAAGCTCACTTTAGAACAGCTTGTGGAAGAGATGGCCTGCCCAGATGCCAACGAGCATACGCAAGATGATGGCAATAGCTTTGCGCAGCAATCCTTAGATGCTTTTACCGTTAAACTTAGTCGCACACTAAATAAGGCCGATAAGCTTAAACTCGAAAAAGAAGGCGTAGCCGCCGAGCTAAACCAACTAGATGCGCTGGTGGCGGATAAGTTCCCAGAGCTAGAAAGTGCCAAGCAACTGCCCAAACACTTGCATCAGTTAGGGCCAAAAGCCGCAGCAGAAACGATAAAAAATAACCCGTGGATCCTCAACCGTGAACCCGCCATGCGCCAAGCCATCAACTTTGGCGAAAAAGCACCGCTCATCTACACTGGCGATGTTGGCGAAGTCACTGTTACGCAAAACTGGGGCGGTTACCAGCAACCAGAAGAGTATTTAGCCGCCTTTGAGCGCTTTGTACAAGAGAACCAAAACAAAGTCACCGCCTTAGATACGGTGGTGAATCGCCCGCGCGATCTCACCAAGGCCGATCTGGTTTCCCTACTAAGCCAAATGGAAGCCAAACAGTTTAATGAACAAACCTTGCTACAAGCGCGTAAAGCCGCCAAACAAGAAGATATAGCAGCAAGAATTATTGGCTTAATTCGCCAAGCGGCTATTGGCTGCCCCTTAATCGCCTTTGAAAAGCGTTTAAGCCATGCGCAAGAGACCATCTCGGCACGTTATAAGCTTACGAAACCACAACAACGTTGGTTAAAGCGTATAGTGAATCAAATGCGTGAAGATCTGGTATTAAATGATGATTCATTTAAAGTAGGCACCCTGCGTACCAAGGGGGGTAAAAGCCGCGCCGATAAAGAATTAAATGGCCAACTAGAGGTCATTATGAAAGACCTTGTCGAAGCCACATGGGACGAGTCGGCTTAACCCTAATCCCTTTCCCAAACAACAGTAGGGTTAGCCTTTTAAAACGGTTAACCCTTTTAATTTTGCTAACGCGTAACCCTGCATTGGGGGCGTGACCAGCAGCACTAGGAAATAGAATATGAATACCAATGAAATTGTCGGCAAATTGTGGAATCTGTGTAACGTATTGCGTGATGACGGCATCACCTATCAAGACTACGTCACCGAGCTGGCATCGCTGTTATTCATAAAAATGTGTGACGAACTAGAAGATAAGCAAGAGCTATTGCCACAAGGCTTGCGCTGGCAAGATCTTAAAGCTAAAAATGGCTTAGATCAGCTACAGTTTTACCGCCGCATGCTGGTGGAGCTGGGTGAAGACGAGCACAGCATCGTGCGTGCTATTTTCGCCAACGTGAACACCAATATCGACAAACCCAAGCACCTGCAAGAGCTAATTGCTGGCATGGACAAGCTAGATTGGTACGGCTCTAGCCGCGAAGACTTTGGCGATATGTACGAAGGTTTGCTAGAAAAAAACGCCGGCGAAACCAAATCGGGCGCAGGCCAGTACTTTACTCCCCGCCCGCTGATCGACACCATGACAGCCTTGCTAAAGCCAACCTTTGGCGAAATTATTCAAGATCCCGCAGCCGGCACCGCAGGCTTTTTGATCTCCGCAGACCGCTTTATTAAAAAAGAAACCGATGATCTAGAAGACTTAACACAACTACAAGCCGAGTTCCAACAGCGCCAAGCCTTCCAAGGTATCGAGCTGGTTTCTGGCACCCGTCGCTTGGCACTGATGAACTGCCTACTGCACGACATAGAAGGGCCAAAAAACAGCGAAGGGCCCATCATGTTAGGTAACACCCTAAGTGGTGATGGTGAAACCTTAGCATCGGCAGATGTTATTCTCACCAACCCCCCGTTTGGCAGTGCTAAAGGGGCAGGGGTGAGCCGCGAATTTACCCACATGACGCAAAACAAACAGCTCGCCTTTATGCAGCACATCTACACCAACTTAAAACCCGGTGGCCGTGCGGCAGTGGTGATCCCAGATAACGTATTGTTTGAATCAGGCGCAGGCACACGCATTCGCCAAGACTTAATGGACAAATGTAACCTGCACACCATCTTGCGTTTACCCACTGGCATCTTCTACGCACAGGGCGTAAAAACTAATGTGCTGTTCTTCCAAAAAGGCACGATTGATAACCCAAGCCAAGACAAAGGCTGCACCAAGCAAACCTGGGTATTTGATATGCGTACCAACATGAACACCTTTGGCAAGCGCCGCCCACTCACCGAAAAACACTTCGATGCTTTCATTAACGCTTATGGCGATGACAAAAATGGCCAATCACCGCGTGAAGAGGGGGTTTATGAAACGCTGGGTGCTATCTTTGCCGACGGCGAAGGCTTTGAAGAGCAGAAGCTAGCAGCGATTGAACAGGCCAAACAAAACGCCGAAGAAAAACAGCAAGCCTTTAATCAAGCCGAGTTCGAAGCTGAGTATCTTACGGCCAACTGTCGCTTTCGTAAATTTAGCCGTGACTACATTCGCGAGCAAAAAGGCGATAGCCTAGATATCTCTTGGTTAAAAGACTTATCTGCCACCAGTGCAGAAAACCTACCAGAGCCAGAAGTGCTAGCAGGAGAAGCAATGGCAGAGCTTACCGAAGCCATGTCTGAAATTTACCAACTGATGCAAGCACTTGGCGCCAATGATGAAGCGGAAGGACAAAAGCAGTTACTTGAAGCAGCATTTGGCTTGAGCGATGCGCCGGAGGCTGAGTAATGAGTGAATTGCCGAAAGGTTGGGTTGAAACGGAGCTTGGGGATGTCACTAATTATGGGGCAACAATAAAACCTGATTTGGATAAAATTGATGATAGTTGTTGGGTATTAGAACTAGAGGATATAGAAAAAGACTCATCTAAGCTGCTCAAACGTTTAAGTTTTGGTGAGCGAGCGCCTAAGAGTTCTAAGAATTCGTTCGTAAAAGGGGATGTTCTTTATGGAAAGCTCCGGCCTTACTTAAATAAGATGCTAATTGCTCCAGAGGATGGGGTTTGTACAACAGAAATTGTGCCTCTAAAAATATCGAATGACCTTTTTGAAAATCGCTTTCTTTTCTATTGGCTAAAAGGTAAGCAATTCAGCGATTATGTAAACGCAGTGAGCTATGGCGTCAATATGCCTAGATTGGGTACGAAAGATGGTAAAAGAGCCCCAATGGTTGTTGCCCCATTAGCCGAACAAAAACGCATCGTGGAAAAACTCGATGAGGTATTGGCACAGGTCGACACCATCAAAGCCCGCCTAGATGGCATCCCAGCGTTGCTCAAAACCTTCCGCCAATCGGTACTCGCTTCTGCGGTGTCGGGAAAGTTGACGGAGGAGTGGCGTGGGAAGGGTGACTACAGAGAGGATTATCTAGGTGAAGGTTGGAAGTGGGATGCTGTACCATCTAATTGGACAGCTAAATTTTATCCTGAGTTAGTCGATAGCCGCTTGGGTAAGATGCTCGATAAGAATAAAAACGTAGGTGAAGCAACGAAATACTTAGGCAACATAAATGTAAGATGGTTTGATACGGACCTTAGCAAGGTTCAAGAAATCCTAGTTTCAGATAGAGAGAAAGAAGAGTTGTCATTATTTAAGGGTGACGTTTTGATCTGCGAAGGTGGCGAGCCTGGTAGATGTTGTGTCTGGAGTAAGGATTCGGAGGAAGTAATTATCTTTCAGAAAGCATTACACCGTGCACGCGTCAAACAAGAAATTTTACCAGAGTGGCTTGTATACAATTTAAAGAATGATGCTGATAGTTTGATACTTAACCAGCTCTTTACAGGTACAACGATTAAGCATTTAACTGGGAAAGCTCTAAGAAGGTATCCGATTAGAGTTCCCTTAATTGAAGAACAAAAAGAAATTGTCCGCCTAGTCGACCAATACTTTGCTTTCGCCGACACCATTGAAAAACAGGTGAGCTTAGCGCAGGCGAGGGTAGATAATCTCACCCAAAGCATCTTAGCAAAAGCTTTCCGCGGTGAGTTGGTGGAACAAGATCCAAACGATGAGCCAGCCGACCAACTGCTAGCGCGCATTGCCAAGGCACGCGCCGATGCCGAAGCTCTCGCTAAGGCTGCTAAAAAAGCCGAAGCAGCACGAAAGAAAGCCGCTAAAGCTTCCGCAAACTCTTAATTTGTAAATCAAAGCACGTTAAAGCGTGCTTTTTTGTGGGTAATACAATGAGCACAGATTTTTTTACACAGAAGCATGTCGCGTTGTTAAGTAAATGGCATGGTCAAAAAAGCGATAGTTCTAACCAACAGCAGCAAGCTGATTATCAAGAGTTAAAATCTGCTTACGATATTGTTTTTAGCTGGGCAGAGGCGATAAAGTCAGCGTTGTTTCCTGATGGACGAGTTAAGATCCGCCGTAGCCCGGTGAATCAAGGTGGCAACTTTTTTTCTTATCTTTGGGCTAAGATCTATCCGTATGCAAATGCACCAGAATCTTTAGCTTATACCGTCCACATATCTACTGAAGAGCTTGCTGTTAAAATAGACACGGTTAACGCTCCAAAATCATTGGTAGATCAATATGTTGAAATACGTGGTGACTACTACCATTCCCCAATAGTTAAGTGTTTAGCGCTAGACAAAGGTCTAGCTATGAGCTTTTCCGACTTAGTTGCTTGGAGTATCGAAGCAATAGAAAGCTTTGAGCTTAGTTATGATCAAGTTGCTGGTTCATTAGGTATTTTAGTTGATGATGCCCAAGCACAAGTAAGCGTGGAAGATAATGACGCTAATTACACCGCCAAAAATGGAGCGAGCCAACAGATGAATAATACAATGGCTAGTCCGCTTAACCAGATTCTTTATGGCCCTCCGGGTACCGGTAAAACCTATCATACGATTGAAGCAGCGGTGAAAGCGGCAGAGCCGAGTTTTGTTTGGGCTAACCGAAAGGAACTGAAAGAAGAGTACGACCGCTTAGTGTTAGACAAGCGTATTCGTTTTGTCACCTTTCACCAAAGTTACGGATATGAAGAGTTTGTAGAAGGGCTACAAGCCAAAACCACGAAAGATAAAACCATTAAGTATGCTTTAAAAGCCGGCGCTTTTAAGGCGATTTGTAAGAAGGCTACGACTCAAAAATTGGCTAAGCCGAAAATAATTAGTGAAGACTCGAGAATATGGCAACTATCGATTGAAAGCAGTGGTAAAAGTGAGGTTAAAGAGCATTGTTTAGCATCTAACATTGCTGCTATTGGTTGGGGGCATGTAGGTGATATGGCCGACTCTCCGCGACCACAAAAGACTAGTGACAACTTGGCTAAAGAAAGCTCCCCAAACCAGGCGACGCTGCGTCATTTTTGTAATGAAATGAGTAAAGGCGATATTGTTTTATGCGTAAGTGGGCAAAAAACAATTGAAGCAATAGGCGTAGCTGGTGACTATGAATATAGACCAAAAGGCGTTTTGTCTAGAACTGACTATTGTCATACTCGAGAGATTAATTGGCTTGTTACCGGATTAACACTGAACGTGTATGACTTAAATTGTCAAACTCTGTTACCGATTAAAACCTGTAGCGAGCTTACCCGGTTCTCAGTATCAGAGTTACTGGTATTTTTAGAAAAAAATAATGTTCGACTAACGGATGATAAAGCCCAAAATGTTGAGAATTTCGTTTTGGTTATCGATGAAATCAACCGTGGCAATATATCTAAAATATTTGGCGAACTGATTACCCTTATCGAGCCTTCCAAGCGGGCAGGTGAAGCAGAAGCAGTAGAGTTAGTACTTCCTTATTCAAGAAAGCCGTTTTCGGTACCTAATAACCTGCATATTATTGGCACCATGAACACCGCTGACCGGTCGTTAGCGATGATGGATACCGCGCTTCGTCGGCGCTTCGATTTTGTTGAAATGATGCCAAAGCCCGAGTTACTTAAAACTTGTGTGGTAGAACATGGTGGCCACAGTATTGAGTTATCAACACTATTAACTACGCTTAATCAACGCATCGAAATCCTCTATGACCGAGAGCATACTTTAGGTCATGCCTTTTTAATGCCAGTAAAAGCGTTAGTTGATGCTGGCAAGCCAGATGAAGCATTTGGGGCCTTAGTTTCGGTATTCAAAAATAAGCTTATCCCTTTGCTAGAAGAATACTTTTTTGAAGATTGGAGCAAGATCCGTTTGGTACTCGCCGACAACCAAAAACCAGAGGAATTGCAGTTTGTTTTAGAAGAAGAGCAAAAAGCACAACAGCTGGCAAGTTTGTTTGGCAAGGGGCACAAGCTAGACCAGTATGGCCAATCGGTAGTTAAGTACACCTTGGTGGAGGGTAATAAAGCCGTTTGGCGTAAAGCCGCTGCTTATGTGGCTATTTATGACTCCGTAAAAAGTGACTCGTCTGAGCTGGATGAGCCTAAGGCTAGCCCAGAAGTTGAATAGTTAATATGCATATTACTGTATTTGAATACGGTTATTTAAGCTGCGATAAATCGGCGTGTGATGAGCTAGGCGCGGAGCTTATTTCTAGCCGAGCTTATAACTATTTAAAAGACGTTTGTTTAAGTGCCAGTGAATCTAACACAGCAAAATGCTTAGGTTTAACCAAGCGCTATGGCTATGAGCTTATTCAGGTTAAAAATTATGTGGGTGTTTTATTTACGCCCACTGGTGAGCATATTGAAGTGCTGCCTAAAACCGGTCGTACAGCGGCGACTAACAAGCAGGCGGTAGCGGAATCTCGACAAATATTGCTGATGATGTTGCAACATTTGGGGGTATTTCGTTATGTGGCGACAAATCAGGCCAATGTTGTAAGTAAACAAATGCCCTTGCTAGAAGTGTTTATTAGTCAGTTTTTACAGGCTGTGAATCGCTTAGTAAAAAGGGGGCTTAAAAGCGATTACCTTAGGCAACAAGCTAACCTGCATTTCCAAAAGGGTAAGTTGAATGTATCAAAGCAACTTAGGCATAACCTGGTTAGCCAGCACAAGTTTTACGTTGAATACGATGAGTATTTACTTAACCGTCCCGCAAACCGTTTAATAAAAACAGCGCTCATTAAGCTAGCTAGTTACACCCGGCTCGCTAGCCATCAAAAGTTACTGAGAGAATTACAGTTTGCTTTTATGGATGTGCCTAGCAGTACGTCAATTAAACAAGATATTAGCGCGCTTAAGCTTGATAGAACTATGGTGGATTACTACAGCCCTATTGCTTGGGCAAAGCTAATTCTTGAAGGCTTTTCACCACTAAGCATGAAAGGGCAAGATAGTGCTTTGTCGCTGCTATTCCCTATGGAGGCGGTTTTTGAAAGTTATGTGGCTTCTGTACTTGGACAACATATAAGTAATCATCCACTCTCTGATGAATTTGAGCTATTAACTCAAGCGCGCTCTTGCCACTTAGTGGAGCACCATGAGCAACAATGGTTTCAGCTTAAACCTGATCTGCTCATTAAGCAGGGTGAGAAGAATGTGTGTGTGCTTGATACTAAGTGGAAAGTGCTTGACCAGAGTAAAGATAACGGTAGCGACAAATATGGCCTGTCGCAGGCTGATTTTTATCAAATGTTTGCCTATGGCCAAAAATACCTTAATGGCCAAGGTAATATGTTTTTGATTTATCCCGCTAACGACAAGTTTCAAACCCCGATAGAACAGAGCTTTAAGTTTAGTGCGCAGTTAACCCTATGGGTTGTTCCCTTTTACTTGGATTTAGAGGGTAACAGTGTTTTGCAACTACCCAATAGCTTAGACCCAGAAATGCAAAAGTTAATAAGCTTATTAACCCCAGCACGTGAGCAGCAATTAGTAAGATAATGTGTAGCTGTTAGGTGGGAGCAAAGCAAAATCTCACTAGCAATGTCATGTTAGAAATTTGGGAGGCACTATGGGTAAAAGAAAAGACGCACAGAAAGCATTGTTGAAAAAGCTTTCTCAAAAAGAACAGCCTTTACGCACATTACATAGTGAGCTGTTTCCTGAAGAGTATGATTTTTATTATGACGACTTTGTTGATGCTAAGAAGCGAAGCCGAGGGGTAAACCCGATGAGTGAAGAGTATCAACACAAAACCAATGTGCGCCGTTTAGCTCTTGGTGTTGAGCCCTATATGGGCGGCGTGAGGGATGAGAGCAGCAAAGGCTTAATGAATAGTTGGGAGTATTGTCGCCTTTATTTATCACAAAATAAGCATGTTTAGCGTTAAACCTTATGTTTTCAATTTAGTTGACCATCTTGGAGAATGACCCTTATATGGCATTAATTTTACCAAAATACATTGATACCTTATTTGCCGATTTAAAGCAGTACGGTTTGCGAGGCAATTCAGCATTATGGGAACAACTAAAGGTAGCACTAAAAGAATCTGAACAAGCATTCACCGCTCAAGGTTTGATTGAGTGGGTACATAGCTATGCGCATCATGCCATTAGCCAAGCCATTATTGCAGAGCTAAGCGCTGGACAAGTTAATAGTATGAATCAGCGTGTTTTATCTGAATATGGTTACCACGCACGCATTGAGCCCAAAGATAAGCAACAAGATATTAAGCAGAACGGTGCGACCGATTGGCTTAGTGATTTTGTAGAAACCTTACTAACTAATCATGACACTGAAAATGACATTTATGTAGAAGCGTTTAACCAAGGCGGCATGTCAGGTGGTGGCTTTAGCTTGTCTTGCTGGAAGCAAGATATGTTGCCTGAGCTAAAGTTGCGTTGTTATCAGTTAGAGGCCGGACTTCAGTTTCGAGAAAAAAATGCGATAGAAAATCTGTTATTTATTGGCGATGTTCACGGGCAGCCTGAAAAACTAGATGCACTGTTAACTCACTCATCTTGGGATAAAGACGACACCAAGTTAGTGTTTGTTGGAGACCTCATCGATAATGCTCCAGAGAGTGGAGTTGACCACCTAGCTTTGCTGAACCAAGTAAAATCATATGTTGATAACAATCAAGCGTATTGCTTGTTAGGTAATCACGAATTTAATGCTATTGGTTGGCTGTTACAAAATGACGATGGTAGCTATTGCCGTGATCGTTCCAACCCAGGAAATATTAAGCAACACCAGTTGTTTCTTGAGCAAATTGGCGAAGGCAGTGCTGAGCATTACAAATGGATTGAATGGTTTAAGTCGCTCCCCCTATTTTTAAACTTTGGTGATATTACAGCGATACATGCGTGTTGGCATTTACCAAGTTTGGCCAAGCTCCGACCTTATCTAAATGAAGATAATTCTTTAAAAAGTGAACACTGGGTCGAGGCTTTTGACAAAGACCACGAGCTTTACCAGCTGATTGAAATTCTCTTAAAGGGCCCAGAAATTCAATTACCAGAAGGCCAATTCTTTTTAGATAAAAATGCTATTGAGCGTTTCGATATTCGAGTGGCGTGGTGGAAGCATGAATATTCTGTTGGTAGCTATCAAGAACTCGCGGTAGTGCCAAGCTCTCAGCGTCACCTTATTCCCAATGTACCTTTAGCGAGGGGAAGTAGAAAGTACAATATTGCGCCTATTTTCCCTGTGGTTATTGGCCATTACACCCTCGACCCTTCTCCATTTCCCGAGGCCTTAAGTGAGCAGGTTGTTTGTGTTGATTTTAATGCCGCCAAGCAAGCACATCCCTTAGTGGGCTTCTTTGTAAATTGCGACAGTTGGTGGGATAGCCCAAGTGAGCTAACCGAATGTGGCGGATTTGTCTGTGTAAATGAAATACATGCTGCAACTCTTGTTAATGAGGGAGTAGGTTGCATGTTGTCTGCTTGTTTAACTCCAAGTGGCCATTTAGTTAAGTCTAAACAGTTTGAGCAAGAAGTGGCGGAAGCTTTGTTGATTCGTTGGGATCCAATTGGAATTTACGATCCCGATGATGATGACCAAGAACTGGCTGATGAGTACGGTGCGTATGAGGCTGCGGTTAATCAATTAGCACAATCAAAAGACCTTAATAAACTTGCAGCATACCTATTCTTGGTTGAACGACATGTTATTGGCATTGAGCGAGAAGGTGCTGAGCGAGAGTGTGCAAAAATAGCCCACTATTTAGTGGATAGTTGGCAAAGCTATTTATCTAGGCAAGTACAGGATGATTTTTTTTAACTTAGGGGAGCATTCGCTATGGGCAGAAAGTTGGTTATTACATTGGATGAATCGACTACCGAAAAGTACTTACAATCAGTATCTACATTGACTGAAGAGCAAGTGGCTGCCGATTGTGAGCCTGCTGGTACACATTTAACCATTCTCGTTGAGGCTGCACATTATGATTCAGAGGTTTACTTAGGAAATAAGGAGATAGGGGTAGCTGCGGTGACCGTTGTAAGTGACTGATTTGTAGATCTGTTAGTGAATTTTCTAGATTATTTTTATATCTGGGAAACTTAGCATGGCATTCATGCGTTTTTGCTCGATTATATCGACATAAATTTCAGCTGTTTTTAGCTTTGATACTTGTAACTTGAGATAGGGGCTTACCTGGTGCTTTGAAATATGGTGGGGTATAAGTTGGGGTACTAAAGATGATGGGTTGGTAAATTTATAACTGTATCAAATGCTTATTAGCTAATGGGCGGCATGATGTAAGCCGGCTTCTCAAGCTCGAAAAAAGGGTAAGCTTTATAGCTTGCCCTTTTTTATTGGCCAAAACTCCCGCATACTCAGCAGACAACTGCAGCAAATGCGCTATGGTTTATGATGAAGTAACTAGATATAGCGCAGCTAACAACGTTAAGGAGAACGAGTTATGCGATTTTTGTTAGCATTAAGTTTATTGGTATGCTCCTCTTTCAGCTTAGCTGAATTACCAAGCCCACAAGACGAACCTATATTAACTATTGCAGGGCTTATTCTGCATGGAAATAATCAAGGTGCAGCAGACTTTGATCTAAAGATGTTACAGGCCTTGCCGCAGCACACCATTGTTACGCGTCACCCCTGGGTTGAAACGCGGCATCATTATAAAGGCCCAAGAGTAGCGGAAGTGCTAGCACTAGCTGGTGCGCAATCAAGCAAGCTTACTTTAGTAGCGCTAAATAATTATGAAGTTGAAATCGATTTTTCTGATATCGAGGAGTTTGAACCGATTTTAGCTTGGTCTGATAACGATCGCCCAATGCGGGTGCGTGATAAAGGCCCGTTGTGGTTAATGCTGCCGATAGACGACCACCCCGAATTACTGCAAATGCCCTACAACGATTTTATGATTTGGCAGTTACGCAGCATTATTGTTAAGTGAGTCTAGCTATTGATGAATTGGCTTATTCAGCTCCCGCAAAAATATAAGAAGTTCTTAATCTCCTTAGTTGTATCGCTTTTTATTGTTAGTGCGATTATTAGTATTTACCAATTAAGGCAAATTATTCAGCTACTTGAATCGCCTAAGTCGTCTACGTCTTGGTCGGTGGTTCAGCTGCAAATGGAGCACCGTCGTTTCATTAATTCGCTACAGCTGTATCGGCTTGGCGGCGTTAAGCATGCCGACTTGATGCTGCGTTATGACATTTTGTGGAGCCGTTTCCCTGTGTTACTGGAGGGCCAAGAAAATGCTGGTTTTCACAATATAAAGTCTGCCAGGCAGTTGGTTCGTGAGCTGTTTCAAGAGGTTCAACGCATAGAGCCTTTGCTGCAAGCCTTGCCGCCTAGCCATGAAAAATTTGAGCAGGTGATTGAGCGGCTAAATATGTATTCTTCCCCCATTAACACCTTAGTGAACAAAGAGTTTCAGCGGAACAGCGAGTTTGATAAAAAAACCGACTTTAAGTTATTGCAGCTGCAGCTGATTTTGTCTTTCGCTATTGGTGCGCTGCTAATCAGCGGATCTATTTTAATCGTGATGATTGTGCGTGAAAATCACATTAATCGCTATCTTGCTAATCACGATGTACTCACAGGCTTACCTAACCGAGCTGGTCTTCGAGAGTTTATTGCTAGCTTAGAGAACAATCGTCGTGATTACGCGATTATGGTGTTAGACCTTAATGGCTTTAAAAATATTAACGATTGCTATGGGCACGAATATGGTGATCGCATCTTAAACGTAGTGGCGCAGCGGCTAAATGGTCAAATGCGCCATTGTGATTATGCGGTGCGTTTAGGGGGGGATGAATTTGCCATTGTGCAAACAAGAGTGCGTTCAAGCGAAGACTGCTCTGGCTTTGCGCAGCGCTTAATTAACGTGATAGAAAAGCCAATGTCTTTGGAAGACAGAGAATGCTTTGTGGGCACTAGCATTGGTATTAGCACTGCCTTAGATAGCCAAGATGATTGGTTGACCATATTAGGCCAAGCCGATACGGCGATGTATCAAGCCAAGCAGGAATCGCGGTGCAGCTCATGGCAGTTTTTTGAGGGGCAAATGCAGCTCGCCAAAGAGCGAGAGCAGCATTTACTTAGCCAGTTTCGTGATGCCTTAGAAAACCAGCAAATGAGTTTGTTTTATCAACCCATTATGGATTTAGTAAACGATAAGGTGGTGGGTGCAGAGGTGCAGGTGCGCTGGGAGCATCCAGTTTATGGTTGGGTAGAACAGGCCGAGTTGGTGGATGTTGCCCATGCTTGTGGCTGTGTAGTGGCGTTAGAGTCTTGGGTACTTCGAGCATCTACTCAGCAACTTAAGCGTTGGCAGCATGGCTTAAATACCCATTTGCAATTAGCAGTGTCGATTTCTTCATCCACTTTACACAACGATTTATTAGTACTGGTGAATAAAGTATTAATTGAAAGCCGAATATTGCCGCATCGCTTAATCATTAACATTATCGATAGTAACCAACAGATGCTGTTGGATTGCGTGGATGCGATTCGAGAGTTGCGCCGTATTGGCGTGAGCTTATCACTAGACAACTTTGGCAGCGCTGAGTGCCCATTAGAATTACTAAATCATTTGCCGGTGCAATACTTAAGGGGCGCAAAATCTCTGATGTTAGACTTGCTAAAGTCGAGTGATAAACAGCCAATGTTAATTGCTACGGTGATGTTTGCTAATCGCTTGGGTGTTAAGTTGATGGTTGACGGGGTAGAGAGCGAACAGCACTTGGAGCAACTTAAGGAAATAACTAAAGAGGTAATGGTGTTGGGGGCAGCTGTTGCCACGTGGGCGCCAGCCGAGGAGTTTTCCCCTTACCTAAGAGCTAATGCCAATATTTCTAGCGAGTAAGCTGTTTGAAATCGGCCAGCAGGGTATGAATCTGCTCTAGTTTAGCTACCATTACTTTTAATTGAGTGACAAAATGCTCGTCGTCTTGGCTTTCTTGCAGTAGCACCAAATCACTAGCAAGTTCTTCTACGTACGGCAAAAATTGTCTGTCTTTAGCTTTAAATAAACTGTCTTTAAACAACTCGGTATACTTGGCTTTGCCTTGCTCTTGTTGCTGCTGAATCACAGTGTCGGCATCAATGGCTTTGTGGTAAATGTCTTTTAAGTTTTCTTGTATTTGCTCAATGAGCTTGGTTTTATCCATGAATGTAGTCGCTGTATTTGGGTGAATACGTGCTTAACTTAAAAAGGAGTTAAGCCTTGTTCTGTTGCTTTAGTTTAGCTCAAGCCAATATCTATGGGTGTTTTACTGCGTTTGCCTGCTTGCTCGCGGGCTAAACGAGGAACTAAGAAGCCAGGTAATCTTTGATATAAGTCCTGCATTATCGCTACTGCGCTTTGCTCGTCAATATCGTAATGAGCTGCACCGGCAACTTTGTCGAGCAAAAATAAGTAGTAAGGCAAAATATTAGCCGAGAATAAGGCCTCACTTAGTTGCGCTAGAATGCTAGCATCATCGTTTATATCCTTTAACAGCACTCCTTGGTTAAGCAAGGTAATGCCTGCTTCATGTAACTTGGCAAAGGCGCTGCTTAGCTCTTGGTTTATCTCGTTGGGGTGATTGATATGGCTTACCATAATGGTTTGCAAGCGAGTCTGTGCCAGTAGCTGAGTCAGCTCGTTAGTCACTCGGCTTGGAATAACCACTGGTAATCGAGTGTGAATACGCAGCCGCTTTAAGTGAGGAATTTGTTCTAGTTGTTCTATTAACCAAGCAAGCTGTTGGTCGTTAGCCATTAGAGGGTCGCCACCACTAAAAATCACTTCATTAATTGCTTGATCTTGTGCGATGTAATCTAGCGCTTGTTGCCAACCCTGTTTGTTTGGGCTGTTATCTTGATAAGGAAAGTGGCGACGAAAACAATATCTACAGTTAACTGCACAACCGCCACGTACAATAAATAATACTCGGCTTTTATATTTATGCAGTAAACCGGGTACAGCGGCTTGGTGCTCTTCTAAGGGATCTTCGTTAAAGCCTGCTACTTCCATAAACTCGGCCTGTTGAGGCAAAACTTGCAGTAGCAGTGGGTCATTAGGGTTGGCTTTTTGCATGCGTTTGGCAAAGCTTAAAGGCACACGCATTGGGAATAATTTACGGGCTGCAATGTCTGATTGGAAGTTTTCCGGGTCTAATTGCAAAAATTGCAGCAGATCTTTGGGATCTGTGATGGCGTTTGCCAGCTCTTTTTGCCAATTACCCTGCACAGCAGCGTCGTTTCGCGGTATTATTCGCAACATTGAAATTGATATTACCTTGTAAGTAGAGGACCAAATGGCGTCATATAGTACCAGTGAATTCAAAGGCGGGCTAAAAATTATGCTCGACGGCGAACCATACGCAATTCTAGAAAACGAATTTGTAAAACCAGGCAAAGGCCAAGCATTTAACCGCGTTAAGTTACGCCGTTTATTAACCGGTAAAGTATTAGAAAAAACCTTTAAGTCGGGCGAATCTGTAGAAGCTGCCGACGTAATGGATTACGAATTAGCCTATTTATACAATGATGGCGAATTTTATCATTTTATGAACAACGATACTTTCGAGCAAATCGCCGCTGACGAAAAAGCGGTGGGCGATGCGGCCAAGTGGTTAGTTGAGCAAGACGTATGTGTTATTACCACTTGGAACGAAAATCCAATTGCTGTAATGCCACCTAACTTTGTAGAGTTAGAAGTGACAGAAACAGACCCAGGCCTTAAGGGCGATACTGCCGGTACTGGTGGTAAACCTGCTACTTTAAGCACTGGCGCGGTTGTGCGTGTGCCATTGTTTATTCAGATTGGTGAAGTGGTTAAGGTTGATACTCGCAGCGCCGAATATGTAGGCCGTGTAAAGTAATCACTACTTAAAAAATAGTAGGGAGCTTCGGCTCCCTTTTTTATTTCGTTTTTTGTGTAAGATCTAGTTTGATCAACTAACTTTTTAGATGAAAAATATGTTTGCTAGTTGAATAAAATTTCCTCGTTAATCGCTTTGATTTAAGTCAATTTTAAACTTTGCGCAATCGCGATTTGTCTGCAATGCTTAATCAACAACCCACTTAATGATAAAAAGGTTATCAGTATGGATGCAGTGATAGAAGCACCTGTAGGGCATGTAAGTAAGCGTTACTCCCATAAACTGAGTTTTGCGAGAGATGCAGGTGATTACCCAACCGGTGTGTTCGAGCAGTTAGCTTGTAAAGAAGCAGAACTGGATATGCTTAAACAGCGAGAGATGCAGTTAGAATCAGAAATTCGTTTACTTAAACGTAACTGCCAACGAGATATTAAAGTAGGCTGATCCCAACTCAGCGTATTTACTATTTAAGCTAGTAAAAGTGTTATCTGTGATAATTGGTTTTTAACTGGGTGTATTGTTGCACTGGCTGCCCTTTTACTAGGCTTAACTAAACGCTAAACTCCTCCAGCATCCGCAGTCGAAGCTGATATATCGTATTTCTTCTCGACATCTATTTTTTTTACCAATATGGCTAAACTTGGATGTTCCTATAGGTAGTCAGTTTTCTTAATTCATCTAACAACATTGAGTAGCTGTGCTAAGCGGTTCTATGTTTTGGCAAGGTATATTAAGTACTAAGTTTTTTAAATTCCGAATCCAAGGAGTAGGTATGCTGCTTGCTGTTGCGTCACTGATATTGATCTTAATTGCTGTGGTGCATTCCTATTTAGGTGAAAAGTACATTCTTATCCGTTGGTTTAAACGCGAGAACATTTCGCATTTATTGGGTGGTGAGCATTTACCAAGGACACTTTGCTAGCCTATTTTTTACTAAAGTTAAAAACTAATCTTGTCTGGTATTTGGGCTGATTAGTGCAATATGTTTTATCGAGGCACTTAGCGGGTAGCAATAATAAATTGCGAGCAGTTAGGGATGATGTAGTGGTGAAACAAAGTGGGCAATTAACTTAGCCCACTTTGTTTTTAGCTGTTTATACTAAGCCCAGTAACAGCAATGTTGCACAGGCGATTGAGCCAGCGAAGGCTACGCCATAGAACAATGCTTTTACTAAGTTGCCAGCGTGAATGCCGAAGTCATGTAGGGTATGGTAAAGGCGATGCATGCACAGCCAAAGTGGTAAGCTAATCACTACCCAAATTACCGCGGCACCTAACCAATGTTGAGAAAAGGCCAACAGCCGCTCATAAGAGAATTGCTCGCCGGGAATAATGCCCATTGGCACCAGTAAGCCAGTGATTAAAATAGCAATTGGTGTGAACAAGGCTGCAACCATGCCGCCCGCGCCAAACATTCCCCAAAATACCGGTTCATTAGAACGTTTCATTGGTGTCTCCTAAATCAAAACCAAGATTAAGCCGGCTAAGCTAATCACCGCCAAAGCGCCGTACATCCCACTCACTATCCAGCTGTCGGGTACGCGCTTTTGGCCTAGCCAAATGTTGGCGGCTTTAGGGGCTAAGCTAAACCAGGTAATACTGTGGTAAAGCGTCCAGGCAAGGCTAAGTATGTGAAATACTACCCAGCCTGGTTGGCTCATTGCAGCTAGCCAACCGTTAAAGGCCTCGGCCCCTTGGCTTAAACGAAATAACCCAAACAGCAATACAAAGCTGTAAATAGCAATCACTAGGCTTGAGCCTTCACGGATGATGTATTTGGTATGAAACGTGTTTTTTAGCCACCACGTTGCACCCATTTTTCTTTCATAAGGTTTACGTTTGCTCATGCTTACTCTCCTGGCTTGAACATGGCTATTACATAGTCTTTGGCGCTATCTACTTTACCAAGTTGAATCGCTGCTGCTGGGTCTACATCTTTCGGACATACCTTCGAGCAGTAACCAACAAAGGTACAGCCCCATGCGCCTTCTTCAGCATTGACTATTTTCATACGCTCGGCCTTGCCAGCGTCACGGCTGTCTTGGTTGTAGCGATGCAATAGTGCGAGTGCAGCAGGTCCAGTGAAAGATTTGTCTAAGCCATATTGCGGACATGCCGCGTAACAAAGGCCACAGTTAATGCACATCGAAAATTGACGATATTGCGCCATTTGCTTAGGTGACTGGGTGTGACAGCCATCTTCTAAGGCGCGTGGCTTATCGTTGATGATGTAAGGTTTTATGGCTTCTAACTTCTCAATGAAGTCGCTCATGTCTACCACTAAATCACGTTCGATAGGAAAGTTTGCTAGAGCCTCTACCTTCATGCCATTGGGGTAATCACGCAAGAAGGTTTTACAGCCTAACTTAGGAACGCCATCTACCATCATGCCGCAGCTACCACAAATAGCCATGCGGCAAGACCAGCGGTAGCTAAGGGTAGGGTCAAGTTCGTCTTTAATGTAAGCCAAGGCTTCTAGCAGCGACATTTCGCGGGTGTAAGGAACGTCGTAGCTTTGCCATACCGGCTCGTTGTCGCTTTCTGGGCGGTAGCGCAGAATATCGATTTTCATCGTTTCGGCCATGTTAATTTGCCTCCGCTTGTTTTTTGGCTGCTTCTTGGGCATCGGCGGCTGCGCCGTAAACACGTTCGGCAGGTTGAGATTTGGTGATCTTCACATCGCTGTAGCTAATCTCTGGTGCACTGTCAGGGCGGTAATTAGCTAAAGTGTGTTTAAGGAAATTCACATCATCACGCTGCTCATAACCATCAATACGCTGGTGCGAGCCGCGGCTCTCTTTGCGGTTAATCGCCGAGACCGCCATCGCTTCGGCTACGTCTAATAAGTAACCAAGTTCTACAGCGTAGAGCCATTCGGTATTAAACACTTCGCTGTCGTCTACCAACTTAATGTTTTTGTAGCGCTGTTTTAGCTCGGCAATTTTATCGATGGTTTGTTGCATGGTTTCTGCGGTGCGGTAAATGCCCACGCCAGCTTCCATGGTACGACCTAACTCGTTGCGAATATCTGAGGTTTTTTCATCACCTTGATTCGATTTTAAGGCTTGGTACTTAGCCAGAGTTTGCTCTGCTTGCTCAAGCAATGAAGCACTGTCGCTATGCTCACTCACAATCGCATTGCGTGCTGCCGATTCGCCCGCTACTTGACCAAATACGGTTATTTCGGTCAGCGAGTTAGAGCCTAAACGGTTGGCGCCATGCAAGCCAACTGATGAACATTCACCCGCGGCATATAAGCCTTTTAGTGAAGTAGCGCAGCGGCCGTCGGTTTCAATGCCACCCATGGTGTAGTGCACGGTTGGCCGCACTGGAATCGGTTCTTTAACTGGGTCTACGCCCATGTAGGCTTTTGCCAATTCACAAATAAACGGTAAGCGTTCTAGTAAGTAGTCTTCGCCTAAGTGGGTAAGGTCGAGATTTACGTAGTCGCCATTTGGCCCTTCAATGGTGCGACCAAGTTGCGCTTCTTGCCAAAAGCACTGGCTTAAACGGTCTCGAGGCCCTAGCTCCATGTATTTGTTTTTAGGTTCGCCAACTGGCGTTTCTGGCCCTAGGCCGTAGTCTTGCAAGTAACGGTAGCCATCTTTGTTGGTAAGAATGCCGCCTTCACCACGACAGCCCTCGGTCATTAAAATGCCTGAGCCGGGTAAACCAGTAGGGTGATATTGGACAAACTCCATATCACGCAGTGCTACGCCATGACGATAAGCCAAGGCCATACCGTCGCCAGTCACAATGCCGCCGTTGGTATTAAAGCGATAAACGCGACCTGCACCGCCAGTGGCAATAATCACTGACTTAGCTTGAATAAGCTTGGCTACGCCTTCAGCGATATCTAAAGCGATAACCCCTTTTACTTGGCCGTCTTCTACGACTAGGTCGAGCACAAAATGCTCGTCGTAGCGCTTAATGCTGGGGTACTTGGTTGAAGTTTGAAACAAGGTATGAAGAATGTGGAAGCCACTTTTATCGGCAGCAAACCAAGTTCGCTCGATTTTCATGCCGCCAAAACGGCGTACGTTTACACTGCCATCGGGACGACGTGACCAAGGGCAGCCCCAGTGTTCTAGTTGAGTAAGTTCTTTGGGCGCGCGCTCAACAAAAAAGTCCACCACGTCTTGTTCACACAACCAATCTCCACCCGATACGGTGTCGTTAAAGTGGTTATCAAAGCTATCGTGATCTTGAGCTACACCTGCAGCACCACCCTCTGCGGCAACGGTGTGGCTGCGCATTGGATATACTTTTGAAATTAATGCTACTTCTAACTCGGGGTGTTGTTCTGCAACTTCAATGGCGGCGCGTAAACCTGCGCCCCCAGCGCCAACAATGGCGACATCAGTTTTGATTAGTTCCACGCTTTTCTCCATACGAAATAAGCCTACAATGATTGTGCGGGTATTAACTTTTTGATGCTTGACTAAAATCAAATATTGACGCTACTTTGTGCAAGCTGCTGAGATAATTTAGCTTTTGAGATATAACTCCCGCTTTTGTTAGCAAAGTGGTATAAAACCCCGCGACAATTTCTAACTCAATGCAGGAAAAAATTTGCATGTCTGAAACACTTTGGCAACCCTCTGCAAGTATTCAATCACTTCAGCAAAGAGCAAAAATCATTAACAAAATCAGATGTTTTTTTGCCAAACGTGAGGTGATGGAAGTCGACACACCTTGTTTAAGCCAAGCCTGCGTGAGTGACGTACACTTGCATAGCTTTAGTACAACCTTGTCGGGGCCAGCAGCACCCAAAACCATGCCTTTGTATTTACAAACCTCGCCCGAGTTTCACATGAAGCGTTTGTTAGCTGCTGGTAGTGGCTGCATTTATCAGCTGGCTAAGGCTTTTCGTAATGAAGAGGCTGGGCGTGTTCATAACCCAGAGTTCACTATGTTGGAGTGGTACCGTATTGGCTTTGACCATTTTGCCTTAATGGATGAAATGGATGAGTTAATCACCGAGGTATTGGCTTGTGATAAGGCAGAGCGTTTAAGCTATGTTGAAGCCTTTGAGCGACACCTTGGCATCAATCCTCTTAATGCTAGCCACGCTGAGTTTGTTGCAGTAGCTAAACGCCTATCAGTTGAAGACTTGGTGGCGAATGAGCCTGATCGAGACACTATTTTACAGCTGTTATTTAGCTTGGGCGTTGAGCCTAAAATTGGCCAGTTGCGCCCTTGTTTTGTTTATCACTTTCCAGCATCACAAGCCGCACTAGCTAAAATTTCAGCAAAAGATCCGCAAGTGGCAGAACGCTTTGAGTTATATTTTAAAGGCGTAGAGTTAGCCAATGGCTTTCATGAACTCACCGACGCTAAGGAGCAAGCTGCGCGTTTTGCTAAAGACCAGCAGGTTCGGGAAAATATGGGCTTGGCTGCTGCGCAAGTGGATCAGCATTTTTTAGCTGCTTTAGCGGCAGGCCTCCCCGCTTGTGCAGGCGTTGCTCTAGGCATCGACCGCCTGTTGATGTTGGCGTTAGGCACACCTAACATTCAAGCGGTGCAAAGTTTTAGCGTAGACAGAGCGTAAATAAACAAACGGGAGTTGCGCTCCCATTTGTTTTTGGTTTTATAGGATCACCATCATCGCGATATACAGCAGTGCCAAGCCGGTGCAGCCAATAATCCCGCCTACTTTTATTAAGTCTTTGGTTTCGATAAAGCCGGTTGAGTAAGCCAAGGCGTTGGGCGGGGTGCTAACGGGTAACATCATGCCTAAGGAAGCCGACAGGGCAACAATAATCAGCAGAGTAGTGATGCCGCCGTCACCATCCAAACCATGCAAGCTGGTGGCAACTGCCGCCGCAATGGGCATAATTAAGTTGGCGGTGGCAGTGTTCGACATAAAGTTCGCCATCACCACACAAATAATCGATAGCACCACAATGACCGCTAACGTGGGCAGGCTAGCAAAATCGATAGATGTAGCTATTTTGGCGGCTAAGCCACTTTTTTCTAATGCCATGCCCATGGCGATACCACCGGCCACTAACCATAGTACATCCCAGTTAAATAGCTTGAGATCGTCTTTGCCAATGACTCCGGTTAAGGTAAACACCGCTAAAGGAATAATAGCCACTACGTAACTGTTCATGCCGTGCCAGGCGGTGCTTAGCCACAGTAAGATGGTGAGCGCAAAAGTGGCATACACAATGTAAGCGCGAGTGCTTTGTTGAAAATGACCTTTCAAATTTAGTTCTAATACACCGGTTTTTGAGGGGTAGAGCTTGCACAATAAAAACCATGCAATGGCCAGCTGAATGATAACAAAGGGAATGCCAAAGGCCATCCAAGACGCAAAGGTGATTTGCCCTTCGGGAATATATTGAAGGGCAATGGCATTTGGTGGCGTCCCAATCGGGGTGCCTATTCCGCCAGTATTGGCAGCAACAGGAATGGCTAAAATAAGCCCTTTCATCCCTAAATCGTTACGTGGAGCTGCAGCGATTAACGGGCCAACTATGGCTAGCATCATTACTGTGGTGGCGGTGTTACTCATAAACATACTGAACACGGCAGTAATTAGCATAATGCCGAGCATGATCATTGGAATGCGCTTGCCAAATGGCCTAAGGAGTACGCGGGCTAAGTTGTTGTCTAGCTCAAACTTAGAGGCGCCAATAGCCAGAGCAAACCCACCCATAAATAGAATAATAATTGGCGAAGAAAAGGCGTTAAAAATACTGGTATAAGGGATTAACTCGCCCATTGGCGCCGCACCACTATCCGTCATGAGAGCACTTATCCCTTGATTGGAGATAAAAACCAGTTCTAGAGTGATAATTAACAAGGAGGTGGCAAATACTGGCACGGGTTCAAAAATCCATAACAATGCCGCCAAAACAAAAATGGCAATAATACGGTGTTGCACCACGGTTAATTCTGGTAGAGGAATTAAGCTAGTGGGGAGTGCCAATATTAACAGGGGAACAATAAAACAAACCAGAAGCTTGAAATGTTTTTGCAAGGCCATGATCGAGGTCTCTAGGCTAATTAATTGAAATAGTGGTTTTTTATAGCCTTAAGATAGCAAAATCATACTTAGGTATTGAGAGATATATCTAATTGTGGGTAGGCAATCTCTATGTTATTCGCCTTAAACTTGTCGTTGATCAAAGTGTACAGTTCATGGGTCATTGGTAAGCGGTAGCGCATTTCACTTACATGGATACGCATTTCAAATTTCATGCCGTTATTAGTGTATTCGGTAAAATAGATTTCTGGTGCTGGATTGGCTAGTACCAAGCTGTTTGCATCTACGGCTTCTTGTAGTAGTTTGTGAACTAATTGGTTATCTGAATTTTGTTTAACTTGCACCATTAGCACCACTCGGGTGATGGGATCGGTGAGCGACCAGTTAATAAACTGTTCAGTAATAAAGGCTTTATTAGGTACGATTATTTCTTTACGGTCCCAGTCTACAATAGTAGTTGCGCGGGTTTCGATGTTAGAAATTGTGCCGGTGAGCTCGCGAATAGTCACGGTATCGCCGATTCGAATCGGTTTTTCAAACAGAATAATTAAGCCGGAAATAAAGTTAGCAAAAATCTCTTGCAGACCAAAACCTAAACCTACGGTGAGTGCAGCTACTAACCACTGAAGTTTTGACCACTCGATGCCCAATAAACCAAAGCCACTAAAAATACTAAACAGTATTACCATGTAATTGATCATCGTGGTGATGGCAAAACCAGTGCCTGGGTTTAGCGACAAATGCTGTAATACCATTAGCTCCAACAAGCCGGGTAAATTACGAACAAGTACTACCGCAAAAAAGATGACCAACAGTGCTGATCCCAGGGAGCGTAGCGTAATGGCATCAACTGTAGCTACGCCAGCACGGCTAGAACTGCTTTCCCATAATGTAACGTTGTCTAGGAATGAGAACGCGCTGGTCATTTCTGACCAAATAAACAATAAAACTAACACTAAAGATAATACTAGTGCTGCTCGCAATAAACCTAAAGATTGAGCGCTAATGGTATCTAAGTCGATCACGGGCTCTTCAATGGCGTCAATCACTCCTTCACTCGAACTAGAAGGGTCGTCCTCTTCTGATTGACGTTGAGCTATCATTTCAGCACGGCGCACTTTGGCGCGGTCGAAGGCTATTCGACGGCGTTGTAACAACATCCACCGATGAATCAGTAAATAACCCAGTAGGAATAGTGCGGCAATGATAAAACTAAGTACCACTTGCCAATAAACGGTAAATGCGGTGGCAAAAAAGCCCGCTGCAGAGGCGAGTGCTGCCATTAATGGGATGCTAATTGCTGCTCCCCAAATGAGCTTTCGGGCTAACTGAGGTGCTTTAAAAATGTCTATGTGGTAGTTAACTGGTAGCTCGATACGATAAATGTTGTGAAAGCCGTAAGCTACCCATAGCAACAATACAATAAAAGCTAAACGCGCTAAACCACTGTAGGCAGGCTGACTGGTTTGTAAAATACAGAGTTTTAGAAGAAATAGTAAAGGTAAAGTGATGTAAACAATACGTCGAATTAGTATGATTGCTTGTTCTACATTTACTAGCGGCCACTTAAAATGGGTGTTTAGTAGTCCATTTTTTTGGCAGAATTGCTGTAACAAATGGAATAGCCACAATACCATAGCCACGCTAACCAGTGCGCTACCAACATCACGCGCAAAAGGGTATTCCCACTCGTAAATCAAAGCATAACCAGCACTACCGATAAATAGCGCTAAAGGTGTAGCAAATGCAGCGCTAAGTACTAAATTGGCCAAAGTATAACTAAATTTATCACGGGTAATGTTGCCGGTTTTTGAATCGATACGTTGCAAGTAACCTTTTAGCCAATGCTTTTTCAAGTAGTAAACATAAGCAACACTTGCCGCGACTAAAAATAGCCAGAATAGCCAGAATCCTGACATATTAGCAATTGCGCTGGTAAGTTGATCTAACTGTTGGGTGTTAAATAGCCATATCAAAGAATGGCGTATATCACTAAAAAAGCTAAAGTCGATGGCTTTCACATCGGCGGTCCAAAATAACTCTTGGTTAGCTTCTTTGTTAATGGTGTTAAGTTGACTATTTAGCTTTGAGTAATCCAGCTTGAGGCGAGCTAACTCGAACAGTCTAGCGTCTAGCTCCAATAAGTATTTCTCTGAAAGTTGCTGGTTAAGCTTTAAATGCTTGTTAAATATTTTGGCTTGTTCTTGATTTAAACTGGCGGTGAACTCTCGCTGAGTTTTTTGTTTGGTTTGATTACGTTGGGTATAAAGCAGGTTTTGATGACGGTGTTTGCTGATCCGCACTTCAATAATTTTCTGCTCTATGGGGGCAACGGTTTTGGGTTTTGGCAAACTCGTAATTTGTTCTCGAAGGTACTCTCCGTATGAGCGTGTGACTTTTAACCAAGACACTTGTTCTTTAAAATTAGCAAAGGTGAGTTTGATGTGCTCAAGCTCGTCATTTACCTGCTGCTGTAAGTCGGCAATTTCTTCACTTTGCTCGAACAGTTCAGATAGTTCGGTTTGTAGAAATTGATTTTGCTCGACCAATTCTTTCACTATTGGGTTGTCGAGTAATTCTGGAGCGGAAAACTCTAGCTGATCTGACAAGCGTTGCGCTTCGACACGGTGTTCTATTGATAAACGATGCTTGATATTTTCTAGAATACGTTTTTCTGCCAACTGTGTGCGTTGCAGCAAGCTTAATTCTAGCTGTAGTAATTCGTTACGGTGGTTAGCACTCTGCGCCGCTAGCTCTAGCATCGCCAATTGAGCGGTTAAGCTGGCTTCATTGACTTGGGCGCGAACTCGCTCGGCTTCTTCAACTTCATTGAGCACACCAAATTCAAGTTGCGCTAGCTTGGCACGCACCGAGTTTAGTTGCTCACGCAGTGGACCGCTGCGCTGATGGTGTTCGCTTACGTCTAAATCAATGCGGTATTGGCGTTGCTTTAACTCATCGATGTTGGTGTTTGTATTGCTGAGTCGAGCTTGCCATACAGAGAGTTGTTCATTTAGTTGGTTTGAATTTAGCTCTGTTAGGCTCTCGATAGTTGGAGCTTGGTATTGATTGAGTTTTTCTTGTTGATCTTTACGCAAGCGAGAGAAGTTATTGATGATATCACGATAGTATTTGGCTTTTTCGCGATAGTTGTTGCCTTCTTTTAACAGCGCCAAAGATTCTTCGTATATGAGCTGCTGCTGTTGGGTGTTTAAGTTATTTGGCTGGATATCGAGGGAGTTAATTAAGCCTTTTAGGTGAGACTCTCCGCCCGCATTGGCTTGAGCCACTGCAGAAATTAATAGCAGTGCCATTGCGAAAGTGCGACAGAAAATCGATAAATTCATTGGTACACAACCATGGTTAAGACCGAACTATTGCGTTTAGCGTTGTTAGTTATTTTATATTAAATATATGAAATAGCGTAATAATAGGCAGAATCGAGTGAGCCTTGGCAAAGATTTACCAAGGCTCACTGTTATTACTCCGCTTTGCTGGCAAAGTGTGTACCCATCACTGTGGTCACGGTAGGCGCTAGTGACTGTTCGAACTCAATGGCATCTTTAGCAAATAGCATGACTACGGTGGAGCCTAATTTAAATCGGCCCATCTCTGCACCTTTATCAAGATTTATCTCCTGATCTTGATAATCCCAAGTGAATACTTGTTTACCACCCGGTGGCGTTACTGTGCCGGACCAAATGGTTTCTATGCTAGCAACAATGGTTGCACCTACTAATACCATGGCCATAGGGCCGAATTCGGTATCAAAAATTGCCACGACGCGCTCATTGCGGGCAAACAGGTTGGGCACGTTGGCCGCAGTGAGAGGGTTAACCGAGAAAAGTTGCCCGGGTACGTATACCATTTTGCGCAGTTTGCCTTTACAAGGCATGTGGATGCGATGGTAGTCTTTGGGGGCTAGATAGATGGTAGCGAAGTCGCCATCGCTAAATTCTTCTGCTAAGGCTTTATTCCCACCGAGCAGTTCGCGAGCGCTGTAGTCATGACCTTTGGCTTGTATTAACTGACCATGCTGAATGGGACCAAGCTGGCTTACTGCGCCATCCACTGGGTGAGCAAGCTTGTTGTCGCCTTCAACAATAGGGCGGGTGCCTGGCTTTAACGGGCGAGTAAAAAACGCATTGAAGCTTGGGTAAGCATTGGCTTCGCTGTGAACAGCGTCATTCATGTCTACTTGATAATGATTTATGAACTTTTTAATGATCCAATGACTCAACTTTCCTGCTTCAGCTTGAGCAAGCTTACCCACTAAACGGGATAAACCGTGTTGAGGGAAGCAGTACTGGGCGGCAACTTTAATTTTGTCTAACACGCTACATTCTCGTCGTTTATTGGTTTAATTATTTCTTTCCGGGAATAACCCGAGAAGGTTTGTTATTTTCCATCGTTTCGAGAATACGCTGGTAGCTGTCGAAACGCTGTTGCAAAATTTTGCCTGAGTCTATCGCTTCTTGCATCGCACAACCAGGGTCTCCTTGGTGCTTGCAATCACGAAAACGGCATTGATTTAACCAAGGGCGAAATTCGATAAAGCCCCAAGCTACTCGGTCTTTTTCAAGGTGCCAAAGTTGAAATTCACGTACTCCGGGGGAGTCGATTAAGCGGCCACCACATACTAAGTGATATAAACGAGCGGTAGTGGTGGTGTGCTGGCCTAGGCCTGATACTTCAGATACTTCTTTGGTATCGATGCTTTGCTCTGGCAGAAGACTATTTACCAGCGAGCTTTTGCCTACGCCTGATTGGCCAACAAAAATACTGGTTCTATTGCTTAATTGTTGGCTTAAATCATCAAGCCCCTCAGCTTGTTTAGTGCTAGCGTAAATAACTTTATAGCCAAGCTGCTGGTAATTTTTGAGTTGTTCTTCAATTGCTTGGCGTTGCTCGGCATCAAGCAAGTCAACTTTGTTCAGCAGGATAATGGGTTCAAGATCTACATCTTCAACGGCAACTAGGTAGCGGTCGACAATGCTGGTGGAGAATTCGGGTAATACTGCAGAAACTATTACTACTTGGTCGATGTTGGCGGCAATGGCTTTGATACCGTCGTAAAAATCAGGGCGAGTTAGTACTGAGCGGCGCTCGTGGCAGGCTTCAATAACCCCTCGAATGCCCGATTGTTCTTCGTTACCGGCTCGCCAAACAACTTCATCTCCAGTGACTAAAGAGCCTACTGAACGGCGCATATTACAACGGAATATTTCTCCATTGTTAGCTTCCACATCGGCATGTTGGCCGAAGCGGCTAATGATAGTTCCCTCTTGTTGAGGACCTAATTGGTCATCTAACCATTGGTGGCTATCTTGTTTTTTTAAGCGCTTTTCTTGGTTGCTGCGCACACGGCGAAGCTGACCTTGGCTCAGTTTCTTTCTCTTTGTCACGAAAACTGCTATTCAAGTAAGTGTAATAAATCGCTATGATACCGCTTATCAAAGATTTGCGGAAAATATTTCCGAAATATAAATAGGGTCAACATGACTGTTAGTGAACAGAACTTAGTTTGGGTTGATATGGAGATGACTGGTCTCGAACCCATGACTGATCGCGTTTTAGAGATCGCGACGATTATTACCGACGCTCAGTTAAATATTCTTGCAGAAGGGCCGGTGATTGCTGTTCACCAATCTGACGATGTTTTAGCGGGCATGGATGAGTGGTGTACTAACACTCATACAGGGTCAGGTTTGGTTGCTAGAGTTCGTGCCAGCAGTGTTGATGAGAAGCAAGCTGCCCAGCAAACTATCGATTTTATCAAGCAATGGGTGCCTAAGGGCGTATCTCCGATGTGTGGCAATAGCATTGGTCAAGATCGTCGCTTTATGCATCAGTACCTTCCTGAGCTTGAGCAGTTCTTTCATTACCGAAATATAGATGTAAGCACGGTAAAAGAATTGGCTCGCCGTTGGCAGCCAGAAATTTTAGATGGCTTTACTAAAAGCGGTACTCATCTAGCTTTGGATGATATACGCGAATCGATTGCTGAAATGCAGCATTATCAAAAAACCTTCTTTAAACTGGGCGAAAACTAAACAAACAGTTTAAGAGCTGTAATTTTTTCTTTTACAGCTCTTGCAAAGGCAAAATTTCCTCGTATAATTCGCAGCCCTAAACAACGTGAAGGCATGGCCTAACTTTGATTTAGCAAATTAAGCGGCACTAGCTCAGTGTGGGTACAACGAGTAGCGCAACCTTTGGTTAGGCTCTCAACGCACTAAATAGTGATAAAGATTAAGCGGCACTAGCTCAGTGTGGGTACAAAGAGTAGCGCAACCATTGGTTAGGCTCTCAACACACTAAATAGTGATAAAGATTAAGCGGCACTAGCTCAGTTGGTAGAGCGCAACCTTGCCAAGGTTGAGGTCATCGGTTCGAACCCGATGTGCCGCTCCAAATTAAAACTTTAACTAATACCAAGTAGTTGAAGTTGAACTGCACTAGCTCAGCGTAGAAGAACACAGCGCTCAATAGTGATAAAGATTAAGCGGCACTAGCTCAGTTGGTAGAGCGCAACCTTGCCAAGGTTGAGGTCATCGGTTCGAACCCGATGTGCCGCTCCAAATTTAAAACTTTAACTAATACCAAGTAGTTGAAGTTGAGCAGCACTAGCTCAGTGTGGATATAAAGAGTAGCGCAACCTTTGGCTAAGCTCTCAACACATTAAATAGTGATAAAGATTTAAGCGGCACTAGCTCAGTGTGGATATAAAGAGTAGCGCAACCTTTGGCTAAGCTCTCAACACATTAAATAGTGATAAAGATTTAAGCGGCACTAGCTCAGTTGGTAGAGCGCAACCTTGCCAAGGTTGAGGTCATCGGTTCGAACCCGATGTGCCGCTCCAAATTGAAGCCCTGCATCATTGATGCGGGGCTTTTTTTTGCCTGTTGTTTTATGGTCAATTAAATACTCAAGCCGTTGTTGGTGGATTAATACCAATCGTACTAAGTAACTGTTCAATCTATCTGGTTAAAATGCTCGATCACTGCGTTAGAATTTTTGATTGTAGAATAACTACTTATCGAAAATTTCTGCCTTATTCTCGAGTATTTTTCCTGCGTTATTTCTGATCACTTACTTAGTGTGATTGGTATAAGCTTGTGTTTAACATAAGCATTTTATTGAGCATAAAGGGTGGGTGATGAATCAAGTCGAACTCGTTCAAAAAGCTTTACGCGAATATGCTGAGCCAGAAAAAGCTGCTTATTTACCGAAGTTTTTTCAAGCATTGCCAGGTGGTTATGGCGAAGGTGATCAGTTTTTAGGTATTCGTGTGCCTAATACTAGAAGAGTTGCCAAAGCCTATCCTTTGCCTCTAGAGGAGCTTACAGACTTAATCTCCTCTGCCTTTCATGAGGAGCGCTTTTTTGCCTTGGTAGTCATGTGTCAGCATTATCAAAAAGCGAAAACATTTCAGCAACAACAAGCGGTGTTAGCGTTTTACCAGCGCTACATTAAGTATGTGAATAATTGGGATTTGGTTGATTGCTCAGCGCCTAAAATTGTTGGCCCTTATATCTGGCAGCATCAAGATTGGGAGCTGCTCGAGCAATTCGCTAGCAACAGTAGTATGTGGCAGCAACGCATTGCTATGGTAAGTTGCTTTTACTATATACGCCAAAATGATGTTGATTTAACTATTACGCTAGCAAAGCGCTTTCATACCCATGCTCATCCCTTAATGCACAAAGCGGTGGGATGGATGCTCAGAGAGCTGGCTAAGCGAGACAAGCCAGCTGTAGAGGCCTTTTTGCAACAGCACCTTAGCGAACTGCCCAGAGAGCTTCTTCGTTATAGCATTGAGCATTTTGACGAGCCGCTTCGCCAATCTTATTTAAGCGGCTCTATTCTCGAATCTTAATTAGCTTTGATGTTGGGCGTACATGGCTGCGCCAACAATGCCGGCTTGGTTTAAGCCCTGTGCAGGCAAAGCTTCAGCTTTTAGCTTGAGCTGCGCTTGGTACTTTTCGAATTTTTTACTGGCACCGCCGCCAATAATGAAGCAATCGGGCGACATTAAAAACTCGAGGCGCTGTAGGTAAAGGTTGAAGCGCTTGCCCCATTTTTTCCAGCTTAGCTCTTCTGCTTCGCGCACTCTGGCGCTGGCATAGTGCTCGGCTACTCGTCCTTCTAAAATAATATGGCCAAACTCGGTGTTGGGAAGCAATTCGCCATTTACAAACACTGCGCTACCTAAGCCGGTGCCAACGGTAATAATCACTACCACACCTTGGTGCTGGTGACCTGCGCCAAAGGCCATTTCGGCCATGCCGGCTGCATCGGCATCGTTCACTACATAACACGGGCAGTCGGTATATTCGGCGAATAAGGCTTCAACGTTGGTGCCAATCCAGCTTTTATCAATATTAGAGGCAGTTTGGGCAACCCCGTGGTGAACCGTTGCAGGAAAGCCGCAACCAATAGGACCTTGCCAAGCAAAATGCTCAACCATCTGCTTTAAGCTTTGGGCTACTGCTTTGGGCGTGGCGGGCTGTGGGGTGGCTATACGATGACGTTCGCTAATAAGCTCGCCAGTGGTAGAATCTACGATGGCTGCCTTTATGCCGGTGCCACCAATATCAACGCCAAGTAAGTGCATGAGCTGCTTCCATTTTATTTGTTCTTAAAAAGTGTAACAGAACTTATTCTACTGATGCATTAAGCATCACGAGTTAATCCTTTTTCTATAATACGGATCAAACGTGCGGTTTTGCGAGAAGCTTTTGCCGCTTTATTCTGTTGTTGCTCTATCGCCCAATTAACGTGGTGTTGGGCAACGGCTTCAAGCCCTTGCTTGGCGCTTAGCTCGTCAATAGCTTGTTGTGAATAGGCTGCGTTGCCTAAGGCAATCGCGATATTGCGTAGCCACTGTTGATAGCCGATCCGACGAATTGGCGAGCCTTCAGTTTTCTTTAAAAACTCTTCTTCGGTCCAGGCAAATAGCGCCAATAGTGTTGGTTGATCTAGTTGTTCTCGGGCAGCAAAGTCGGCTTCTTGAGTTAGCTGGGCGTAGCGATTCCAAGGGCAGGTAAGCTGGCAATCGTCGCAACCGTAGATGCGATTGCCCATTAGCGGTCGTAATTCTTCCTCAATGATCCCATCGTATTCAATGGTGAGATAAGAAATACAGCGACGCGCATCTACTTGATAGGGTTCAACAATGGCTTGGGTGGGACAAATGGTGATGCAGGCAACACAATCACCACATTGCTCGTCTACTGGTTGGTCTATGGGCAGGGGTAAATCAACAAACAACTCACCTAAAAAAAACCACGAACCAGCATCTTGGTTGATGATTAAGCTGTGTTTACCTGTCCAACCTAAGCCTGCTTTAGTGGCCAGTTGGCGCTCCATTACCGGGGCAGAATCGACAAATGGGCGCATATTTAGCTGCTGTTGGCAGTAATCATTAATCGCTTTTCCCAGTTGGTTTAGCCGCTTGCGCATTAGCTTATGGTAGTCACGACCCAGCGCATAACGACTAATATATGCCTGATCGATGGCGCTGAGGCTTTGGGCAAACTTAGCGTCCTCTGGTAGGTAATTCATGCGCACCGAAATGATCCGTTGAGTGCCTTCATGCAGCTGCTCTGGATGTTTGCGAAGCTCAAGATTACGGGCTAAATAGTCCATTTCTCCGTGGTAGTTTTTTGCCAGCCATTGCTCAACATCTTGATGATGTTGACTAAGATCCACATCTGTTATGCCGATCTGCTGAAAACCTAGCGATTTAGCGGTTAGCTTGATATGTTGAACCAGCTGTTTTAGGTCTATTTCGGATAGTAGGGACATGGCTCCAGAGCACCGATTGTTTTCGCACAGTTTACCACAGAGTTTATGGCGCGCCGAAGTAGTGAAACGCCAAGAAGCAGTGCTGGCTGAGCAGCAAGGTATTAGCTTGTATTCTTTGATGGAACAGGCGGGCTTGGCTGCCTTTAAACTGATGCAGTGCCAATGGCCCAATGCCAAGCGCATTTTGGTATTAGCGGGCGGTGGCAATAACGGCGGAGACGCCTTGGTGGTTGCGCGGTTGGCCAAGCAAGTTGGTAAACGGGTAAAGGTGCTTGCCTTAGGTGATTTAGACCGAATGCCTAGTGAAGCACAACAAGCCTTAGCCGCCTGGCAAGCCGAGGGCGGACAGCTTGATCTTAGTAAACAATTTGATTGGCCGTGTGATGTGATTATTGATGGCGTGTTGGGCATTGGCTTAAACAGTGATGTGCGAGCGCCATTGCAAGCGCTGTTTGCGCAAGTCAATCAAAGCGGCGTGCCAGTGCTTGCCTTAGATTTACCTTCAGGTTTATCTGCAGATACCGGAAAGCTGTTAGGTAGTGCGATAAAAGCTAGCGCTACTATTTGTTTTATCGCTGCCAAGCAAGGTTTGTTTACCGGGCAAGCACCTGAATATGTTGGCAAGTTGCTATTTGCCGGTTTGGGGCTAAGTGACTTGTTCGAGCAACAAAATACTACCGAAGTTAGCCGCGCAGATTATGCTCAGTTACGCTCGATGCTTGCGCCTAGGGCAAAAGCAGCTCATAAAGGTAGTTGTGGCCGAGTGACTTTAGTAGGCGGTAATACTGGAATGGTCGGTGCTATTCGTATGGCTTCCGAAGCCTGTTTACGCACTGGTGCTGGTTTGGTTAATGTATTTACTCAGGCGCAAAATCAGTTGGTGGTGAGCAGCGGGCGCCCAGAGTTAATGGTTACAGCAGTGGCTAAGCATTCTCTGCAGCAGCTATACAGCAGTTTAGTCCAAGCTAGCTGTAAGGTGATAGGTCCCGGATTGGGACAAGATGAGTGGGCGCAAGCGCTGTTTTCAGCTGTATTAAGTGAGGACAAAGCCTGCATAGTAGATGCCGATGCACTTAACCTGTTGGCTAAAGCACCGATGCAGCATGAGCAATGGGTACTAACCCCACATCCAGGCGAGGCAGCGCGTTTGTTGAATTGCTCTGTGGCAGAAGTAGAAAGTGATAGAATTGCTGCCGCTCAAAACATACAGCGCTGTTTTGGTGGTGTATGTGTATTAAAAGGTGCCGGCACCGTTGTAGCTGGCGCGCAAGGGCAAGTGAAAATTTGTACTGTAGGTAACCCCGGCATGGCTTCGGGCGGGATGGGAGATGTTTTGTCTGGTATAATCGGCGGCTTAATCGCCCAATTTGCAGCCAAGCACTCATTGTTTGATATTGCCTGCCTTGGGGTGTGTATTCATGGTATGGCTGCAGATAAAGCTGCAGAACAGGGAGAAAGAGGCATGCTGGCCTCAGATCTAATGCCTTTTATAAGACAACTAGTGAATCCAAATTTGTAATGAAAACGTGGCATATTGAGTTAACTGACGCAGAACAAACGGTAGCCTTAGGCGCATTATTAGCTAAAGCTTGTCAGCAGGCATCAGTTATTTATTTAGAAGGTGATTTAGGCGCTGGGAAAACCACTTTAACCCGCGGTTTTATTCAAGGTAAAGGCCACACTGGTAAAGTAAAAAGCCCAACCTACACCTTGGTTGAACCTTATGAATTAGGTGAGTGGCGAGTCAATCATTTTGATTTGTACCGTTTGGCCGACCCAGAAGAGCTAGAATTTATTGGTATTCGCGATTACTTTGCCGACGATTGTTTGTGTTTGGTGGAATGGCCTGAAAAGGGTCAGGGCTTTTTACCAGCCGCAGACTTGTTGGTTGAGCTAGCTTATCGAGGTGAGCAGCGCAGTGCTCAAGTGAAAGCATTGAGCGAGCAAGGACAAAAAGTAGTGGAGTGGTTGAGTCAACATGCAGGGTAGTTTTAGATTAAGTCGCTGGATAGGCTTAGGATTGTATTTGCTTTGTGGGCTGGCAATGGCCAGTAGTGATGTATCTGGGGTGCGTGTTTGGAGCGGCCCAGACAATACTCGTATTGTATTGGATTTATCTGGTGCGCCACAGTTTAGCCATTTCAACTTAAGTAAACCTAACCGCCTTGTGTTGGACCTCTCCGCTAGTAAAATGCTCAGTGATTTGAGTAAAGTTCCTTTATCTGGTGATTTGGTCAAAAAAATCCGTCCGAGTACCCCAAAGGCTAAAGGCGATTACCGCTTGGTTATAGAGCTTTCACAAGCGGTTAATCCTACGGTGTTTGCCCTTAAACCTACCGGAAATTATGGCCATCGCTTGGTGATAGACTTGCCAGACAAAGCCGGTAGCGCACAAATTAAAAAGCAACAACAGCAGATTTCTAAAGCTAAAACCCAGCAACAGTTAGCGGGCAACCGTGACATTATTATTGCTATCGACGCCGGCCATGGTGGTGAAGATCCCGGTGCCATCGGCAACAAAAGAACCTACGAAAAACATATCACGCTGGCTATCGCTAAGCGTGCGCAACGCCTTATTAATCAAGAGCCCGGCTTAAAAGCCGTGTTGATTAGAGAAGGTGACTACTTTGTTAATCTAAATAAACGCTCGCAAATAGCGCGCAAAAACAAAGCCGACTTTTTGGTGTCAATTCATGCTGATGGTTTTACCTCCTCTCAACCAAAAGGCGCTTCTGTTTGGGTGGTATCTACTCGCCGGGCTAAAAGTGAAGTGGGTCGCCATTTAGAACAACATGAAGCCGAATCTGATTTGTTAGGCGGTGTTGGTGAAGTAATGGGCAGTGTAGAAAATGACGCACATCTTAACTTCGCTTTGATTGATATGCAGATGGACTACTCAATGAACACCGCTTATGAAGTAGCTAAAAAAGTATTAGGTGAACTAGGCAAAGTAACTTCGCTACATAAAAAACGTCCCGAGCATGCCAGCCTAGCAGTGCTTAAGTCGCCAGACATTCCTTCTATTTTGGTGGAAGCGGGTTTTATTACTAATCACAAAGAAGAAAAGTTACTAAAAACGGGTAATCACCAAGAAAAGATTGCCAAGGCGGTAGTGAAAGGCATTAAAGCCCATTACCGCACTAAGCCTTTGGCGGGCACTTTGTATGCGCAAACCTATGGCGTGCGTAAGCATACCGTGAGAAAGGGCGAGTCTTTATCGGTGTTGGCTGCTCGTTACAATACCAGCGTTGCGGGTTTGAAAAAGGCCAACAAACTAACTTCTAATACCTTGCGTATCGGTCAAGTTCTGACCATCCCAAATAGTTAATTCGATGCCTATTCAAATATTGCCAGCGCAGCTGGCTAACCAAATTGCCGCCGGAGAAGTGGTAGAACGTCCTGCTTCGGTAGTTAAAGAGCTGATTGAAAACTGCCTTGATGCCGGCGCAACACGTATCGATATCGAAATTGATAAGGGTGGCGCAAAACGTATACTCATTCGCGACAACGGCAGCGGCATTGCTAAAGACCAGTTGGGTTTGGCGCTTAGTCGTCATGCAACCAGCAAAATTGACAGCCTTGATGATTTAAGTGCGATAGCCACCTTGGGTTTTCGCGGTGAAGCATTGGCAAGTATTAGCTCGGTCTCTCGACTAAGTTTAAGTTCTCGTACTGCTGAGCAAGACCAAGCTTGGCAAGCTCAAGCTGCTGGTCGTGACATGCAAGTTAGTTTGCAACCCTGCGCCCATCCAATTGGCAGTTCGGTAGAAGTGCTCGATTTGTTTTTTAATACGCCTGCACGGCGCAAGTTTTTACGCACTGAGAAAACCGAATTTTCGCACATTGATGAGCTGTTGAAACGTTTAGCCTTGAGCCGTTTTGATGTGGCGCTGAGTTTAAAACACAATGGCAAATTAATCCGTCAGTATCGCATAGCCACAGACTTGGATAAGCAGCTGAAGCGAGTAAGCACAGTATTTGGTGCCCCTTTTGCTAACCACTGTTTGCATCTAGATAATCAGCATGACCAACTACGTTTACACGGTTGGTTAGGTTTACCGGAAGTGGCACGTGCGCAAAACGACCAGCAGTATTTTTATGTGAATGGTCGAATGATGCGCGACAAGTTGCTACAACACGCTATTCGCCAAGCATTTGCAGCCTATTTACCCGATGAACAATATGCCAGTTATGTATTATTTCTGGAGTTGCCATTAGACCAAGTAGATGTGAATGTACACCCGGCTAAGCATGAAGTACGCTTTCATCAAGCCCGTTTAGTGCATGACTACATCGTACAGGTATTGGCATCAGCCTTAAGCAAAATACCGGCCCATAATCACACTAGCGAACTGCCGGTTTGCCAAGATGAACCGGTAAATGAAATATTCGCTCCACCACTAGAGCAAGTTGCTCATAGCTACACCAGCGCAGTTTCTACCATGCCGAGAGTGAGCGAAGGTCGCCAGAGCTATCAGTCAAGTTTGCAGCGAGCCGATAAGCCGCGGTCTTCAGAATTATCAGCTAATCATCACTGGTTGAGCAGCTCGGCCAATTTTACCGGTGAAGCAACGAGGGCAGACTCTACTAGCCAAGTGAGTGCTGTGAATGCTAAGCCACAAACCGCTGCGCTATATCCTTTGCATTTGGTTGAAAGTGCCTATTTGTTAGCGTGTATTGGCGAGAAGCTGATATTGCTAGACCTTTGGGCTTGCCAGCAACACTTGGCCTATAGCCAAGCGATGCAACAGTGGCCGCAAGGCTTAGATAGCGTTCCTTTGCTATTACCGTTAAAACTTGCTTTAGATGAGCCAATGCATCTTTTACTAAGCCAACAACAAGAAGCACTGCGGCGTATCGGCTTTGTGTTTAATATTACTAACAAACAGCAAGTTATTGTAGCTCAAGTGCCTAAGTTGATACGCAAGGCCGACTTTGCTCAGTTAGTCCCAAGCTTATTAACGGCGATGAGTCAGCTTCCGGATTCAGAATGGCAGCAAGCCGAAGCCTTGTTAAGTGGGCTAATTAAGCTGCAAAGCAAACCTAAAGAGCACACTTGGCAACAGGCGATAGAGTTAAGCCAACAATTGCATAGTCACTACCCGAGTCAACTGCCTAAGCATCTGTGGCGAGCGGTGGATTTAAGTGCCAGCATCGAGAGTTTTAATCATGACAACTAGCCTGCCTGTTATTACGTTGATGGGGCCTACAGCCTCAGGTAAAACCGCTTTAGCTATTCAGCTTCATCAGCAAATGGGCGCTGAATTGGTGAGTGTTGATTCTGCATTAATCTATCGTGGAATGGATATCGGCACCGCTAAACCAACTGCCGAAGAACAACAGCAAGCCCCGCACGCTCTAATTGATATTTGCGATCCTACTGAAGTGTATTCAGCTGCCGATTTTCGTCGCGACGTGCTAGAGCAAATTGATGCCATTCATGGGCGTGGTAATGTCCCGCTGTTGGTGGGCGGCACCATGTTGTATTTTAAAGCCTTAGTGGACGGTATAGCTGATTTGCCGGAAGCTGATGCAGCCTTGCGCAATGAGATTCAGCAGCAAGCAGCAGATAGTTCTTGGGAAAATTTGCATCAAGAACTTAGCCAATACGATCCCACCTCCGCAGCAAGGATCAATGTTAACGATCATCAGCGTTTGATGAGGGCGGTTGAAGTATATCGTTTAACCGGTAAATCTCTGACTGAGATTAATAATCAACCGCTTGCGGCCTTACCTTATAAAATCCATCAGTTTGCTATAACGCCGAAAGAAAAAGCCCAACTGCACCATCTAATAGAAGTGCGATTTAAGATGATGTTGGAACTTGGCTTTGAAGCCGAGGTCAAATCGCTGATGCAAAGGGGGGATCTAGATTTAAGTTTGCCGTCTATGCGGAGCGTTGGGTATCGCCAAATGTGGCAATATCTAAGTGGCGAGATGGATTATGATGAAATGGTATTTCGCGGCGTAGTGGCTACGCGGCAACTGGCTAAAAAACAAATGAATTGGTTAAAAAGCTGGTCAGATCTCACTTGGTTACAGAGTGGTGATCCAAGAAACAACAAAATAATTACTAATTCGCTAAGTGATACTTGAAATTGTCGCTATAAGGCTCCAAGTTAGTGGTATATAATCGAATTTGATCTATGCCAATTAATTAATAAGAAAAAAGGAACAATAACATGGCGAAGGGGCAATCATTACAAGACCCATTTTTGAATGCGTTACGACGTGAGCGTATTCCCGTTTCAATTTATTTAGTAAACGGTATTAAGTTGCAAGGCCAAGTTGAATCATTTGATCAGTTTGTCATCTTGTTGAAGAACACTGTCAGCCAGATGGTATACAAACATGCTATCTCTACTGTGGTACCAGCTCGCGCTGTTCCACACCATACCCCAGTATCTGACGACTCGAAGAACGACGAATAGCATTTGCGAAGGCTTATCAGCCTTGGTAATTGCCAAGGAGTAAAATAGCTTGTTTGACCGTTATGAAGCAGGTGAACAAGCCATCTTAGTACATGTAAATTTTAGTGACGAAGATGAGCGAGAAGACCTGGAAGAGCTGAAGATGTTAGTCAGCTCTGCAGGCGTAAATGCGGTGGCTACCATCACCGGTAGCCGAGTTTCTCCCCACCCTAAGTATTTTGTAGGTGCGGGAAAAGCAGAAGAAATCGCAGAATTAGTGAAAAGTGCCCAAGCGGATGTGATTATTTTTAATCACGCTTTATCGCCAGCACAGGAGCGAAACTTAGAAATGCTCTGTGAGGCGCGGGTTTTAGATCGTACCACCCTCATTTTAGATATTTTTGCCCAACGCGCGCGAACCCACGAAGGTAAGTTGCAAGTTGAGCTAGCGCAATTGCGCCATATGTCGACCCGATTAATACGCGGCTGGACTCACCTAGAAAGACAAAAGGGCGGCATTGGTTTACGCGGCCCTGGTGAAACTCAGTTAGAAACCGATCGACGCTTGCTACGTGCGCGTATTAAACAAATACAACAGCGTTTAGAAAAGGTGGGTAAGCAACGAGAGCAGGGCAGAAGAGCAAGGCAGCGTGCCGAGTTACCTACTGTTTCTTTGGCCGGTTATACCAACGCTGGCAAATCGACCTTGTTTAATCGCATCACCGAATCGAAGGTTTATGCTGCGGATCAGTTGTTTGCAACCTTAGATCCAACACTACGGAAAATTGACATTGAGGACGTCGGTAAGGTGATACTTGCCGATACTGTGGGCTTTATTCGCCACCTCCCTCATGACTTAGTGGCTGCCTTTAAAGCAACTCTAACCGAAACTCGTGAAGCCCAGCTATTATTACATGTGATTGATTGTAGTGATGAAAGAATGGCTGAAAACGTTGAGCAGGTTGAGGTAGTATTAGAAGAGATAGGTGCAGGAGAGATCCCTTTCTTGCAGGTCTACAACAAAGTAGATCAACACCCCGATATGAGTCCACGTATTGAACGTGACGAAAATGGTTTACCCCAAAAAGTGTGGGTGTCGGCGTTAACGGGAGAAGGTTTGCCTTTGTTGTACAAGGCAATCAGCGAGCGTTTAGTCGGCGATATGGTTAACCACACTTTACGTTTGCCTCCTAGTGAAGGGCGCTTGCGTAGTCGTCTGTATCAGTTAGACTGCGTAGCAGGTGAACGTTTAGACGATGAAGGAAATATCGTTGTAGATATCCGACTTGATGCTATTGCATGGCAACGGTTAGATAAACAGTTCGACCATAGTTTGGAAAGTTTTATTGCTCAATGTGAGTAGGCATTAACTTTAATTTCTGGAGACACAGATGGCCTGGAATGAGCCTGGCAACAAAGGTGGCGGCGGTGATCGTGACCCTTGGGGCAATAACAATAAGAATGGTAATCAGGGTCCACCTGATTTGGATGAAGTAATTACTAAGCTAAGCCGTAAGTTTGGTGGCATTTTGGGTGGTGGTAAAAAGCCATCATCTGGTGGTAGCGGCGGTGGTGTGAGTGGTTTTGGCATTGCTGTCGTAGTGGTCATCTTGGCTGTTATTTGGGTGGCGAGCGGTTTCTACACCATTAAAGAAGCTGAAAAGGGCGTAATTCTTACCTTTGGTAAGTACGATCCTGAATCAGGTTTAGTAGATTCTGGTTTGAACTGGAAAGCAACCTTTGTTCAAGAAGTGATCCCAGTGAACGTAGAGGCTATTCGCTCTTTACCAGCATCGGGCTTTATGCTGACTGAAGACGAAAACGTAGTACGCGTTGAAATGGATGTGCAGTACAAAGTGGTTCGTCCACATGCTTACCTGTTTAGCGTAACTGCGCCGGATGATAGTTTGGCACAAGCTACCGACAGTGCCTTGCGTTACGTGATTGGTCACACCACCATGGATGATATTTTAACCACGGGTCGTGAAGTTGTGCGTAGCGAAACCGAAGCCTTATTAAACAAAATCATCGAACCTTATAACTTAGGTATTGAAGTGGTTGACGTGAACTTCCTGCCGGCTCGTCCGCCAGAAGAAGTTAAAGATGCCTTTGATGATGCTATCTCTGCACAAGAAGATGAGCAGCGTTTCATTCGTGAAGCTGAAGCTTATCAACGTGAAATTGAACCACGAGCACGTGGTCGAGTTCAGCGTATTGAGCAAGAAGCCCAAGGTTATCAAGAGCAGATTGTATTGCGAGCACAAGGTGAAGTGGCTCGTTTCGAACAGTTACTTCCAGAGTATGAGTCGGCACCGGACGTAACTCGCCACCGTTTGTACCTAGAAACGATGGAAGAGATCTATGCTAAGTCGAATAAAGTCCTGATTGATGCATCAAACAACAGTAATTTGCTTTACTTGCCTATCGATAAGCTAATGGAGCAAGGCCAGCAGCCTACTCAACGTAAATCTAGCTCGGGCAATAAACCATCAACTATAAGTTCAGAGCCTGCTAGCTCGATTCCGTCACGCCCTTCGTCGATTCGAAGCAGTGACCGCTCTAGTTCGGGGAGAAACTAAGCCATGAAACAATTAGCTATATTTGGCATTATTTTAGCCTTGTTAGTGGGTTACTCGTCGGTATTTGTAGTGAAGGAAGGTGAACGCGGTATTGTTATTCAGTTTGGTAAAGTAAAACGTACTGCTGATGGCGCAACCAAGGTTTACCCACCGGGTTTACAGTTCAAGGTTCCATTCATTGATTCTGTGCGTACTTTAGATGCACGTATTCAAACTTTAGATGGTAACGCTGACCGTTTTGTAACCTCAGAGAAAAAAGATTTAATCATTGATTCTTACGTGAAATGGCGAATCGCTGATTTTTCACAGTTCTACCTATCAACAGGTGGTTCGGTGCTTCAAGCCGAGTCTTTGTTAACGCGTAAAATAAACAATGGTCTTCGTAGCGAAATAGGTTCGCGTACTATTCGCGATATCGTCTCTGGAGAACGTGGCCAAGTAATGGAAGATGCGCTTAAACGTATGGCGCGCTCTTCTGAGATTGGTATCGAAGTTACCGATGTGCGTATTAAGCAAATTAACTTACCTGATGAAGTAAGTAGTAGTATTTACCAACGGATGCGAGCAGAGCGTTTAGCGGTAGCTAAAGAGCACCGTTCGCAAGGTCAAGAGCAAGCCGAGATTATTCGCGCTAATGTTGATCGCCGTGTAAATGTACTACTGGCCGATGCGGATAAGCGTGGTCGCGAAATGCGAGGTGAAGGTGATGCTACAGCCGCTAAAATTTACGCTGATGCTTATACCAAGAACCCAGAGTTTTATAAGTTCTGGCGCAGCTTAATGGCTTATCGCACCAGTTTCGATAACGGTGGAGACGTAATGGTGTTAGAACCAGATAGCGAATTCTTCCGTTATATGAAAGAACCTGCGAAACCATAATACTGAGGGCCCAGTTAACGCTGGGCTTTTTTATGACAGATTCTGTATTACTTGCATTAGCTCTAGTGTGCCTTATCGAAGGCCTAGGGCCTTTATTGTTTCCTAAGCGTTGGAAACGGCTACTAAAAACATTATCGGAAGCGCCGGCGAGTAATATTCGGCAAATTGGACTCGGCTTAGTGGGTGTTTCAATTATACTCTTGTATGTGATTAATCTTTGACCTTGGCACATAAAATCGGTATAACATGCACCCCTTGACTGTCCGATTTCTGCTAGAATCGCTTTTTAACTGAGACGACAAAAGACAATGGGAAAGAACGTAGTGATCCTTGGCTCCCAATGGGGAGACGAAGGCAAGGGTAAGATCGTAGACTTACTTACCGACAAATCAAGCTATGTGGTGCGCTATCAAGGCGGTCACAATGCTGGTCATACCTTAGTTATTGACGGTGAAAAAACTGTCCTCCACTTAATACCATCTGGTGTACTTCGCGATAACGTTACCTGTGTAATTGGTAATGGCGTGGTATTAGCACCTGATGCGCTATTTAAAGAAATGGCTATGCTCGAAGAGCGCGGCGTTCCTGTAAAAGAACGCTTGGTGATCAGTGAAGCTTGTCCTCTAATTTTGCCTTACCATGTCGCCTTAGATATGGCGCGCGAAAAAGCGCGTGGTAAAAACGCTATTGGTACTACTGGTCGTGGTATCGGTCCAGCTTATGAAGATAAAGTTGCTCGTCGTGGTTTGCGTGTTGGCGATTTATTCGACATGGAGCAATTTGCGACCAAGCTAAAAGAAGTGATGGAGTACCATAACTTCCAACTTAATCATTACTACGACGCGCCAAGCGTAAGTTATGAAGAAGTGCTTGAGCAAATGACTAAGATGGCGCCAGTAATTACGGCTATGGTAACAGACGTTACTGACTTGCTAGACAAGGCTCGTCGTCGTGGTGACTCAATTATGTTTGAAGGTGCTCAAGGCACTTTATTAGACATTGACCACGGTACCTATCCGTTTGTTACTTCATCAAACACAACTGCGGGTGGCGTAGCTACGGGTAGTGGTTTTGGCCCTTGCCATTTAGATTATGTTTTGGGCATTACTAAGGCTTACACCACGCGTGTGGGTTCAGGTCCTTTCCCAACAGAGCTTGATGATGACATCGGCCAACACTTAGGTGTGAAAGGTCATGAGTTTGGTGCAACCACTGGTCGTAAACGCCGTTGTGGTTGGTTAGACGCAGTAACTATGCGTCGCGCAGTACAAATTAACAGTCTGTCAGGTTTGTGTTTAACCAAACTGGATGTGCTAGATGGCTTGGAAGAGTTAAAGATTTGTACCGGTTATAAAATGCCAAATGGCGATGTCCTGTCTGTACCGCCTATGGCTGCTGAAGGTTACGAAGTGGCTGAGCCTGTGTATGAATCAATGCCTGGTTGGTCGGAGAACACCTTTGGTGTAACAGCTCGCGAGCAACTGCCACAAGCAGCATTAAACTACATTGCGCGCATTGAAGAGCTATTAGAAGTGCCGGTTGACATTATTTCAACGGGTCCAGATCGTGTAGAAACTATTATTTTACGCCATCCTTTTGCTTAATTAATGTTGAGCTAATAAAAAGGCTGCCCTTAGGCAGCCTTTTTTGTATCCATTTATTGAGACTCGCTAAGCGGCACGGTCGGCTGCGATATTGGCTAGGCTCATTAGCGCTTGCTTGTAGTTACTGTTAGGAATCAAGGCTAAAGCGTCAATCGCTTTTTGTGCTTCTTCAGCTGCGCGCTCTCGGCAGTAATCAAGTGCCTTGGTTTTGTCTAAAATTGCTAATATCGCGTCGAGTTGGTCGCGTGAGCCACCTTGTTTAATGGCTTCGCTAATTAGCGCCTTATCGGCTGGCTCAGCTTGTTCCATTGCGTAGATAAGCGGTAGGGTTGGTTTACCTTCTGCTAGGTCGTCACCTACGTTTTTACCCATCTCAGCTTGGTCTGCAACATAATCCAATACATCATCCATAATTTGAAATGCTGTGCCTAGGTATTTGCCGTAGTCTTGCATTGCAAGTTCTATCTCAGCGCTTTGTTCACCTATTACTGCCGCTAAGCGAGTGGCCGCCTCAAACAGTTTGGCTGTTTTGCAGTAAATAACTTCAAAGTAACGTGCTTCATCGGTATCAGGGTCATTGCAGTTAATCAGCTGTAATACTTCACCTTCAGCAATAACATTGGTGGCATCTGCTAGTATGTCCATCACTTTAAGGTTTTGCAGTTGGGTCATTAACTGGAAAGAGCGTGAGTAGAGGAAGTCGCCAACTAATACACTGGCTGCGTTGCCAAAGCGCGCATTGGCTGTGTCTTTACCCCGGCGTAACTCAGATTCATCAACCACATCATCATGTAAGAGGGTAGAGGTATGAATGAATTCAATAATGGCCGCAAGTTTGATGTGTTGATCTTGCTGATAACCTAAAGCTCGCGCTGCCAATACGGTTAGTAAAGGTCGGATCCTTTTGCCGCCACTATTTACAATATAAAAAGAGATTTGGTTTATAAGAGCCACATCTGATTCGAGTTCTTTAAAAATAAGCTCGTTTACCGCAGACATGTCTTGATCAGACAGCTTTTTTATCGCATCCAATTGCATAATTTCTTATTAGAGGTTGTTGCCGATGAATCAGCAATATTATGGTGATAATTTAATGCTGTAATAGTATCTCATTTCCTTTGTTTAAGCAGCTTTCACCGCTTAAAATTCTTGGCCTTGCGTGATTTTTAAACTTTTTTGAAATTCCCCTTGCGGGAACAGATCTTTTTCCGTAGAATCCGCCGTCATTGTTGAGAATTATAGACACCTTGAAATATTAGGTGTAAGCGGAGTTTGAAAAAAATGTACGCGGTTATCCTAAGTGGTGGTAAACAGCACCGTGTGGCCGAAGGTCAAACACTTCGCCTTGAGAAACTAGACGTTGAAACTGGTAACACAGTTGAATTTGATAACGTATTACTAGTTGCTAATGGCGAAGACGTTAAAGTAGGCGCACCTTACGTAGATGGTACCAAAGTAACAGCTGAAGTTGTTTCTCATGGTCGTGGCGATAAAGTTAAAATCGTTAAGTTCCGTCGTCGTAAGCATTCACGTAAGCAACAGGGCCACCGTCAGTGGTTCACTGAAGTTCGCATTACAGGCATTAACGGTTAATTTAGAGGAAAATACTCATGGCACATAAAAAGGCTGGTGGTAGTACTCGTAACGGTCGCGATTCGGAAAGCAAACGCCTAGGTGTTAAGCGTTTCGGTGGCGAGTCTGTATTAGCGGGTAGCATTATTGTTCGTCAACGTGGCACTAAATTCCACGCTGGCTCTAACGTTGGTATCGGTAAAGACCATACTCTTTTCGCAACTGCCGAAGGCAAAGTGAAATTTGAAGTAAAAGGTCCTAAAAACCGTAAGTTTGTAAGCATCGAAGCTGAATAAACGTCCAATTAGATATTTGAAAAGCCCCGCAACTGCGGGGCTTTTTTTTTCCAAGAAACCACTATTTCGCTTACGAAGTAGGCGTGTTGCATTATAGTTAAGCGATAATGCTGGAGTGAAAAATGAAATTTGTAGATGAAGCGGTAATTAAAGTAGACGCAGGTGACGGCGGCAACGGCACTATTAGTTTTCGTCGGGAAAAGTATGTTCCACGTGGCGGTCCTGATGGCGGTGATGGCGGAGATGGTGGCAGTGTATACTTGGTTGCCGATGAAAATCTAAACACCTTGATTGATTACCGCTTTGAACGTTTTCATAAAGCAGAGCGTGGCGAAAATGGCCAGGGTTCTAATTGTACTGGTAAGCGTGGTGAGGATTTAGAGTTGCCAGTGCCGGTTGGTACGCGAGCACGTGATCAAGACACAGGAGAGATCCTTGGCGATCTTACCCAACATAAACAACGTTTGTTGGTTGCTAAAGGTGGTTTTCATGGTTTAGGTAATACTCGCTTTAAGAGCAGTACCAACCGAGCGCCTCGTCGCAAATCTAATGGTACTCCTGGTGAAGTTCGTAACCTTCAATTGGAGCTGTTGCTACTTGCTGACGTAGGCATGTTGGGTTTGCCAAATGCGGGTAAATCTACCTTTATTCGCAGTGTATCTGCAGCCAAACCTAAGGTGGCAGACTACCCATTTACTACACTTATTCCTAATTTAGGGGTGGTGCGTCAATCAGAAAACCGCGGTTTTGTTATTGCTGATATTCCCGGTTTGATTGAAGGTGCAGCCGATGGGGCTGGGCTTGGTGTGCGTTTCTTAAAGCACTTAGAGCGTTGTCGTGTACTGTTGCATATGGTGGATGTGCTGCCAGCAGATGGTAGCGACCCTGCTGAAAATGCTATCACTATTATTAAAGAGCTGGAGCAATACAGCGAAAAGCTATTCGAGAAGCCTCGTTGGTTAGTGTTTAACAAAGTCGATTTAGTACTTGAAGAAGAAGCTGAAGAGATCCGCCAAAAAGTGATTGAAGCACTGGATTGGCAAGGTGAGGTTTTCTCAATTTCCGCTTTAGAAAACAATGGAACTAAAGACATTTGTAAAGCGATTGGTCAATTTATCGAAACCCTACCTATGGTAGAAGAAGAAATGGCTGAGCGCGAAGAAGTTAAATTCCAGTGGGATGACTATCATCAACAACAAATCGACAAAGTAAACCAAGAAGACTGGGATGACGACGATGATGATTGGGATGATGACGATTATGATGTAGAGGTTATTTACCAACCATAGTAAGCTATTAGATGTGCTAGTATTACTTGGATCTTTAAATGTTACGCTCATTTAGACACTCTCCGGAGCCTGTTCAGGCTCCGGTTCGTATTATTTCTCTAGAACAACAAACAGAGATTTGTCGGGTAGCTGTGCAGGCTGGCAGAATCATGCAGCAGCATGGCGCAGAAAGTAAATTAATTGAAGAAACGACAGTCCGTTTAGGTAAAGCCTTAGGCCTAGAGAGCGTAGAATTGGCTATCACTGCTAATGCGCTTATTCTTACGGGCTTATCACAAGGTCGCTGCATTACAACTACTCGACGAGTTTATGATCGCGGCATTAACATGCATATGGTATGCGAAGTGCAAAGGATCACCATCATGGCTGAGAAACAGCTATTAGGTGTTGATGATGTGGTAAAACGTTTAGAACGCTTAAGGCCTTTCAAACATAATCGTTGGTTAGTGGTGTTTATGATCGGTATGTCTTGTGCTTGTTTTAGCCGATTATTTGGTGGTGACTGGGCCGTATTTGCGATGACTTTTGTCGCTTCGGCTGTCGCTATGTTGTTTCGCCAAGAAATGGCACATCGTCATCATAACCCTATCCTTAATTTTGGCATGACCGCCTTTGTTGCTACCTCTATTGCAGGTCTTGCAGTTCGTTATGATATCGGTAACCAACCACAAACAGTGATGGCTGCTTCAGTGTTGTTATTGGTGCCAGGGTTCCCACTAATTAACGCGGTTTCAGACATGGTAAAAGGCCATATTAGTATGGGTATTTCTCGTTGGTTTTTTGCATCCTTGCTTAGTTTAGGAGTGGCTATGGGAATTGCTTTTTCGATGTGGGCCACGGGTGTAAGTGGGTGGTTATAAGATGATTGAATTGTTTAAGTTATTACTTAACGATGCTCTTTTTTCAGCGGTTCCTGCAGTTGGTTTTGCCATGGTATTTAATGTACCTACTCGAATGTTAGCCTTTTGTGCTATTGGTGGTGCGTTCGCTCATAGTCTTAGAACCTTATGCATTTACTGGGGGGTGCCGCTTGAATGGGCAACTTTAGTTGCGTCTACCAGCGTAGGTTTAATTGGTGTTTACTGGTCGCGCCGTTACTTAATTCCACGGCCAGTATTTACGGTTGCCTCTATTATTCCTATGATTCCGGGCAGTTATGCATTTACTACCATGGTGGGGATTATTAGCTTATATAGCAACGGTTTTAGCGAGCCTTTGTTAGCCACCATCATTGAAAATGGTTTAAGGACGATGTTTATATTAATGGCCTTAAGTTTTGGCTTAGCTATACCATCCGTTGTTATATATCGTGGTCGGCCAATCGTTTAGAAGCCTCAGTTTAAAAAGGTAATACAGTGAAAGTAGCAATGATAGCCGCAATGGCTAAGCAACGAGTTATCGGCAAAGACAATCAAATGCCTTGGCACCTACCGGCCGATCTTAAGCATTTTAAAGCGGTGACGATGGGCAAACCGGTAATTATGGGTCGCTTAACTTATCAGTCGATTGGTCGCCCATTACCAGGGCGCTTAAACATAGTGGTAAGTCGCAATGTGGATTTAGCCATAGAAGGGGTTACGGTAGTTAACACCGTTCAGGCGGCTTTAGATTTAGTTGAAGACGAAGATGAAGTAATGATTATTGGTGGTGGAAATATCTACCAACAGTGTTTAGTGTTTGCCGATACATTGTATTTAACTTTCATCGAAAAAGATGTGGAAGGCGACGCTCATTTCCCAGATTACCAGCAGTATCAATGGCAACAACTCGCTAGCGAAAAGCACTTGGCTGATGAGAAAAACCCTTACAACTATGAGTTTGTTACTTTAGCGCGCGTTTAGTTGCTTATATTTTTGTTTAGGCAATCTTGAGTATACATGCGTTGGTCTTCCCAGCGCAGCATTGATAGGTGATTACCCCATACACAGCCTGTATCAAGCCCAGACACTAAGTCGTGCTTACTCTTTCCCATTAGCGCAGCCCAGTGCCCAAATACAATATGGGTCTCTTTTAGGTGTTTTCCGGGGAGTTCAAACCAAGGTTTTAGGTTCGGGTTAGTATTTTTGTTGGGAGGTAGCTTTGATTCAAAATCAAGGCTAGCATCAGGGAAACAATAACGCATCCGAGTGAACACATTAATAATACAGCGCAGGCGATCATAACCTACTAATTCATCACTCCAACGAGCCGGTTCATTGGAGTACATGTTTTTTAGTAGTGATAAGTAATCATCGCTAGCAAGTTGCTTCTGAACTTCTTTACCAAGTTTCAGTGCTTTGCTGACTTTCCATTTCGGATAAATGCCTGCATGCACCATCACTACATCGTAGTCGGGGTGTTTTTTGATTAAGGGTTGTTGTCGCAGCCAGTTTAGCAATTCTTCTCTATCGGGCGCATCAAGTAAATCTTGCAAGTTATCGCGCCGTTTGGCGCGATGGATACCGTTGGCTACCGCTAACAGATGTAAATCGTGATTACCTAGTACCACTTGAGCGGCACAACCCAACTCTTTAACAAAACGCAAAGTTTCCAAGGATTTTGGGCCTCGAGCCACGAGGTCTCCGGCGAGCCAGAGCCGATCTTTTTTAGTTGAGAACTTGCACTGCTTTAGTAGTGCCTTTAATTCATCTAAACAACCTTGGACGTCACCAACAAAATAAGTTGCCATAACATACCTTAATTAGTGAAGCTTATTTGGAAGTGATAAACGAAATGGCGGGATTTCTGCTTCAAACTCATTACCGGCTTCGTCAATCAACGTGTAGCTGCCTTGCATTACGCCTACTTCGGTTGCTAACACGGCACTACTGGTATAAGAAAAAGGTTTTTCCGGCTTAAGATGGGGTTGTTTACCTACTACACCGTCGCCTTTCACTTCATTTACTTTGCCGTCGCCGTCGGTAATCACCCAGTGACGGCGTAATAACTGCAGCGCTTGTGCACTGCAGTTGCGAATAGTAATGGTGTAAAAAAAAGCGAATTGTTGTTTTTCTGGCACTGAGTGCTCTGGCAAAAAGCCGGACTCTACTTCAATATCCAAGTCATATTCTGGGGTATTACTCATCGCTACTAGAAGCCTGTAATAACTGGTTTTTATCTATGTAATTAGCAATATCACAAAATTGTTGAATAGTTAAATTTTCTGGGCGCAGCGTCGGCTTTAAACCAAGCTCAGCTAAGTGCTCTACTGTGAGTAAATTGCCGAGTGCGTTACGAATCGTTTTACGACGTTGATTAAAGGCTTCTTTACACACTCTATCTAAAGTTGCTAATGAGTTAAGTGGGTACAGCGTACTTTCGTAAGGCTCCAAACGCACCACTGCAGAATCAACTTTAGGTGGTGGCGCGAACGCTTCGGGAGGCACTTCTAAGGCCGGCATAACATTACATTGCACTTGAGTCATTACGCTTAAACGACCGTATGCTTTGCTATCTGGGCCTGCAGCCATTCGTTTCACCACTTCTTTTTGCAGCATAAAGTGCATATCAGAAATAGCGCTGGTAAAGCTTAGCAAGTGAAAAATAAGCGGTGTAGAAATGTTGTAAGGTAAGTTGCCAAACACTCGCATTTTTTGTTCAGGCTTAGACAGCTGCATGAAATCGAATTTAAGCGCATCAATTTCATGGATAGTAAGTTTACTAGCGAGAGTGGGGTGCTCGCGTAAGCGCTGAGCTAAGTCACGGTCTAATTCTACAACTTGTAGGTGGCCAGCGGAGCTGGCAACTGGCTCGGTTAACGCTCCCAAACCAGGGCCAATCTCAACCAGGTTCTCACCTGGTTGTGGGTAGATGGTGGCTACAATTTGGCTAATAACAGAGTCATTATTTAGGAAGTTTTGACCAAAACGTTTGCGGGCGCGGTGCCCTTGATGAACTTGTTTATTCATGTTCTCGCTCTACCATATCTATGGCTTGTTCGATGGCGGTAATCATACTTCCATGATCGGCTTCACCAGTTCCCGCTAGCTCTAAGGCAGTTCCGTGGTCAACTGAGGTTCTAATAAATGGTAGGCCAAGGGTAATGTTTACCGATTGGCCAAAACCTTTATATTTTAGCACTGGTAGGCCTTGGTCGTGGTACATGGCCAACACCGCATCGGCTTCTGCCAAGTATTTATCTTGGAAAAGCGTGTCGGCGGGTAATGGACCAATTAAGTTCATACCATGTTGCTCACGCATTTCATCAAGCAAGGGGATAATAACGTCTAGCTCTTCGCGGCCAAGGTGACCATCTTCTCCTGCATGAGGGTTAAGCCCGCAAACAAATATTTTGGGTTGCTTAATGGCAAACTTAGTTTTTAGGTCATGGTGCAAAATACTGATGATGTTATGTAAACGTTCATGAGTAATCGCTTTAGCTACATAGGCTAAGGGCAGGTGAGTGGTGGCTAAAGCAACGCGTAAACCTTCTGTTGCTAGCATCATAACTACATCGGCAGTGCCTGATTGCTGCGCAAAGAACTCAGTGTGACCACTAAAAGATACGCCAGCTTTATTAATTATGCCCTTGTGTACTGGACCGGTAACCACTGCAGCAAATTGACCATTCATGTTGCCATCACAAGCAAATTTTAAGGTATTTAGCACATAGTGGCCATTAGCCTCATCAAGTTGCCCCGCTATAGCTGGCTTAGACATGGCAACCGGAGCAACAGTTAAGGTACCGGCAGCTTGTGGTTTTGCCGCTTGTTCTGGCTGATATGGTAGTAGAGTAATATCTATACCTAGCTGGTTAGCCCGCTCTTTCAACAAACGAGGATCAGCAACCACCACTAGCTCCATTGGCCAATCCCGTTGGCTTATGGCAAGCACTAGATCGGGGCCAATACCTGCCGGTTCACCAGGGGTAATTGCTAATCTGGCTATAGGCTTACTCATGCCTCACCATCCAATATTTCTACGTATGCTTCTTCGCGAAGCTCTTCTTGCCATGCTTGGGTTTCTTCATTGAACTTACGATTGAAGATTATTTGATATGCGCGGTTTTTACTGGCTGAATTGGTGGTATCAGTGGTGCGTTTATCCAACATTTCCATTAAGTGCCAACCAAAAGTTGAGCGGAAAGGTTGGCTAAGTTCTCCTATCTCCAAACGATTAGCTGTGTCTCTAAATGCCGGGACAAACACACTAGGGTCAGACCAACCTAATTCACCTCCGCGTACTGCTGAGCCGGGGTCTTCAGAATATTGGCGAGCCAGTTCTTCAAATGTTACTTCACCTAAAATTAGCTGTTGGCGAAACTCCGACAACAAACTTTTAGCTTTTCTATCGCTAAGAATAATCGAAGGTTTGATTAGAATATGTCGGGCATTCACTTCTAAGGTTTCTATTTTTTGTAAACCTTCTGTATCCATCACCATAATAATGTGTAAGCCTGAGTCGGTGCGAATAGGACCTAATACTGAACCTTGGTGCTGATTTTTTACAACTCCAGCAAACAAGGTTGGCATCTCTTCAATGGTCATCCAGCCCCAATCGCCGCCTTCTAAAGCTTTAGGGCCTTGCGAATGAGTCATCGCTAGTTGGTTAAAATTTTCACCATTTTTAAGTTGTTTAACTAGACTTTCTGCTTGTTGTTGAGTGACTTGCTCATCACCAGATATGCGTAGCAAAATATGACCAACATGATAACGAACAGTGCCTTTATCTTGCTCTTCGATAAGCTTTATTAAGGCATCTGTTTCTTGTTCCGATACATTAACTCGCCTTTGCACTTGGCTTCTGCTTACTTCTCCAAGAATGATCTCTTTTCGAATATCTTCTCTAAATTGACTATAGCTCATGCCTTGCTTGGTTAAATCGTCTAAGAACACCTCCCTGCTGGTGTTTTCGCTGGCAATAATGTTATCAATGGTGTTCTCTAATTGGCTATCACTAATCTTAATGCCTAAGCGCTCAGCTAATTGAAGCTGCAAACTTTCTAGAATTAACCTATCCATTATTTGTTGCTGTAATTCTTCTTCGGGAGGAAGCTCCTGCTGTGCATCTGTGGCATTTCGCAGAACTTTGCCAGTTAGCTCATCCACTTGGCTCTGAGTGATCACATCGTTATTTACAATAGCGACAACTTTGTCGAGCAATTGCTCCTGAGCCTGTACCAACCCAGTAGCAAGCATGAATATGCTTACACCAAGCAATATTAATTTTTTCATTTCGTTCCTATCATTACTGCGAGCAAAACGTCGCTTACTTTATCATATTTGTTTTAAAGGTTTTAATGGTTGAGGTAAAAGGGGCGCCCATATTTGAAGTTACCACCTTCTAGCATTTCTTCTCGGCTGCTGGTGTCGCTACCACCTAAGCCTTTAATCTCAAAATCGAGGCTGAGTGAGCTGTCAAATTCACCGACTCGGTCAATACCTGAATTGTCATCCACATAGGCACTTTGTAAGCCGCGTTGATAGGTAAGGCGAATGCCCCAACAACAAGAGTTATATTGCACACCCAAGTAGCTCTCAATACTGCGGTCTAAAATCATATCACGGTAGTAACTTCCTACCGCTGATACGCGATCGGTTATTGGCCAAGCAACCTTAGTTCCTACTTGATTTACGTCGCTGACCATGGTTTCAGAGGCTTGCGAATAGCGATAGTTCATTTGTATTAGCTTTTGTGCCTCGGGTCGCCACTCGATTGCGGCGTTGGCTTTATTTAGCCGCCCTTCTAAAGTATCGATTTGAAAGCCAGTATGCCCAAACCAATCTTGTTTGATATTTGCATCTGCTTCAAAAGCCAGCGCTGAACTAGAGTTATCAGAAGGCTCACTGCCGGGTATTAGAGTGGTGCGACTAGGCTCAAAGTAGATGATTTGACCGAGGCTTAAACGTAATGTCTCTTGGTTACTAGGCGATAAAAAACGCGAGTGTACCCCAAGGGTGATTTGATTCGCATCGGCGATTCTATCTAAACCGCTATAACGTTTGTCTCTAAATAAGCCGTAATAATCTTGTTGTAGATTATCGGTATCATAGATCCCAATATCATCCTGATTAGTATAAGGAATGTATAAGTACTTAATTACGGGTTCTAAAGTTTGAGTGTAATTATCGCCGAACCAAAGGGTATTTCGGTCAAAGTTTAAGCCTCCTTCTACACTTAGCTTAGGCAAGGTTCGATTAACTGTGCTGGCTAAATAGTCATAATCGAAATTAGTTCCTTTATCTTGGCTATAGTAGGTATGCATTAAGGCTAAATCAGCTTTGAAAAAACCAGCAGGTACTACATAAGGCAAACTTAAACTGGGTTCTACATGAACACGTTGTGCGGTGTAGTAGGAGCTATCACTGTGAGTAAAGTTACTAATTTCTGAATCAAAGCCAAATTGCAGGGTTTGCCAGTTTAAATCCCAGTCTCCAGTGAAACTTAATTGAGGAAGTAGAGTGTGAGGCTGCTCGGTATTGCCAAGCACCTGAAAATCTTGCACTAATAGTTCGGTGTACCAGTATTTTGTGTGATAACCCACGACACCGGTTTGTAGTAACTGGTTTTCGTTTACCTTACCAAGCTTGTCGCCTAAGTCATTAAAGTAGTTATCATCACTGATGCGGGTGTAATCGGTATTGAATCGCCAGTGACGTTTGTACTGCCCTTGGTGATCCCAATGAAACAAATATCTGTCGAGATCTAACTCACTATCGTTAGCTAAATATTCAGCATTCAAGGTGCCGGTGTGTTGGCCGAGCAAATATCTGAACTCACTTTGCAGCTGCAAACCACGCCGTGTCATCAAACGTGGGGTTATCGTTGCGTCAAAATTCGGAGCGATGTTCCAGTAGTAAGGGGTGGAGACATCAACTCCGTTTTTGGTTGAAGTAGAGATACTCGGAAATAAGAAACCGCTATGGCGTTGATCGCCAATTGGGTAGGAAAAATACGGTAAGTACATTACCGGTACATTAAAAAGCCGTACAGTGGCATTTTTGGTTGTAGCCCATTGTTCACTAGAGTCGATATCAATTTTCTCTGCGTGAATCTCCCAACTTACATCACCCGGAGGGCATGCTGTATAACTGGCATCTTCTAAGGATAAGTTTTGTTCATCATTAATTTTTAAATTACTGGCTTCTCCGCGTCCTTGCTGCTCAAACAGTTGGTACTCAGCTGAGTTAAGTGTAGCTTGATGATCTTTTAAGTTGGCGTCAAAAGTATCACTTTTCACACTGACTAAATTATCTTGAAACTCAATCTTTCCGGTCGCTTTTAGGGTTTGTGCTTGCTCGTCTAATACGGTGTTTTCAGCCTTTAATGCCCGAGGGCCTTGGGAAAACTCAACATTACCACTAAAGCTCGCTTTATCGCCTTGTTTTGCATGTAATTCATCAGCGGCAATCACGTAGGGAGCGTTAGGGTCAATGGGACCGGATTTTATGCGTTCTGGGATATGTGCTCGGCACTGAGGCATAGATAACGGTGTTTCTGCTAAGGCACTGAAGCTCGAAAGCAACGTCGCTAATCCTAGCGAAGTTTGCAGGCACCGTTTAGTTACGAACTTATAAATGTGAACTATTCCCTGATATAAACAAATTCCAAGCCTGTAACGTCAACGTTGTGCTTAATGAATTCTATGGTTAAAGTTAGCCGCTTATAATACTGGATTTATTGGTGAGCGGCTATTTAAAGGCTGTTATTAGTATAAGAAATTATGAGTAATTTAGTACGCGAATCTGCTTTACAGCAATGGTTGTCAAATACCTTAGACATTATGTCTCCTCAGTTAACGATGATAAGTGGCGACGCCAGTTTTCGGCGCTACTTTCGTTTCCAACTTTCTAATGGTGACACTGCTATTGCCGTTGATGCGCCGCCCGCTACCGAGAAAAACCAACAGTTTGTTGATATTGCTAATGCCTTAAGCGCACAAGCTCTGCCGGTGCCCAAGGTGTTAGCAGCAAACATTGATGCTGGTTTTCTATGTATTGAAGACCTTGGTTCAACCATGCTTGAGCAAGTGCTAAGTGCTGATACTGCTTCTGAACTTTATAGACAAGCGCTTGCATTAATCGTTCAACTTCAGGCTACTAAACGTGAAGATTTGGCAGAAATGGAAGAGTTTGACCAAGCATTTATTCAACGTGAGTTGGATATATTCGCTGACTGGTTTGTTAAAGCAGAGTTGCAGGCGGGAGAAAACTGGCAGCAGCATTGTGATTGGCAAGGCTTATGTCACACTGTTAGCGAAGCTATTTTAGAACAGCCTTATGCACCTATGCATCGGGATTTTCATAGTCGTAACTTGATGCTCAATCAACAGCAAATAGTGATGATTGATTTTCAGGATATGGTTTGGGGGCCTATTGCTTACGATGTGGTTTCATTGCTGCGTGATTGTTATATCGCTTGGCCTGAAGCCTTGGTTGATAGTTTGCAACAAGATTTTTTAAGCGAAAAATCGGCTCACTTAATTGCGCCCATCGAACTAAGTACTTGGCAGCGTTGGTTTGATCTAACTGGTTTGCAGCGGCATATTAAAGCGCTGGGAATATTTTGCAGATTAGATCATCGGGATGGTAAAGCTGCCTATCGCGAAGCCATTCCTCAAACACTCGAATATGTACTTCAAGTGACCAAGCGTTATCCTGAATTACAGGCCTTTCATCAGTGGATTAGCCCTATCGCAAAAGAGTTTAAAGCATGAGCCAAATTCGCACCGCAATGATTTTGGCAGCGGGACGCGGTGAGCGGATGCGTCCGTTAACTGATCATTGCCCAAAGCCATTGTTAAAAGTTGCTGGTAAAGCCTTGATTAACTGGCATATCGACAAATTGGTTACCGCAGGCGTAACACGCATCGTAATAAATACCGCTTATTTAGGCGAGATGGTAGAAGCACATGTGGGCAATGGTGACAAGTGGGGAATAGAGGTTCTTTATAGTCATGAACCTAGTGCTTTAGAAACGGCCGGGGGCATTGTTAGCGCCTTACCTATTATCGCTAGCGAGCAGTTCTTGGTGATTAATGGGGATGTTTGGAATGATTGGGATTACCAAGCTATTTGCCAAAATAGCCAAACCGACAGTAATGCCCATTTATACTTGGTGGCCAATCCCAGCCACAATTTAACCGGTGATTTTAGCTTGGAGCAAGGTTTGGTGATAGATAAGCCTGAGTTTACATTTAGTGGTGTGGCCATTTATCATCAACGCTTTTTTCAGCATGTGCCTAGCGGTAAACAAGCACTTGCACCTTTATTACGTAAAGCAATGTTAAGCCAACAAGTGAGTGGTCAACTACAAGGCGGCGAATGGGTAGATGTGGGGACCCCTGAGCGGCTTCAACAACTAGACCAGCAATTAACCAAAGATAGAGAATAGTGATGCGAATTTGGGGAAAAGTATTAGGCGTATTTTTTGGCTTTATGTTTGGTGGGCCTTTTGGTGCCTTGCTTGGCCTATGGCTAGGCCATCGGTTTGATAAAGCGGTAGGCGGCAATTTTGCCTTCTCGGCAGCGAGTAGCCAAGCTGCTCAGCAAGCCTTTTTGTTCTCTACCTTTGCGGTGCTTGGCCATATTGCTAAGTCAAAGGGCGTGGTTACGCAACAAGAGATTCAGGTCGCTAACTTTTTGATGGATCAAATGCGGCTGCAAGGCGAAGCTAGGCGCCAAGCTCAAGATGCTTTTCGCCAAGGTAAAGATGCAGATTTTCCCTTGGAGGAGCAAATTTCTCGCTTTGTTAGCGCGGTTAATGGGCGTCGTGATTTATTGCAAATGTTCATGGAAATCCAGCTGCAAGGGGTGTTTGCAGATGGCGTAATCGACGACAGTGAACATGCTTTATTAAAGCGTGTAGCCAAGGCTTTAGGCTTCTCGGAAGCAGAGCTTCAAGCGATGATTTCGCGCTGGGAAGCCGAGCTTAAGTTCCATCGCCATGGTGGTCAACGCCAAAGCGCGCAAAGTAGCGCTAAGCAGCTAGAAGAAGCCTACCAAATCTTAGGCGTTAACCAACAAGATAGTGACCAGCAAATCAAACGTGCTTACCGCAAACTAATGAGCCAGCATCATCCTGATAAGTTAGTCGCCAAGGGCTTACCACCAGAAATGATGGAGCTAGCTAAGCAGCGCACTCAAGATATTCAACAGGCTTACGAGTTAGTCAAACAACAACGCAAGAGCGCTAATTAGCGAATACTTGGTGGCGTGGTTTTCCTGCTACAAATGCTTCAATATTATCGATCAATTGGTCAGCCAAAACTTGCATGTTTTGGCTGCTCGCCCAGCCCACATGTGGGGTAAGTATAAAGTTATTTAGGCTAAGTGCTTGCATCAGTGGGCTGTCGTGCGTAGGTGGTTCACATTCAGAGACATCACTTGCTGCGCCAGCAATTTGCTTGTTTTGCAAAGCCTGCAACAAAGCCTGTTCGTTAACTATTCCGCCGCGGGCTGTGTTAATTAGTAGGGCCGTCTCCTTCATCATCGCCAATTCTGGCTCGCCAAACAGGTCTTTAGTCTGCGGAGTCAGTGGACAATGGATGCTAATCACATCTGCACTGCTAACTGCTTCTTCAAAGGCAACTCTGCCAGGGCGAGGAGTTTGGCCTTTGTGTTCTGCCATTACTACCTCCATGCCTAAATTGCCGGCTAATTGGGCGGTCGCTTGGCCCAAGTTACCGCCGCCTATTATTGCCAGCGTTTGTTTAGCCAAGTTATCGATGGGGAAGTCAAAAAAACAAAATTGCTTAGCGTGTTGCCAACGACCTTGTTGAATCGCCTGATGGTAGGCTAATACATTGCGCCTAAGGTTAAACATTAGCGCTAAGCAGTGTTCGGCAATGCTTTGAGCGGCATAATTTCTTATATTGCTAACGATTATGCCAAGTTCTTCGGCTGCCGCTAGATCCACGTTGTTGGTCCCGGTAGCTGCAACCGCAATCATTTTTAGCTGTGGCAATTGAGTTAAGGTATCCCTACTTAATTGCACTTTATTCACAATGATGATGTTTGCATCTTGGCAGCGCTCACGTACTTGTTGTGGTGTGGTGCTGGGGTATTCTTGCCATTGATGAGCAAAACTGGGACGCGCCAAGTTGATATGGCTAGCTAGGGTGAGGCGATCTAAAAAAACTATTTTCATGGTTAGGGGCTTATTTCTACTGCGTTATTAGCTTCTCATGTAGGCTCGCTACACATTAAAGCTTCTGTCTTGTATCAATTAACCACAAATCACTGCAAAAATCAGCTCGAAAGATAAACAGCCCTAAGCTTTAGCTAAGTTATGTTGGGCTCAGCTTAGCAATATCTACAACTGCTCACCACTGCCGGCTAATAGAGTCTTGTTAGTACCAACCCAAGGCGTTAAACCAGCCGTAAACAGTTTTAGTTAGTTTTGCACTATTGGGCGCGGTGTCTGCGGTGGCGGGTAAATGGGTTTGTCGGTAGTTTAGCTTTTGATTTTTGTTACTGGCCGTTAAACGTTGCTCTCGGGCTTGTTGCTGCCAATGGTTATAGTGCTCGGCATAGATATCTAGCACTGGAATAGGCAGTGTTGCGGTTTGCTCGGCCAGTTTTTTATTCAGCGTTTGGTTAGGGTAATAAGCACTAATAAGTACAATGCCATCGGGTTGTTCTAGCTCGTCTTCGGCTAGCAATTCAACCAGCCATGCTCCCATCACACCTTGTGCAATAATCACTTGAAAACCAAACTGCTCAGCCTGATTTTGTTTAGCTGCTTGAATAAGCGCTTGTAAGCTTTGCTTGTATTGCTGCCGTTGCTCATCATTTTCGGTTTCTGCTTGCTGCATTAAACCTGACATGGGCTTAGGGGGTAAAATAGCGCCGGTTTCCCAGCCTAGTTTGGGAAGAGCTTGGCGAAGTGAATCAATACTGTTGGGAGCGCTTGGTGATATACCCCAATCGGGAAGTAAAATAATGGTGCCACGTTTTTGCGGGGTTTCTTCTTCTAGCCACAAACTAACAAATTGTTGTTGCTCTACATCCAGCTGTTTTAATTCACCAATTACTGGCCAATGGCTAAAATCTTGAGGCTGAACCTCAGCAAATGCGCAGTTTATTGCTAATAAACTGGAGAGAAAGCAATACTTAGCAAGCTGCACAATTTGTGTTCCTTGGCGAGGTGTATGCTTAATGTATCGGACAATACCCAGCTTTGCTTTAACTAAAATGGCGGAGCACACTCAAATTCCATAAATTGCTCCGTTTCTGGATGATAAAAACCTATTTTGGCAGCATGAAGGTGTAAGCGTTCGCTTAGCGCTTTTGCCTGTTGGCATGCATAAAATCCATCGCCAACAATGGGGCAGCCTAGTTGTTGCATATGCACCCGTAGTTGGTGGGTCCGCCCAGTTATTGGTTTAAGTTCAACTAAGCTTGTTTGAGGCCTTTGCTCAATAATCTGCCAGTGTGTTAAAGCGTCTTTGCCTTGTTCAAAATCTACAATTTGTTTGGGGCGATTAGGCCAATCACAACGCAGTGGCAGGTTTACTTCGCCATGCTCTTGCTCTGGATGACCAAAGATCTCGGCATAGTAGGTTTTAGTAGTGCGTCGTTGCTGAAACTGACGACTTAAGTGACTTTGAGCCGGCTTGCCTAAGGCCATAACTATCAGCCCTGAGGTTGCCATATCTAAGCGGTGCACAACTTTAATGTCGGGCCAAACACGTTGAGCACGATCCCACAAGCTATCTTTTTCAAGCCGACCTGGCACCGACAGTAAACCACTGGCTTTGTTAAATACAATTACAGCTTCGTCTTGGTAAACAACGCTAAAGTAGGGAGACATTGGAGGGCGATAAACAAAATCTGGCATTAGTGCAGCTCTAAAAAATAAGACCCTAGTGTAAGCTAAGGCCTGCTATTAAATAAAATAGAATCTCGATTTGCTAGGGGCTGTAGATCTTTGGTGTTGAAATTTTGTTCGAGATAAGCGGGCTTTAATCGCGGCGAGCACTTAGAAGCCTAGTGGGCTAAGCAAGAAGTACTTAACAAAGAGTAAAGTTCGCTTATCCGAACCCTTCGGGCAGCATTTCTTAGCCATTTATTCAGCGTTAGCGAGTGATTATTAAGCCCACTTAACTGCACACTCACTGCCTTGCCTAAATGGCTAATTAATTGCTGCAAAAACCATCAGCAAAGATCTACAGCCCCTAGTTATGCGAAACCAATATCACCCGCAGCGCATCTAATTTTACTTGGGCTTTTTGTAGGTAGTCGCCAGCATTGTCACGTAAGTTTCGTAAGGTATTTAATTCATCTTTACGAATGCTTGGGTTTACTGCGCTTAAGGCTTCAAGGCGTTCAAGCTCGCCATTTAAGCTTTGCTTCATATGCTCACTGGCTTGTTCAACAATAGTTGTTAATTGTTGTTGGGCGAGCTCATTGGCTTGCGCAAGCAAAGGATGAATTTGTGTTTGTGAAGCACTAATCAACTTCGCGGCTAAGTGGCGGTTAACCGCAGAAAGTTGTTGATTGAACTGTTCAAAACCAACATTGGTAGACAAGTTTCCGCCGTTTTTATCCAGTAAAATACGCACCGGTGTAGCGGGCAAGTATCGCTCAATTTGGTACTCGGCAGGTGCGCTGGTTTCTACTACAAAGATCCCTTCAACAAATAAGCTACCTACTGGTAAGGCGCGATTTTTAAGTAAGGCTACCGAAGTTGTGCCTAAGTCGGCCCCCAAGATAGTATCGATACAGCTTTGAATCAGCGGGTGCTCCCAAGACATAAGTTGAATTTCGTCTCGGCTAAGCGCTGTGTCTCTGTCATAAGTAATGGTGCAACCGTCTTCCGGCAAGCCATTAATAGACGGCACTAGCATTTGTTCACTCGCATGCAATACCAAGGCATTTTCGCCTTTGTCATCTTGGTTGATACCAATGGTATCGAACAAACGTAGGCTAAACGTCACAAAATGTGGGTCTTGCTCTGCTGCTTGAATTTTCTCAATTAGCTCTGCAGCTTTGTTGCCACCACTTGAGTGTATTTCTAACAAGCGGTCACGACCGGCATCTAACTTGGCTTTAACTTCATGGTAACGCTTGGCTGTTTCTTTTATTAGTGTGTTTAGTTCTGTTTCGTCTGGTGTGTTTTGTGCTAGCAGACTTGTTAAGGTTTCACCAAATTCAGCAAAAATGGCTGAGCCTGCTGGACAGGTTTGTTCAAAGGCGTTTAAGCCCTCATGGTACCAACGTAACAGTGTTTGCTGCGGTGTACCTTCTAAATAAGGAACATGAATTTGAATAT